>CAZVDM010000001.1:0-7439 GCA_964625555.1 uncultured Chloracidobacterium sp.
GCATTGCCGAGGCGAAAAAGGCCGGATCGGAACGCCCTGACGCCGCCCGAAATCTCGAACGCGAATCCAATCGACTGCTTGCCGCCACACGCGAACTCTGTGTGGTGATCGAGGAGTTTATCGCCGACCCCAAATCGGTAGGACTCGATCCCATCGAGAAGAAATTCGCCGAGGTTAGTGAGATCCTCGCCTCGGTTCGCGGTGCCGTATAGTTTTTCGCTTGCATTATGTAGCACTTTGTTTATATACTAATCGTTTGTTGCGATGCGTATGTCGGACGTATCAAGTGGGCCCGGTGCCCACTTTTTATTTTTTGTGGCGAGTGACGCGATGGGAGAGTTTTCGATTCCGGACAGAATTAGAGAGATCGCGGCGAAGATCGCTGAAGATCGCGGTGTCGAACTGGTCCACACAGAGGTTGCCGGAACTAAACGCGATTCGGTCGTTCGGATCTATATTGACAAGCCGGACGGCGTCACGCTCGATGATTGCGGCGGTTTTTCATCGGCGATCGAAGAGCTTTTGGATGCCGAAGATTTCATTCCCGGCAAGTATGTGCTCGAGGTGTCGTCGCCGGGCATCGAACGTGAGCTTTATTCGCTCGCAGATTTTGAAAAGTTTACGGGCAAGCTTGTAAAGGTCAAAACCACACAGGAATTTACAGGTCAGAAGAATTTTGTTGGCAATTTGACAGGCGTTGACGGCAGCGAGATCACGATCGACGACCGAACCGTCGGAGAAACGACATTTCCGTACGAAGCGGTGGCAAAAGCAAATTTGAAGATCGATCTCGACGCGGAGTTTAAGAAACGCCAGGGTTAGTAAGTTATGACATCATCCATTGGACAGAGCATTGAAATGCTATGCACGGAACAAGGACTTGATCGCGATATGGTCATCGAAGCGATGAAGGAAGCCGTCCGTGCGGCCGCCCGTAAACAGTTCCGCAATCAGGACAAAACCGGCGACAGCATTCAGGTTGATTGGAACAACGAAGAGGGAATGATCGAGATCTCGGTGCAAAAGACCGTGGTCGAAGAGGTCGAGAACGAGTCTGCCGAGTTGTCGTTGGCCGACGCCATCGAAATGGCCGGCGACGAGATCGAGGTCGGCGATATGCTTCTTATTCCGCTTCCGCAGGAGGAAATGGGCCGCATCGCCGCCCAGACCGCCAAGCAGATCCTCGTCCAAAAGGTCCGCGAGGCCATCCGCGAGAAAGTTTACGACGAATATATCGACCGCAAGGGCGAACTGATCAACGGCACTGTTAAGCGTTTCGAACGCGGCGACATGATCGTCGATCTAGGCAACAATCTCGAAGCGATCGTTCCGAAAAGTGAACAGTCGCGCGGCGAAATGTGGAACCAGGGCGAACGCATCCGCGTTGTCATCGTTGATGTTTCGAAGGACCAACGCGGCCAGCAGATCAAGGGTTCGCGTGCATCTTCCGAATTGCTCAAGCGTCTGTTTGAGATGGAAGTGCCTGAAATTTACGACGATACCGTTGTTATCAAATCGTGCGTTCGTGAACCGGGCGACCGTGCAAAGATCGCGGTTTCGTCCAACGAAAAGGACGTCGATCCGGTCGGAGCGTGCGTCGGTATGAAGGGCTCGCGAGTGCAGGCCATTATCAAGGAACTTCGCGGCGAAAAGATCGACATTATCGAATGGTCCGAAGAGCCGTCGGTATTTGCAGCGAACGCATTGTCGCCGGCGAAGGTCTCTCAGGTTCGCATCACCGATCTTAACAACCGCCAGATGGAAGTTATTGTCGGCGAAGATCAGTTGAGTCTCGCGATCGGTAAGAAAGGACAGAACGTACGCCTTGCCGCACGTCTTGTTGGTTGGGATATCAAGATCGTCAGCGAAGAGCTGCTCAAGAAAGAGATCACCAAACAAATGGGCCGCATGATGGCGTCGGGCGAGGCCGTACCGATCACCGCTCTCGAGGGCGTGACGACGACCCAGGCCGAAACGCTTGCTGAAAAGGGAATCGACGATGTCGAAAAACTCGCAGCGACCTCGGTCGACGATCTGGTAGATTATCTCGACGTTAGTCTAGATCAGGCCGAAGCGATCATTTCGGCCGCAGCTCTGATCGTCGAGGCAAAAAATGCGGAGAGCGAACCGGAAGCCGATGAAGCCACAGAAACGGAAGGATCGGAAGAATCGTCAGAAGCCGCAGACGATACTCCGATCGAGGAAACGGCTGAGGAAATGGTTGAGGAACCAGCAGAAACTGAAAGCGACGAAGCGGCGGACGATCCGATCGACACTGAAACCGCCGAAGAAACCGTCGAGGAATCTGCAGGCGACGAGGTCGCTGCAGAGACCGACGATGCCGTGACGGACGAAAAAGAGGCTGAATGATTATGCCTTTCGTCCAACACCGATGAGTGGCCGAATGCGGCCGTTGAGCTTGCTAAAGCAGCAAGAAATGCCCGGGACCGACGGGCTTGATTTGAGATATTTTATATATGGCAATTCGAAAAGCAGTTCGAATTTACGACTTGGCGCGAGAGCTGAAACAGGACACGAAACGCGTGATGGAAGATCTGCGCCGTGTCGGTGCAGACGTCAGCGTCGCGTCAAACTCGGTCAGCGCCGAGTTTGCTGAAAAGGTCAGGCTCAAGTACTTTCCCAAAACCGAAGTCGCTCCAAAGCGGGCGATCAAGATCATCAAAGCGGCCAAGAAGGACGACGGCACGCACGCTGACGAGGCGATCCACACCACTGAAGCACCGGTTGCAGAGGAAGCGGTCGAGACGCCGGTCATCGAAACGACCGGGCCTGAAGCCGCCGAACCCGCTGAAGCAGTGACACCGGCCGATGAGGTTCCGGCGACGCCGACGGTCAAGAAACTAGTTGCCACCAAGGCCGCCCCTCCGGTCGAAGAAGCACCGACAAGCGTTACAAAAACACTCAAGAAAAAGGTAGTCGCAGAGCCCGTGGCCGAAGAGGCCGTCGAAGTTCCTGCTGAGCTTGAGACTTCGGAAACGGTCGAGGCCGCTCCGGTCGAAGAAACTCCGGCACCGGCCGAAGAACCGGCCGCGGCTGAGCCCCTCGTCGGCAAATCGGGTGTTGTCAGAAAAACACTGACGCTCACTAAAGAGGCACTTGAAAAAGGAATTAAGGCCGGCGATAAACTGGTCTCGGACGCTCCGACCAAAACGGGCAGACTGCTCGGCGATAAGGGCGGCGTCGACGCTCGCGGCCGCCGAGTAGAATTTAAGGGCACGCCCGGCGAGAATGCGGCTCCGCAGATGACCTACACACCGCCGACGGACAACCGCCGACGGCCGGGACGCTCAGGCGGCCGCAAAGGCGCTAATGACAAGGGCGGCAGATTTGCAGAACGCGATCTGGATACGCCGCAGAAGCGAACCATCGAAGAGCGTGTCCTCGACCAGGTCGGTTCGATCGACACCGACAATCTAAAAGCGATCCGACTTACCGAAGGTGCGACCATCCGCGAATTCGCCGAGGCCCTCGGTATCACGCCGCGTGACATCGTGCAGCTTTTGATCAAAAAGGGCATATTCGCAACACTTAATCAGCCGATCGGCGAGAAGATGGCCAAAGAGATGGCCACCGGATTTGGATTCGATGTCAGCTTTGTTCCGTTCGAGGAAATGGTCATCGAACAGGAATTCGAGGAGCTCATCGCAGCTGATGCGGATGATGTCGAGTTGACTCGTGCACCGGTGATCACTGTCATGGGACACGTCGACCACGGTAAAACCTCACTCCTGGACGCAATTCGTTCAGAAAACGTTGCGGAAGGCGAAGCCGGCGGTATCACCCAGCACATTGGTGCATACAGCGTAATGGTGCCGAATGCCGACAATCCAGCAGAACCGCGACGCGTCGTTTTCCTCGACACTCCGGGTCATGAGGCGTTCACAATGATGCGTGCCCGAGGTGCGAAAGCAACTGACATCGTCATTCTCGTAGTCGCAGCCGACGATGGCGTCATGCCGCAGACCATTGAGGCCGTCGAGCATTCAAAAGCCGCCGGTGTTCCTATAATCGTTGCGATCAATAAGGTCGACAAACCCGGAGCAAATCCGGATAAGGTCAAACAAGGACTATCGGGCCTGGGCCTGCAGCCTGTCGAATGGGGCGGCGAGACCGAAATGGTCGAAGTTTCGGCAAAACAGCGTCAGAACCTCGACACTTTGCTCGAAACTGTTCTGCTTCAGGCAGATATTCTTGCACTTACAGCCAGCCCGACACGTCGTGCCTCAGGCGTTGTGCTCGAAGCCAAGCTCGATAAGGGCCGCGGAGCTGTCGCGACCGCACTGGTCCAACAGGGAACTCTGAGGGTCGGCGATCCGTTTATCGTCGGACAGTATTCAGGCAAGGTTCGTGCGATGTTCTCAGATCGCGGCGAGGCCGTGACCGAAGCTTGGCCGGCAACACCGGTCGAGATCCTGGGACTGCAGGGCGTACCGCAAGCCGGTGACACGTTCCAGGTCGTCGCCGATGTCGAACGTGCCCAGGACATCGCCCAGACACGGCAAATGCACGCTCGTCAGGCAGCGATGCTCAAGACCACGAAACGCGGTATCGAATCGCTCGGACAGGTCGAGATCAAGGAACTGCTCGTCATTCTCAAGGCCGATGTACAAGGATCGGTCGAGGTTCTCAAGGGCACGCTCGAAAAACTTTCGACCGAAAAGGTCAAGGTCCGCGTCATTCGTGCCGGTGTCGGTGCGATCGCCGAGTCGGACGTTTTGCTCGCCTCGGCGACGCAGGCGGACGATGCTTCGACAGCGGTCGTGATCATTGGATTTAACGTTCGCCCCGAGGCCCGCGTTGCCGATGTTGCCAAGCATGAAGGCGTTGACATTCGCCTGCACTCGATCATTTACAAGGTCGAAGAAGAGATCAAGGCCGCGATGATCGGTATGCTCGACGCGATCGAGAAAGAGGTCATCCTCGGCAAAGCGGTCGTTCAGGAACTCTTTAAGGTCTCGAAGGTCGGCACCATCGCCGGCTGCCGCGTTACCGAAGGGCTCATTCGCCGACAAGCCAAGGCTCGCCTCATCCGCGACGGCGTAGTCACATGGGAAGGCGATATCGCGACGCTCAAACGATTTAAGGAGGATACCAACGAGGTCAAACAGGGCTTCGAGTGCGGTATCAGCCTCGTTAATTTCAACGACCTCAAATTAGAGGACGAGATCGAGGCATTCATAATCGAACGGACGGCGGCAACCGAGCTTTAATTCAAGGAAGAAGGAAAGGGTAAAAAAGTCAAAAAATGGATTTACTTTTAACTTCGACCTTTTTATTTGTTACTTGTATTTATGCGGCGTCCTGAGAGATTTGCGGAGGCATTGAAAGAAGAGATCGGTGAGGTTGTCGGATTTGAACTCGACGATCCGCGGCTTGTGATGGTAACGGTGACGGATGTAACGGTTGCACCTGACCTTCGGGACGCAAAGGTCTTTGTTTTGATAAATGGTTCGGATGACGAGATCGCCGCAGCTCTCAAAACATTGAGAAATGCCTCGACATTTGTCCGCCAGCAGGTAGCGATGAATCTCGATCTGAGACACGCTCCGCACATACATTTTGTACGCGACACGGCCGAAGAGAACGCCGCACGCGTGAGCGAGATCTTGCAGGATCTCACGATCAAGGGAGAGTTTAGTAAGGAAGAAGTGATGAATGATGAATGATGAATGATGAATTTAAGAAAGCTCTTTCTGAGATTCACCGTTTGCCGTTCAACGCTCACCGCTCGCACAACCCGTGTTAAGTCAAGTAGTAGAGTTAATTGAAAATAAGAGCAAGTTCGCGATCACCACGCACATCAAGCCTGATGGCGATGGTGTTGGTTCTTCGTTAGGGCTTTGCTGGCTTTTGCGATCGCTCGGTAAAACTGCCGAGGTGATCGTACACGGCGAAGTGCCGCCAGCATATCGAAGCCTTCCCGGAGCCGACGAGATCCGCGACGTAAAAGAGATCGACGGAAAGTACGATGCTGTTTTTGTGATCGAATGCAGCGATGTCTCGCGTCCGGGCATCGCCGGTCTCCACGACCAATTCACCGTAAATATTGATCATCATGCCACCAGCGAGCATTTCGGCACGATCAACTGGATCGATTCGACCGCTTCTGCAGTGGGCGAGATGATCTACAACCTTTGCAAAGCCATCGGCGGCCGCATCACAAAAGAGATCGCCGAATGTGTCTACATGGCGCTGGTTACCGATACCGGTTCGTTCCATTTTCCGAATACCTCTGACAGAACGTTAAAGGTCGCCTCCGAGTTGATAAAAGCCGGTGCGCGTCCCGCACAGATCGGCGAAGCAGTATACAACAATTATCCTTGGTCCCGGATCGAATTAATGCGTCAGGTCCTCGGAACCGTCAAACGAGACGACTCTGGGCGAATCGCGATGCTCCGCCAAACCATTGAAATGAAAGAGGTTTCGGGAGCGATCGATGGCGACAACAACGGTTTCGTAAATATTCCGCTCGCTGCGAAAGACGTTCAGGCCGCGATCTACATGCGTGAGGTCGGCGAAGATCAGTATCGAGTGAGTTTGCGTTCAAAGGGCGATATAAATGTCGCCAAGGTTGCCGAAGGGTTCGGCGGCGGCGGCCACAAGAATGCTGCCGGCCTGAGGATCCAAGGTAACTGGGATGAGGCCGAAGCCAAGATCGTCGGCGCGATGCAGTATGCCATTGACCATTCGAATAACGGCTCGAACGGCAATCGGTACTAACAGTGACCCCGAGAGGGCGTGACGCCGCGACGCAGAGACTCAGAACCTGAAGTCGCTGCATTACCGTGTCCTGCCCTTTACTTTTCTTTCGTTGACTTATGCCCGAAAAGAGATACAAATGGCGGCGTGAAGATTACCGCGAAAACACAAAGGGCTTGTTGATGCTCAATACCGGTGACGGCAAGGGCAAAACGACGGCTGCGATCGGTGTATTGGTGCGTGCCGCCGGGCGCGGAATGCACTGCTGCATGATACAGTTCATGAAATCGAAAACCGACCGCTACGGCGAGCACGAGTCGTTTGAAAAGCTCGGTATTGAGGTCCATACGATGGGCGACGGCTTCACCTGGGACACCAACGACAGATCGCAGGACATCAAAACCAGTGAGGAAACATGGGTTCTTTGCGTTGATAAAATGCGAAATGGCGACTACGATGTTCTCGTTTTTGACGAACTGTTGTATGTTCTCAGCTACGGATTTCTCGACATCGATGTGGTCATCAATGAGATCCGTGAGGTCCGTGCAAAGCAACCGCATCTGCATTTGATATTGACCGGCAGAAACGTCGACAACGCCTTGGAGAAAATGATCGCCGAGGCCGATCTCGTCACCGAAATGAAAGAGATCAAACACCCCTTCCATGCCGGAATATTTGCACAGCAGGGGATTGAATTTTAAAGTTCAGAGTGCAGCCTT
>CAZVDM010000001.1:7539-10825 GCA_964625555.1 uncultured Chloracidobacterium sp.
TCAGAGTGCAGCCTTCAGGCTGTCTCAACGTGAGCAGGAGACAAGCTAAAGCTTGCACTTTGAGCCGTCAGGAAACAAGCTAAAGCTTGCTCCCTTAACCGATGAAACAAACAGTTGAAAAACGAAGACCAAATGGCATCGTCGATTATGTAGCACTGGCGCTCACGACGTGGGGTGTGGGCTATTTGCCGTTGATGCCGGGGACGTTTGGTTCGATGGTCGGTGTTGCGATATATCTCGGCGTGGTTTGGTTTGACGTGTTCGCGGGATTTCGGTTTTTTACTGCCGGCTTTACGCCGGAACAGGTGAGTGCTCTTGTCTGGGCGTCGAATTCGATCTTGCTTGTCATCCTCATCATCGTCGGCATTTGGGCCTCGGGTAGGTCGATCGCACTACTGGGAAACTCTGATCCGCCGGAGGCTGTTGTTGATGAGGTGATGGGTGTGCTCGTCACGCTGCTTTTCATACCGCAAGGAGCCGGTTGGATCTACGTTCTCGCGGGTTTTGGCCTTTTTCGCTTGTTCGACATTTGGAAACCATATCCGATAGATAGCCTTCAAGATCTGCCAGGAGGCGTTGGTGTTTGTGCAGATGATCTTGTCGCCGGAGTTTATGCAGGAATGTGTCTGTCCATCGCGTATGCGATCACAATATTGGTGTGATCTACCACGTTTTGCCCGGTGATTCTATTTGACTACCACCTGCGATAGCGGGTGGTTCAAGATGGATATTTCTCAATACCGTTTCCACTAGATATTTCGAGTTCAACCACCCGCTACCGCAGGTGGTTCCGACATTATGAACTATCATGTATTACCCGGCGATGCGGTCGCTGAGGAATTCAAAAAAACTAAGATAAATGGCGAGGTGATCGTTTGCCGCGAATGCCTCGTTGTCGGCGATGTCGACGCGGACATTTTGCCGGATTTTTGGGAACAGCGGGCTCGTTTTATCTTGTCCGAATACGGCGAAGACGAGATCGTCTATCACGAGACCGTCGCAGACGAACTCGCCCGACTCCTTGACCTCAACAGCGATGACGAAGTAAATCTCTGGTTCGAATACGAACTTTTCTGTTCGGTAAATATGTGGTTTTGCCTCTGGCTTCTGAGCGAAACCGGAGCGGCTGTTTTTCGCGTCGAGCCTTCGGATTTAAAAGCCGAAGACCGTTGGGATGGGTTTGGATTTCTCGGCACGTCCGATCTGCAAAAGTGCTATGGCCAGCGTGTAAGGTTCACTCCCAAAGAGATCCAACTCGGTGCTGATCTGTGGAATGCATTTAGAAAGAACGACCATGAACGCCTGATCGAGCTTTCAAAGTCGGAAGAAGACCGATTCCCATACCTCGCCGAAGTCGTCGAGGCTGCTGTAGAGCGCGAAACACGCCCGGCTGAGATCGTTGCCGAGATCCAATTCGAAGGCAAATCGGAATTTGAAGATA
Source organism: uncultured Chloracidobacterium sp. (assembly GCA_964625555.1). Classification (GTDB taxonomy): domain Bacteria; phylum Acidobacteriota; class Blastocatellia; order Pyrinomonadales; family Pyrinomonadaceae; genus OLB17. The sequence goes on from CAZVDM010000001.1 coordinate 8,981, forward strand.
TCTTTCCTGAATTCAAACGGCGTGCCGGCGTATACGGCTACGGCGATCTGCAAGTTCAGCGCTTAATTGAAGGAGTATCCTAACCCAAGAGCCAAGACCTAGCCCTACATCTTCTCAAAATCCTCTTCGGGTCGCTCTGGTTTCTTCGGAACCACGACATCGCCCCCGCCCTGAAATATCCAGCCACGCCGCCAAAAATAGATCAGCAGCAAAATGGTGATCAAAGCCATGCCGCCAAGCGTCAAGAAATAGCCCATTTCAGTTTTGAGCTCCGGCATATTCTCAAAATTCATACCATAGATGCCGGCGATCAAGCTTAGCGGCAAGATGATCGCTGACAGCACCGCGAGTGTCTTCATCACATCGTTCGTGCGGTTTCCGACCACGGCGAAGTGGATGTCAAATAGTCCGGCAACCAGATCGCGATAGGCCTCGGCGAGGTCTGTTATGCGCAGTAGATGGTCGTGAACGTCGCGAAAGAACGGTAGGATCTCGAACGGTATCAGCGGAAATTCTCCGTGTGCCATTCGGTAGATGACCTCGAGCTGTCTGGATGATATCCGCTTCAAACGCGCTACGCTTCGCCGCACATCCATCACGTCGCTGAGAACAGCATTACTGTTGCGGCCCATGTCGAGAACGCGGTCTTCGAGATCGTTGATCGCCTCGTCAAATTCGTCGACGATCGGCATATAAAGATCAATGAGCTCGTCCAAAATATGATGCAGCAAATACGCCGCTCCGCGTTTGCAGTGAAATGGCGAACTCCGCAGGTGCTGCTTCACGGATTTGATGCTGCGAAAACGGAGAATGTGAAATGTGACAACGAAATTCGAGCCAAGATAGCCGTCGAGTTCCTTGGTGACAAAATTCGACGGATTTGTCTCTTCCGGCTTGATGCCGTGGACGATAAAATAGAGATATTTGTCGTACGCCTCGACCTTAGGCTGGTTTCGCGTCTCGATGCAGTCCTCGACCGTCAGATGATGAAACTTAAAGACATTGAGCATCACGTCTTTAGCTTCGTCGATCTGGTCCTCCGACTCGCCGTGGAGATCAACCCAAACGACGTTCGACTGGTCAGCTAACAGCTCAGGCAGGTCATCACGCTTAAAGCCTTCCTCGACACTTTCGGAGCCGTTGCGGTAAACAAATATTTCCATCTTTCGTCAGCTCTTTTGCGTTATTCCGAAACAAACTCGACGCTCACTGCTTCGTCGTTAAGAGTAATCACCTGCGTCGGTTGAGCAAAGGTATAACGTTTGTGCTCGACAGTCAAAATGTACGTCTGTCCTACCTCGAGCCCGTCAAAACTGAAATAACCAAAGCTGCCGGTCCGCACCTGTCGCGATCCGCCATTTGTATCGGTCAGCATGATCATTGAACCGGAAATACCGTAGCCGGCAGGTGTAGCTATTCGCCCCGAAATAATTCCTGGAGCCGCCGAGGCCGGGACCATTGTGAAATTGACGTTCGAAATATCAAAAAAACAGCTCGTCGAACATTTGATCTTCACCCGGGCGGTCGTCGTGCCTGTGTTGGGGAACAGCACGGTTTGGGTGCCGTCATTTGCTGTGGCAGCGGCCAAAACTGTCGGAAAAGTTGTGCCGCCATTCGTCGAAAGCAGGATGTCGACGTTAGCACAGCTGACCGGAGCCGCCGTCGTGCTGGCGACGTTCCACGTCACTGTTTGATTTGTGTTGCCGTTGATCGAGACCGCGGTATTCGGTGATGTGACTGCAAAAGGCCCCGACGTATTCGAAACCGTAACCGCCGTATTAGCCGATCTGATAGCCCCGCCGCCGGCCCGATTGTCGCGTGCGGTGAGTTGAAAATTCATCGTCC
>CAZVDM010000001.1:10925-78586 GCA_964625555.1 uncultured Chloracidobacterium sp.
ATAGCCCCGCCGCCGGCCCGATTGTCGCGTGCGGTGAGTTGAAAATTCATCGTCCTGGATACGGTAGGCAGCAGTTCGCCGGTCATACAGTTACCAAACGAGCAAACCGTGCCAACCGCATTCGTTCCGGCGAAAGTGCTCGGCGGCACATTTGCGTTACTCAAAATAAAGGGAAGCGAGGGGAAGGAGCGCGTTGTGCCGGAGGACACGGGTTTATAAGAGCGAAAGATAGGCCTTATAGCCGTGGCGTCCGTGTTTGGAACGACGTTTGCCGCGGTTCCGAGGTCATATTCTTCCCAAGTGTATGTCAGTACATCGCCGTTCGCGTCGGTCGCACTCCCCGTCAGCTCAAATGGAGTATTAATAGGAACAGTGCAAGCCGCGGCCGCGGTGACTACGGGAATGTTGTTTCCATTTGCTGATTCGACATCGCAGGCATTGGTGTTGATGAATGTGGTCATCTCCTCAAGGCTTCGAATATGAAAATAGTCGTCGCTGTTTCGCTGGATATCCTGATTACTGCAGATCCCGGCATATCCCTGTATTGTAGATGCGCTGCCGGGTTCGTAGGCCGCAGTCGATGCTCGATTCCCATTGCAGCTGCCGGTCCCTGCCCCTGATGCATTAAAAGTGTGATTCCCCCCAAATTGATGGCCCATTTCGTGAGCCACGTAGTCGATATCAAACGGGTCGCCGACTGGTGACGGCGAGCCTGTCAAACCTCTCGCCTTGCTCGCAGTGCATGGTGAGTTTAGTTGAGCGACGCCACCACCGCCGGTCCCGACTAAGTGGCCCACATCATAGTTCGCCGAGCCGATGACTGTGTCGATATTCGTCTGATTGGCATTCAAGTCGCCTGAGGTGTTTGCGTATGGATCGGTCGCGGCATTCGTGTAGATGATGTTGTTGTTATTTGCAACAAGTACCATTCGCACCGAGAGGTCTCGCTGATAAACCCCATTGACGCGGTTCATCGTCGTGACGATCGCGGCCGCAGCACCCGCCACCGTTCCCCCATGAAATGCGGTGTATTCGCCGGTCGCTGCCATTGCGAGTCGGTATGTGTGCAAGGTGCCGCCATAATTTACTAGCTCGTTTTCACCGTTCAGCAGGTCGTCGAGATGTTTCTTTTCGAGCGCATTGGGCACTCCGTTTCCGACGAGACAAGCAAACGAGCGGTCTTCTTTTTGGAAATCACGTTTGAAATACGAAATGTAGTTGTCCGAATCATTTTTTGAATAAGGGTCGATAAATACACTGCCGTCCTGCGAAAGGATCATGGCGTGAAAACCCATTGGCGTAATGTCAAAACGCACGGTCGCCGCTGGATCGTCGATGCCTTGTCCGTTATAAGTTCTGATATCCGGATATTGCGCCTGCAACGCATCTTCCATGATCGGCGATTCGACAAAGCGAAACCGAGAGAACTTGCCATCCGGCATCGGCAGAACGATCACCAATTCGCTGTTCTGCGGACTCACTTGATCCTCAAGCGGAGCCTGCTGCAGCAGCGAATGAAGGGCATCTTTATTCAGACTCAACGTCCGGTATTTCTCCGGAACTATTTGACGCTCATCCCCGGCAGCGAGCGAGGGATCACTCGTGTCGAGCCAAAGTTCGCCGTCATTGAAAGCCCCGGCCCGAAGGCTCGAACCGTTGATAAAAAGGACGGCGACCATAACCAAAACGACCGATGCGATCAAGCCGATGACTACGGTTCTGCTTAAAGTACCAAACATAAATTTTCACCTTCGTATAGACAAATTGATGGCCGAAAACTAATTATTTTTCGAAGTTCATTGGTCGGAGTGTGACACGAAAAATCCCGGAATAGAGTGAAAACAATGCCACAAAGACGGTCGAAAATCAAGTGTTTTCAATCGTGCGGAGCCGCGTTGATAGTTTCCGCCGGTGAGCCGATCACGTAAACCATTTGTGCCGCCTAGCTTATCCTGACAGCACCCTATAAAATCTGATTCAAATATGAGTGAGCACGATGTGACATTGCGGGTTGAGAATGTGACCAAACGCTTCGGCGAATTTACAGCGGTCGAGGGGCTGAGCTTTGATGTGCGTGCGGGGCGTGTTTTCGGATTTCTCGGGCCGAACGGTGCCGGCAAAACGACCACGATCCGAATGATCGTGGGGATAACGGCGCCGGACGAAGGCAAGATCGAGCTGTTCGGCCAGAAAATTGGACCGGCGTTGCAGGACAAGATCGGCTATCTGCCCGAAGAACGGGGACTTTACAAGAAAATGAAGATCGTCGATCAGCTCCGATATTTTGCGGCTCTGAAAGACCTTTCCGGTGCCGAAGCCGACAAACGTATCGATTTCTGGCTCGAACGAATGAACCTGGCCGAGTGGAAGTCCAAGAAAACGACCGATCTTTCAAAGGGAATGCAGCAGAAGATACAGTTCATCTCGACCGTTCTCCACGACCCCGATCTGCTTGTTCTCGACGAGCCTTTTTCGGGTCTCGACCCTGTAAATGTTGAGTTTATGATCGAAGTCCTCGCCGAATTCAAGAAGAGGGACAAGACCGTCATATTTTCCACGCACCTCATGGAAACCGCCGAACGCCTCTGCCACGACATTATCCTGATCAACAAATCGAGAAAGGTCATCGGCGGCAGCCTCCGCGAAGTGAAAGAAAGCTACGGCCACAACCGCATAGCCTTGCGTGCTACAGGCGGTGAAGCAGTGTTAAACGATAAAACGCTGGTCGAAAAAGTCATAGACCATGCGGACGAAAAAGATATTGAGCTTGCAGGTGGAGCCGATCCGCAAAAACTGCTGGCGAAATTGGTCGTTGCTGGAGCCGTCATTTCCAAATTCGAGCAGGTCGAGCCGAGCCTGAACGACATTTTTATTGAGCAGGTCAGCAAAACTGAATAAATGAGAAAATTCCTTGCTGTAGTAAAACACGAATATAAAAAGATCGTCTATAAATGGACGTTTCTGCTGGGCACACTTTTGTTTCCGTTGATCGGGATCGGATTTGCGGTAGTGCCGGCGATCATTTTTTCGATCAAGGGCGAAGCGACGCGGATCGTGGTCATCGACCAATCGAATAAGATCGCACCTCGGCTGAGAGAGAATCTATCGTCCGATCGCATTCAAGCAAAGGCACGACAGGCAGCAAAGGAGCAGGTTGGCGATCTAAATGCCTCGCAGGAAGAAAAAATGAAGCGCGGTGCCGATCAGCTCGCGTCCGGATTTATCTTTGTCGAATATGACAGCACTGGAAAATCGGCCGATCAGATCCGTCAGGAACTGAACGCCAAGGCCGCCGCTGACGAGATCGACGCGTATCTTGTCATTCCTTCCGATATAGGATCGAAAAAGGCTGCGTTCGAGTTTCGTTCAAGAAAGGCCGGAGATTTTGTCGCAAACGACACGCTCAAGGACGCCCTGAACGAAGCCGTCCGTTCGCAGCGGCTCGCGGACGCAAATATCAGTGAAACACTGCTCAAGGATCTCAGCCAAAATGTCACATTCGAGTCGAAGGCCATTAGCGAAAAGGGCGAGGAAAAGGATAGCGAAATGCTTTTTCTTGCGTCGCTTGTCATCGGAATGATGATCTACATCTCGCTGACGATATACGGCCAGGTCATAATGGGAGCGGTCGTTGAGGAAAAGGAAACGCGGATCGCCGAGATACTTTTCTCTTCCGCCAGGCCGTTCGAGCTTCTCTTCGGCAAACTCGTCGGCGTTGGTTTGGCAGGCCTTACGCAGCTTGGTATATGGGTGATCTCGCTAGCAGGAATGTTAGGGTTTTTGATCGCTCAAGGCGGTGGTGCCGGTGAGCTTCTGGGTTCCTTGCCGAGCATCACGCCGCTAATGGTCTTTTATTTTTTGATCTATTTTATCGTCGGATATTTCATTTATGCCTCGATATTTGCTTTGATCGGGGCAATGGTCACGACCGTGCAGGAAGGCGGGCAATTCGCTTTTCCGCCGATAATGATAATGCTGATCGGTTTCTATTTTTGTTTTGCAGTGATCCGCGACCCGAACTCGGACCTGTCGTTCTGGGTCTCGATCGCACCGCTTTTCGCCCCGCTCACAATGCCTGTGCGAATACTCGCCGAGATGCCGCCATTCTGGCAGATAGCGCTTTCGATCGGGCTCAATGTACTGACGATCGCCTTTCTTGTGTGGATCGCATCGCGAGTGTACCGCGTCGGCATGCTAATGTACGGCAAACGTGCAACTATCCCTGAAGTACTGAAGTGGATCAGGCAAGCGTAGTCAGTTGTTAGTAGTCAGTTGTCAGTGGTCGGAGATTTGTTATGAACAGGCTTTGGATCGTTTTAGTTGTCATGCTTTTCGTGTTCGGCTGCAAGTGGATCTCGGGGCCGGGGAAGAATGCTGAAGTCGCGAACAATGCCAACGTTCCCGCAGCGACGCCGGAACCGACGCCGGTAACGGTGACTCCGACGCCAACCGCAACGCCTTCTGAGGGAATGCCAAAGGGCGTGACTGTCGACAAGGTGATGAGCGTTAAGTTCGAGGGCGGCAAGTTTGCCGACGGATGGCGATGGATCGATCCGGACGCCGAGTTCAGCCCGACGAAATACGAATTCAAAGACAACCGCCTGACGATGACGGTTCCGACGACCAAAGACCTCTATGGCGGCAACCGCACGGCACCGCGTCTGGTAAAGGCCTTGACCGGCGATTTTCAGCTCGAGGCGCGCATAAATTTTGTCCCCACCCGCGACTATCAAGGAGCCGGACTGCTGATCTATGTTGACGGTGATAATTACATTCGCCTCGAACGAGCATTTGGCGGGATCGGCGGAGGAGGCAGCGGCATTCGCCTCGACGCCCGCCGCAAAGATAAGTACGAAGCGCTAACGACACCGATCGAGATCCCAACGATAACGACCAGCGTCAATCTAAAGATCACCCGACGGCTCAACATCTTCTCCGCATTTTGGCGCGAAGACGAAAGCTCAGAATGGCGTCTTATCGAAGACATCGAAACGGACTTCGGGAACACAGTACTCGCCGGAGTCGCGGCCTGCAACACTTCCGAAGAGATCGAGACGGAGTTCCAACAGATCAAAATATCGCCCCAGCCGCTTCAGCGGCCGTATTAGCGAACATCGCGCGGAACTTCGACGTATCTTCATTTATGGTGAAACGTCTTGTGGTTTGCGGAAATTAGAGTTATTAATTAGGTACGCGAACGGACCGGTCACTTTTGGACAAGGAGAAAAATTATGTTTGGAATCATTGGACAACTCATTGGTGGTTTGATCGTAGGTATCATCGCCAGGCTGATATTGCCAGGTAAAGAAGCGTTGCCTGAAGGGGCACTAGGGTGGCTGCTGACGGCAGTATTGGGTATTGCCGGAGCATTTGTCGGCGGATTTATAGCTAGATCTCTATGGGCAAGCGAGAATTATGCGGCCGGCTGGATTATGTCGATCCTCGGCGCGGTCTTACTTCTACTGCTCGTTAGGATGTTATTTGGTAAGAAGGCGTAGGAATCGATAGTCAGCGGTTCGGAATTTTACTCCGAACCGCTGATTCTGATTCTAGCCGCAACCTACGTGCCCGCAGTCGCAACTGATCTCGTCCAGATCCATTTCCGCGGCATCCGTGCAATGGTCGCTGCAGTATGCCGAATCTTCCCCGCTTGGGCAGCCGCATCCTTTGTGGCCGCATCTGTTTTCGTTATCCATAGGAACCTCCTTTTGCTTGTTGAGCAAGCATAGATTTACAGATGTCTGGAGCCGAGACTGTCTTCCAAGTCACACAGCGGTAAATTTCACTCCGCGATCTTGCGTTCGATCCGACGATCGGGGATGAGCCATATTGCGGCGACAATTGCGTATAGAATGCCGGCGATGGCTTGATGGGCGAATGCCAGAGGTATCGCGGCGACGTAGCAGGCGATCGAGATCTTGCCCTTGAGATCACCGCCGATGGCGTTTGCCAATAGCTCGTTCTCGTGCGTGTCGTGTTTGACGATAGCCGTTTGCAGGATCGTGTACGCAACCGCACACATTAACAAAACTACGCCATACATTGACGTCGGAAACGGTGCAAAGTGATTTTCGCCCATCCACCCCGTGACGAACGGCACGAGCGAGAGCCAAAACAGCAAGTGCATGTTCGCCCACAGCACTTTGCCGTTGACCTTTCGCGTTGCCTGGAGCATGTGGTGGTGGTTATTCCAGTAGATCCCAAGATAAATAAAGCTCAGTACATAAGCGACGAATATCCAGAACAGCGGCCTCAGTGCTTCGAGGTCCGTGCCGTGCGGTATCTTCAGCTCGAGGACCATGATCGTCATAATAATGGCGATAACGGCGTCCGAGAATGCTTCGAGTCGGGTCTTGTTCATAAGAGTTTTTGCCACGAATTACACGAATTGCACGAACAAGAAGGAAGAAACAATTATTTTTATTCGTGTAATTCGTGGCTAACTTGCCGGCGGCAATTCCATCTTCACCAGTCCGTCGAACGCTACATGATAGGCGACGCCCTTAATAGGGACGGTCATCTCTTCCTCTGTCTTGCCTTCAGAGTTGGCGATGCCAACGCTGGCAAAATAGCATGACGCGCCGTGTGCGTTAGCATGTTTAACGAGGTGTTCAAAGGTCTCCTGGTTTTCGATACGGCCGCGGCCGGGGTACATGGCCGTGCGAACAACGAAGAAGCCGATCTCGCCGTTTTTATGTGCAACGATCTGCGGTTCCTGCATACGATCGGCGTAGACATCGGCAGATTCGATTTCCCATTCGGCCTCGAGCAGCTGTTTATATACGATCTCGACGCCGAAAGCATGCACGTCGGATTCTTTCATCAATTCCGGTTCTGACATTGAGAGTATTTTACTAGCCGCGAGTGGAATTCCAAAGACGGCGGAATAGAACGCGGATCAAGCGGATATGGCGGATCAAGGCGGATGTTAATATGAATTTCAGATCCGCGAAAATCCGCTCGATCCGCTTCATCCGAGTTCCATTCTGCTATATTACCCAAATGGACATCAACGATATTAAAATCGCCGCCGAACGGATACGGCCTTACGTCAGGCGGACACATTTGGAATACAGCAACAGCCTGAGTAAACGCATCGGCGTGCATACGTCGGTCAAATTCGAGTTGTTCCAGAAGACCGGAGCGTTCAAGGCCCGCGGGGCGTTTAACAAACTGCTGACAATGTCAGACGCCGAGCGCGCCAAGGGCGTGGTCGCGGTCAGCGGGGGCAATCATGCGCAGGCGGTGGCGTATTCCTCGAGCGTCCTGGGTGTTGACGCGGTGATACTAATGCCCGCGAATACGCCGCAGGTCTATGTCGATGCTACGCGGGGTTATGGGGCGACGGTGGAATTGCAAGAGAATATTGGAGCCGCGTTTGAGAGGGTAAAGGATTTTGAGGCCGAGGGCCGAGTCTTTGTGCATCCGTTTGACGACGAAGTGATCATCGCGGGGCAGGGAACCGTCGGGTTGGAGATACTCGAAGACGCTCCGGACACAACAGATATCATCCTCAGCATCGGCGGAGGCGGTTTGGCGGGCGGAGTTGCGGTGGCGGCGAAGTCCATTGATCCAAACATAAGAATGTGGGCAGTGGAAACGGAAGGAGCCGACGCGATGTCGCGTGCCGTTGCGGCTGGAAAGGTAGTCGAGATGGACGCCATCACATCGATCGCAAAGACGCTCGGAGCACCTTATGTTTCCGATCTCACGCTCGGGATGGTGCAGAAATACTACGAATCGGTCACGGTCGTCACCGATGCCGAAGCTGTCGAAGCGATAGTCTTTATCGCCGAACGCCTCAAGGTCATAACCGAACCCGCCGCCGCCGTGACACTGGTCGCTGCCGAAAAGCTTCGTGCCAATTTCAACGAAGACAGTCGCGTCGTTCTCATCCTCTGCGGCGGAAACACCGGCGTCAGCGACCTGTGCAGCTATCTTCCGCTGCTGGGTTAAGGTCAGAATGACGTGCGTGAGAGGGTGGCGTGAACTTGCGTGTCGATCGAGGTCCAGGCCGCCCGCTTACGCAGGCGGTTCTGACCAGAAACCGCAACGTCCTCATCCTCTGCGGCGGCAACACAGGCGTCAGCGATCTTTGCGGGTACTTGCCACTAGTTCAATAGTGCGGCCGTTAACTGAGCGAAAAAGCTCATTGAAACCATTGGATCATCACTGTGCCATTGAAAACCCCGCGACCTACCTTGAAAACCCTGAGGTCTTGGCGAAAACCCCGCAACCTGCGGTGAAAACCGCCGGGGCTTGATTAGGAAAAATTAGCTTTCATAATGATCGTTCCATTTAGCACTCTCTTATGATGGCGATTATAAACTGATGTCCTCTGAACGTCGACTACTCGCCAACAAAGGTGTCGAGTGCCTCGCGGACCGGCTTTTAGTTAGATGAGATCCGTTGTAATATATCCCGAAATCGATCACACGGTAAGCATATGGCAACAAATACTCAATTTGACTGGAGGCGTTCGGATCGCCGTGTATATGCGGCGGTCGCGGTGTTCTTTGTGTTAGTGGTCTTACTGGGATTCGGGCGGACCTACTATTTTAGGTTTGTGCTGGACGGTCCGGCGGTGCCGTCGATGCTCGTTCATTTGCATGGATTTGTAATGACGTTGTGGGTTGCTTTCTTTGTTTCGCAGGTATGGCTGATCCGCACAATGCGGGCTAAGGTCCATATGAATATGGGCATTCTCGGCATCGCCTTGGCAACTGTCGTCGTTGTGGTCGGGTTCTTTACCGGTGCGGCAGCCGCTAAGAATGGTTCGGCCGCGTCGCCTCCGGATATTCCGCCGCTGGCTTTTTTCATTGTGCCGTTCTTCGACATCGTATTGTTTGCGGCTTTCTTTGCAGCGGCGATCTACTACCGCAAACGGCTCGCGGATCACAAGAGGTTGATGCTGCTAACGGTGATCAACTTTCTGCCTCCCGCGGTGGCTCGGATCCCAATTCCGGCTCTTCAAGCTTTCGGCCCCTTATTCTTCTTTGGTATCCCAACACTTTTGGCGCTCGGATTTATCATCTACGACACAGTTAGGAACGGTAAGCTCAATAAGCCGTTTGCGATCGGTGCTGCCATATTGATCGCATCATATCCGCTGCGGTTGATGGCTTCAGAGACGAGTGCGTGGATGAGTTTCGCCGCGTGGATAACAAGTTGGGCAGCCTGAGTCACTTCTATTTATTCAAATCGGGCAATATCGCGTCAAAGGCTTCGCGGATGGCGAGACGGTGCGCCGTGAGATGTTCGAGGAGTTCGGCGGGGGACCCGAGACCCATGCGTTCGGCGATCGTCGCAAGTGCAGTTTGGTTGGCGATCGGAAGCCGCGTCGTCCGGCCTATCGTGAGACGAAGCTGGTGATCGAGAGCCGAGAGGAATTCATGGCCGGCTCGCAAAGACTTGAGACTAGAGACGGGAGACGGGGGAAGCGAGACGGGAGACGGGAGACTAGAGACGGGAGACAGACTATCAGTCGCGGTCGAATGATTAGTATATTTGGTTATGAGTTTGTCTAGCATTGCCGCTGTGGAACGCGGATTCTCCGGTTCCTGTTCACCCTTCTCCCGTCTCTTGTCTCCTGTCTCATTGTCTTCACCAACGTCCGGCACATTATCTCTAAGCTGCAGATATCGCATCGCAAAGTAGATATCGAGCATGCCGCCGCTGCCGTATTTGATATCGATGTCGCCGCCACGTTGCGGACGAGCACGCTGCTTTTCTAAGGCTAGCCGGACGCGGCGGGTCTCTTGTCGGAGTTCGTCCGCGTCGACCGTCAGGGCACGTTCATGGATGATGCGGCGGGTTTCACTCTCGACATTCCTGGCAAGGCTTTCATCACCGCCGACGGCACGCAGTTTGACGAATGCGAGCATCTCCCAGATGGCCGCCGTATCTCGCATATAGTCGAGAAAGGCGTCGATGGAGATGGCTGTCATTCCCTTCGAGCCAAACGGACGGAGGCGGAGATCGACTCGATACAGATTGCCGTCGCGAGTCATCGATGAGAGTGTCGTGGTAAAGAGTTCTACCGTCCGCGCGTAGAATTCCGCCGCCGACAAGCCGGCGATCTGGTGCCCCGGATCAAAATAGACGATCACCAGATCAAGGTCCGAGTCGTAATCAAGCCCACGGCCGCCGAGCTTTCCGAGTGCGAGGATCGCGATATCGAGATTGACTTCGTACGGACGATAGCGGTTGATCAATTCATCGCGGACGACCTCGAGAGCGGCCTCGATACACGCTTCGGCAAGCTCGGTCTGTGCCCGTTTCGCTTCGCTGAGCGTCAATTTGCCAAAGATGTCACGAACGACCAACTCAAGCAGCAGCCGCGACCATACCTTTCGCATAGCCGACAAACGGCGGCCGAAATCTCTCGTACCGTCGATCGCCGCGGTCATTATCATCTCGTAATCGGGCTGTTCAAACTCGTCGTCAGGGTCAAGTAGATCTACAGCGAGCTGTGGGTTAGCGGCCAGCATCGATGCAAAATGCGGCGAAATGGCGATCACACGTTCGAGGACAGCGGCACTTTTCGTGGTCGGATCATAGGTGACGGACGATTTCTCGATCGAAGCAAGAATGTGTGAACGGGTTCTCTCGGCCGTGTCCGGTACCTCGGTAATGTCGAGATCGGTCACGGCGGCAGGCGTTTCACCGAATATCCGTGTAAAGATACGGCTGACATTTCCGGTAGTTTCGATGAGGTCCGATTCGAATTCACCTGCGGAAGCAAAGGCCATTTTGCGGGCGAGCAGAGCACGTTTTTCAGGTTCAGCGGGTATCGTGTGGGTCTGAACGCCGTTCTTCATTTGCAGCACATGCTCGGCACGGCGCAGGAATTCGTAGGCGGCGGAAAGTTCGGACAATTCCGATTCTGAAATGTACTTGCGGTCCGCCAGCCGGGACAAACTGATAAGCGTGTGAGGTGACCGCAGCCATTTATCTTTGCCGCCATAAGCGAGCTGAAGTGCCTGGGCGAGAAATTCGATCTCGCGGATTCCGCCGCGGCCGAGTTTGACGTCGAAACCGCGTTTGTTGATGTTCTCGAGATCGATCCGTTCCTTTGAACGGCGAACGTTTGCGAGTGCGGTCTCTATCGTTTCTTTGCGTGAAAAGATCAGATCCTCGACCGCAGATATGAATTGCTTGAATAGATCGGTGTCGCCTGCGCAGCCGCGGGAACGGATCAGCACCTGCCGTTCCCAGGCACGAGCCTCGGTCTTGAAATAGCGGATCATATCGCCGACCGAGAATGCCAAAGCTCCGAGCGAACCGTGCGGACGAAGCCGTAAGTCGACTCGATATGCTGCACCCTCGCCGGACGGCGAGCCGACGAGTTTTGTGATATATTCGGCGAGTTTTACAAAATACTCGCGGTTTGTAACGCTCTCGCGCGAACCGCCTGTTGTCTTTCCCTCGGCGGAATAGATGAATAATAGGTCGATATCGGAAGAATAGTTGAGTTCCTTAGAGCCGAGCTTGCCGAGTGCAGCAATACAGAATCCCGAGGGAGTAAAGCGGCCTTTGGCATCAGTTTGCTGCGGCTGGCCGAATCGATTATCGATCTCACGCCGGGCGCGTTCGAGAGCGGACTCAAGGATCGCGTCGGCAAGATTGGAGATCTCTTCGGTGATCTCGGCTATAGTAGCAAGCCGGCGAATATCGCGGAGGTAGATCCGCAGAAGTTCCCGGCGACGAAAACGTGCAAAGAGAACCTGAGGTTCGAGCTGGGAATTGGTAAGAGCGAAGCGGGCCAGCGATTCGAGCAGCTCTTCGCGGCCGCGAACGCCTGATTCGAGGCGTTTGCGGCCAAGCCACCAAATGTAGTCGGGATGCTGAAGCAGCGTGGTCGACAGCAGCGGGCTGAACGAGACCAGAGTCAGCACATCGGACAAAAGGCCTTCTTGTTTGAGCAGCTTCTCGGATTGCGACGGATGCTGCTCGGCAAACTGGCCGAGAAATCGCCGGGCTGCATCGGCGTCGGGCAGGTCTCGGATCAATTGTTCTACTTTGCGCATAGCTCGCGTTACGCCCTTAATACCGTGCGGGCCTTTGCTTCATCGGCGGAATCGCTTTCGATCGATCTCGTATTTTACTATTTTATAGCCGAGAATGCGTTCGGTCGAATCGAGCATTATCGCGGCCTTCGCGACATTGCCGCGTGTGGATTTTAGCGTATCGATGATCAAGTCCCGCTCAAAGGCCTCGACCGCCGACGCAAGCGTTACACGGGTCTCGGTACCGCTGACCTCGGCGGTTTGCAGCGTCGGCGGCAAATGATGGCCGTGAATGACATTCGAATCGCAGACGAGCACCGAGCGTTCGATGACATTTTCAAGCTCACGCACATTGCCGGGATAATGATAGGCAGTGAGCATGTCGATCGCCGGCGTCGAAATGCGCTTGACGTTCTTTTTGTGTTCACGCTCGTACTTTTCGAGGAAATGCTCGGCAAGCAGCAGAATGTCGGACTTTCGTTCGCGTAGCGGCGGAAGATAAATCGTAAAGCCGCCCAGCTGATCTAACAGTTCACCGTCAAACGTGCCCACGCGAACCGCGTCCGCCAGATCCTGACTGGACGATGCGATAAGACGGACGTTGACGGGAAACTCTTCGCCGCTGTCCGTGCGTACGAATTTGCGTTCCTGCACCGCACGGAGCACCTTGGACTGGAGATGGAGCGGCAGACCGCCCACTTCGTCAAAATAAAGCGTTCCGCCGTCGGCAAGTTCAAAGCGGCCCTTCTTATCCGATCCGAAGATCTCGTTTTCGATCAACGCGTCGGGCACATCAGAGCAGTTTAGCTTTACGAACGAGCGTTTCGAACGCAGGCTGTTGTAATGGATCGCGCCGGCGATAAGTTCCTTACCGGTTCCGTGTTCTCCGCGGAGAAGCACGGTCGAATTCGATCGTGCGATCTGCGTTACTTGATCGAGGGCGGCGCGCATCGCTCCGGAGTTGCCGATGAGCTGCGACAGGTCATACTTTTGCCTGAGCTCCTGCTTTAGGTGAAGATTTTCCTCGGCGAGTTTGCGGTTTGCGGCGTCCATCATCCGCTCGACGAGCATCGCCTGCGCAATAACAGAGGCGAATGCACCGAGCACTCTGACCACTCGGTTCTCTTCAACGCGCGATCCGCCGCGAAAACCCGCCGCGACCATGCCGACGGTCTTGCCTTTCACCGATACCGGGACAGCCACGAGGAAGCGGGTTTGCGTGCCAAATGCCAGGAAATCAAGTGCACGATCGGTACCGACATCATCGATAGCGAGAGGTTTTGAAAGCTCGAACATACGCCAAAGGCTGCTCTTTGCAATGCGCGATTCGAGGCGGCGAAAATCGGCGACGCCGACGCCTTCGGCCGCGACGAGGTCGGCGACGCCGTCGTCGGCACGCTGCCGGACGATGAATGCAACGTCAGCCGACAATGCGTGAATTACGGTCTTCGTCACGACGCTTGCTCCATCGCGAAGCCCGCTGCCGTCCGCGAAAGCCCTGGCCGCCTTCGCGATGAGATCGATGTGGTCGAGTTTCATTTTACCTACAAAATTGTAGCGCAAACGGCAGAGCAATGGCGGAAACACGACCGGTAGGGAGTGTGTTCGTACGGCTCGGCGATGCCCAACGTGCTCTAACGATCGACGGATAAAGTCGATCACCGGGAATACAATCCCTACCGGTCGTGATTCTGCCTCGCACGACACGCGATACGCTATAATCAAGTAGTGGAAACGCGTGTACACATCACGGCTGCATCCGAGCACAACAAAATGCGGCTCGAAGACTTCCTGCTCGGGCAATTTCGCTCGTTGAGCAAGATGTATCTTCGCGCGGTTGTGAAGGCCGAAAGGTGCGAAGTAAACGGACGTTGGGAAAACCGCGGTTACAAACTGCGGCCGAACGATTTCGTTGAGATCATGGTCGATCACACCCGCGGGACCGCTATGCAGCCGCAGGAGATCGGGCTCGATATCATCTTCGAAGACGACGAACTCATCGTCATCAACAAGCCCGAAGACATGTTGATGCATCCCTCGCATCGGGACAACAGCGGGACGCTGCTGAATGCCCTCGCGCATTACCTTAATGAAGGTGAGGAGTGGAGGAGTGGAGGAGTAGAGGAGTTAGATCACGATCTCCCTCACTCCTCTACTCCTTCACTCCTGTACTCCTCCACTCGCCCAGTCGTCCGCCCGGGCCTTCCGCACAGGCTTGACAGGCTTACGTCGGGGCTTGTGGTCGTTACTAAGACCGCGCGGGCTCATCGGGTTATTTCGGGGCATTTTTTGAAGAAAAGAGTAGAGAAGCTGTATCTTGCGTTGGTTGACGGAGTGGTTGAGCAGGATAGCGGGACGATCGACGCGCCTATTGGGCGGTTTGCTGATATCAAACTTTGGGGCGTGAAGGACGACGGGAAGCAGGCTGTGACCAATTACAAGGTTCGTGCGCGTTACGACAATACGACACTGCTCGAACTGGAGCCGGTCACGGGCCGTACGAATCAGCTTCGGATCCACACCGCGCATATTGGGCATCCGATCGTGGGCGATGTGCAGCGTGCGGGGACGGAATACCGGCGTCTATGTTTGCACGCCTATCGTCTTGCGTTCCCGCACCCGACGACGCGGGAGATGGCGCGGTTTGAGAGGGAAGTTGTGTTCCGGTCAGAACCGCCTGCGTAAGCGGGCGGCATGGACGTTGAATTTGCGCGACGGGCGTGCCCCCCGCTTATGCAGGGGGTTCTGGCACAGAGCTGCGACCCAAGAATCTACTGCAAAACTATATCAAACGCCTTGCCGCGGGTGCCTTTTTTGAAACGGACGGTGACCGCGTAGTTTTTGCCGGCCTCGAGCGTCCAGCAGCCCTCGCCGTAGCCTTCGTAGTACTTGTTATCGGCGTAAAGCGTATTCGACCATACTTTGTAACAGTACTTGCCCGTTCCGTTAAAGGTGTACGACTGTTTGGCGATGGGTGTATTCGTATTGACGGCGAAGTCGCGCCTTAGGAGGTTTGTGCCGAACTGCATAATTATGTTCTCGGCGCGTTGTCCGGCAGCAACGTTCAGTTCGTCGGTGATAGTGATCTTTCCTTGCGGGGCGGCGGCGCGTGCGCCGTATAGCTTTTGGATTCCGACGATGTCGAGCGGCGACAGAGTTCCGTCGTTATTCCAACGCGGGTTGCAGTAATTCATTACGCTGTCGGGGTCGTACACCGTCAAGAGCAGGCCGCCGGTCTTTTTGCTCTCAAGATTGCAGGTGGAATCGGCGCGGTCCTGTTCGTGCATCAGACCGATCGCGTGGCCGAACTCGTGCACCGCAACGCTTGATATACACGACATTCGCCGATTAGCAGCCTGGCATCCGGGCGAGAAGTTCTTGAACGTAAAGTTCAGCTCCATTCCGTTCTTCTGGCCGTCCATATATCGCCCGATACCTGAATTCGAACGCGTATCGGTAACAAGGATGCGTACGCCTTTGCTCGCGGCGAGACATTGCTGCCAGCCGTAAAAGTTTATGTTCGCCGCGGCTTGCCAGGTGGCTGTGACGCGGTCCTTGACCAGTGCCGTCTCGGAGTTCCAGCCCGTCGGATTCTCCCAGCAAACAGGAATGTACGCGATGCCGTCCGTCGATGCGGGCCACTGCCAACCGGCACCCGTGATCGCCATCGACCGGTTCGAGACCTGGGCGTTCGCGGACATGATCAGCCCCGCAAACAGCACGATCAACACCGCCGCTGCCCGTTTACAACAATCCATCGATCTTCTCCGCCTTCTATTTTATTGGATAACTACGCTCTACAACATACCACAAAACGCGTTGTGAGATTGATGTAATTTGCGGTTCGCCGGGTTGCAGGGAAAGGTTCACCGTCTATGGTCACAGACATACTACTGTTGAGGCATTGGTGCACTGTTTACAGTCGACGTCGGCGTAGTCAAAGGGAGGACCTGGCACGATCGCAGCACGTTTTATTTGTTGACAGCGGTGAACCCACGGTTCACCGCTGCCAGATGTGCAAGGCCGCGAATTGCTATCCCTCGACCGCTTTCTTTTCGTCTTCGTCAGAAAACTGATTGTGGAGTTGGACCGGCGGAGCTTTCTTTCTCAATCGGATGTTGAGAAGCTCAACGAACACCGAGAAAGCCATCGCGAAGTAAACATAACCCTTAGGAATGTGGAAATGCAGCCCTTCGGCGATCAGCGACGTCCCTATCAGCAGCAGGAATGATAAGGCCAGCATTTTGATCGTCGGGTGACGTTGTACAAACGCACCGATCGAGCCGGCAAACAGCATCATCGCGATGATCGAGACCACGACCGCCGCGATCATGACCCAAATATTGTCAACCATACCGACCGCGGTGATCACGCTGTCGAGCGAAAACACGATGTCGAGCAGCATTATTTGGATGATAACGCCCGCAAAGCCCGCATATACTTTCTTCGAGCTTTCGCCCTCGGCTCCTTCGAGGCTGCCGTGTATCTCATGGGTGCTTTTGGCAAGGAGGAACAGTCCGCCGATCAGCAAGATCAGGTCGCGGCCCGAAACGCTCTGTCCCCAGACCGCAAATAGCGGAGCCGTGAGCCCCATTACCCATGTGAGCGAGAAGAGAAGCCCGATACGCATCAACAATGCGAGTGCGAGACCGATAAGGCGAGCCTTTTTTTGATCCTTCTCGGGCAGTTTGCCAGAGAGAATTGAGATAAAAATGACATTATCGATGCCGAGTACCAGTTCGAGCACCGAAAGCGTCAAAAACGCGATCCAAATTTGCGGGTCAGAGATCCATTCCATTGTTTTTGCGTGTTAGTCGATCTGCTTGCAGACTTTGGTAGTGGCGGCATCGGCCGCCTTGCGAGCTTCTTCGTTCTGTTTGGCGCCCGGCATGATGACATCTGTCACACATGATTCTCTCGGTCCGATCTTTGAGACCATCAGATAAGAAGTACTCTTTTGCGTGTCGTCGCTGCCGGCGACGTTGTAACGGACGATCATCGCGACGGGCACCTTGCCTTTCATACGCCACTCGATCTTTTCACCGACATATGAAAAGCCGCCGTAGAAGCCCCAGAAATTCAGTTCGAACTTCTTTTTCGCGGGTGTGATGATATTGATCGTTTGACGGATGTCGCCTTCGAGCAAACGGATCTTGTATCCGCCGACGCCGCTGCATTCGCCCTCGTACGAACCGCCTTCATCCGCGTTCGAACTGATCGTCCGGCAGGCACTGGTTTTGGTGCTCGAATAAACGCTCGTATTCTGTGCGAAAAGCATCGAGCAAAACGAAAGTACGAGGACACTCGCTGAGATTAGTTTCATAATTTTAATTTTGCCTTTGTGGTCCGTTTCTCTATTCGATTCACTTAAGCTTTGGTACGCAGGGGCGATCTTTCGCGGTATCGGCGAGCTCACGGGCGCGGGCATTTTGATCCGGGGTTGACGGCCCGACGACATCAATAACGCATGAACCATTAGCCGAGATCTTGCCAACCAAAAGGTTGGATTCCTGTTTATTCAGATCGACGGGATCGATGAACTTATTGGCCCGGACAATGAAAGCGTTGGGTACACCCTTATCTCCTAATCGCCACTCCATTTTGTCGCCGACTATAAAGCCTGCCGCCGAGTTGACCGCATCACGAAGTCCGAGATCCGTCGATTTTCCAGCAGGATCTACTAATGTCAGCTCCGCCGAATGGTCGCTTGCAGAGTGAATAACCTTGTATCCGCCGGCCCCGGGACATTCGGCCTGATAAATGACCCCTTTGCTATTTGGATTCGGCTCGGTTTTCTTGCAAGTTTTCTCGTCAAGACCTGTATATGTGCTGTTTCCCGGAGCTGCCGGACTGGAACTCGAAATTGGTGACGACGCCTGGGGCGAAGCCGCCGAAACCACATTTGCTTTTGGGGCCTCCGTTTTTGATGTGCACGCAGTAATAAAAAACGATAATGCGAACAAAATAGTGATCAATGACTTTATAACATTAACCTCCAATTCGACGATAATAGGAATCGCCCGATCTCGTGCCATCCGAAACAAAGCGGATTAGGCTCTGTAAACTATCTTCCCGCCAACGATCGTTGCGACGGCCCTTCCATTGAATTGCCATCCGTCAAACGGCGAGTTCTTCGATTTAGAACGCGAATTCGAATTAGTGTAAGTCCAAATCAAGTCGGGGTCAATAATAGTTACATCAGCAACCGAACCGGGAGCAAGTGTACCGCGGCCGGCAAGTTTGAAAATACGGGCCGGATTTGCCGAACATAACTCGACCAGCCGTACCAGATCGATCACGCCTTTGTGAACAAGCTCGTTAAATGCGAGGCCAAGTGCAGTCTCAAGGCCTGTTATGCCCATCGGGGCCCGGTCGTACTCAAGAGCTTTTTCGTCAGCGTGATGCGGGGCGTGGTCCGTTGCAATAGCGTCAATGGTGCCGTCTTTGATTCCCTCGATGATCGCTTGCAGATGCTCTTCGGACCGAAGCGGCGGCGCCATTTTCGTATTTGTATCGTATCCCTCGACCGCACGATCCGTAAGCGTGAAGTGGTGCGGCGTGACCTCGCACGTGACGTTCAGTCCCTCCGCTTTTGCCCTCCGTACCGCGTCAACGGCACCGGCTGTCGACACATGCGCGATGTGTACGTGCGCGCCGGTGTCGCCGGCTATGATGATGTCGCGCACGGCGTCGATGTCTTCGGCCAGGGCGGGCATTCCTTTGAGGCCGAGCAGCAGGGAAATGCGGCCCTCGTGCATCACGCCGCCGCTCGAGAGCGATTTGTCTTCGCAATGATCGATCACGGGCAAGTCAAAATCGCGTGCGTACTGCATCGCCCGGCGCATAATTCCCGCGTTCGGCACCGGACGACCGTCGTCCGAGACTGCAACAGCACCGGCTGCTTTCATTTCGCCCATCTCCGCGAGCTCGCTGCCGTCAGAAGATTTTGTAATGGCACCGATCGGAAATACGTTCGCCAGCCCGGCACGCTCGGCCTGCTCGATCATGTATCGCGTGATCGCGGCGTTGTCATTGACCGGATTGGTGTTAGGCATCGGGCAAACGGACGTCCATCCGCCCGCGACGGCCGCCGCACATCCGGAGGCGATCGTCTCTTTGTGCTCCTGTCCCGGCTCACGCAGATGCACGTGCATGTCAATGAAACCGGGGGCGACGATCAGGCCGGTCGCGTCAAAAACTTCGGCGTCTGCTGGTGCGGGATCATTCTGTCCCAGCCAAGCCGATATTTTGCCGTCTTCGATCAGGACGTTCCTGCCGCTGTTCTCATTTGCGGCCGGATCGATGAGATGGCCGTTGGTTATTACGATCTTCATTATTTTCTGATTAGTTTATTACATTTTCGAACAATTTCCTGAATCCATCCGTTCAAATATTGCGGTTGGAAAACAAACACGTCTTGAAAAACGTAACAATCCTCAATGGATCGTTCGCTCGCGAAAGAAAAATACTGACCAGAATCGAAAAATGGTCAGCAATTGAGCAACCAATTGTGAGTAGGGCGTATCAAAACAAGATGATTGACATAACGGCCGCTTATTGTTGGCAAATTTCAGAAAAATGGAAATTATGGTTCGATTATCCAAAATTGGCAACAAATGTGGCGGATCAAAACTCGTTCGGACGATGTGCCATGGGCGAATTGATCTCGTAAATGTGTGAAAATATTGAGTCTTCAGAACGACTCGATGTTTTGGCGCTAGGATTGCAATGCAAAAAGATCAAAGGCTGAAACGCAGCTTTTGGAGATCGCTTCCAATGGAAGTGGTCATATCTCGTAGGTATCAAGGGACGAGAGGAGTAGTTATACACTTAAAGCCATCAACAGCAGGCGTTCTATCTGGACAATAATCCGCCGAACCGAGATGGCTTTAAGTTGGAATGAGACTGAATCAGACTCATGGCCGTGGCACATTTAAGCGCCGCAAGCCGTAAGG
Source organism: uncultured Chloracidobacterium sp. (assembly GCA_964625555.1). GTDB lineage: Bacteria > Acidobacteriota > Blastocatellia > Pyrinomonadales > Pyrinomonadaceae > OLB17. The sequence goes on from CAZVDM010000001.1 coordinate 30,889, forward strand.
AGTATAACACTTTTCGATTCCTTTGTAATTCATTAAGGAGTTGAAAATGAAAAGATCACTATCAATAGTCATAACCAGTTTATGTCTTTTTACGTCGTTAGTTTTCGCCCAAGACCCGTTCGGGTCGCTCGAAGGAACGGTTAGAGATCCGCAAGGAGCCGTCGTTCAAAACGCGACCGTGACCGTCCGCAATAAAGCCACAAACAGCACTAAAACGGCCGTCACTAACGAAGAGGGCCATTACCGCATCTTGCAGCTGCAGCCGGGCTTGTATGAGGTCGCGGCGTCGGGTTCGGGATTCAAAAGATCGGTGCTCGAAAGTGTGCAGGTGCAGGTCGGACAGATCGCTTCGGCGGATGTCGGCCTCGAAGTCGGAGGAACTGCGGAAACGGTAACCGTCAACGCGACTGCCGAGGCCCAGATCGAGCGAACCGACAATACCGTTTCGGGCGTCGTCAACACAAAACAGATCGAGAATTTGCCGCTTAACGGCCGCAATTTCCTCGATCTCGCACAATTACAACCGGGAACCGAAAAGGTCGATGGAGGTTCGTTCGATCCGACGAAGGCCAATTTTACGGGCGTTTCGATCGGCGGACAGGCGGGGCGTTCGACTCAGATAACGGTTGACGGCGGTTCCGTCGTTGATAATGTGGTTGGTACGACCGTTCAGAATTTCTCGCAGGAGATCGTACAGGAATTTCAGGTCGGTCTGTCGAACTTCAGCATTGCGACCGGAGCCTCGGGCAGCGGTTCGGTGAACGTCGTATCGCGGTCCGGTTCCAATCAATTCAGCGGAAATGCGTTTAGTTATTTTCGTGACGACCACTGGGCGGCGTTTCCTGCGTTGAGCCGTTTAGATTCGGCACACGGCATTCCGCTGGCGGCACAGGCCGATCGGGTCCCGTTCGATCGGCAGCAGTTTGGCGGCACTTTGGGCGGCCCGATCGTTTCGGACAAGCTGTTCTTTTTCGCAAGCTATGAGCGGAACAATCAGGACGGATCGTCACTTTTCAATCCGTTAAGGGCTCCGAGTTTTGCCGGATTTTCACCAAATCCGTTCGATGAAACGCTATTGACGGCAAAGGTCGATTGGGTCGTCAATAACCGTTCATCAGCTTTCTTCCGTTATTCATTCAACGACAACGAACTGGTCGGCCCATTCCCGCCGGGATCGGGCATCGTGCCGAGATCCAGCACGAGCGGCATCTTTCAGTCGAATGACCAGATCGTTAAGAACCGTGCCAACAATTTGGTCAGTGGTTGGAACTTCTCGATCAATCCAAATGTCAGCAACAACCTTGTCTTCAATTTCAGCAAGTTTCGAAATTCGATCGACGCGGCAACGGTCGGCATTCCTGAGATCCGTTTGAATCCGGAACAAGATTGGCGTTCGGGCACAAATGCTCTGACACCGCAGGTCACGCCGCAGACGCGTGTACAGATCCGCGAGGATCTGACCTGGCTAAAGGGCGATCACACATTCAACTTCGGCGGAAACTGGGAAAGGACCGCGATCGGTGGCTTATTTCAGTTTGCGAGTCCGGTTCGAATTCGTTTGTTTTCTACGGACGCGGCAGGGAATCCGCTGCCGTTCAATACCGAGGCAAATTTCCTGAACGCGTTCGTGCAGGATATTTCGATGGGTGTCGGTGATCCAAACCTGCCGTTCAATCAAGTCGGCGACACGATCAACAATCGCTTTCAATTTTACGCGGGCGATTCGTGGAAGATAACGCCGAGATTCACATTCAATTACGGCCTCTCGTATCGCTGGGATTCAAATCTTTGGAACCACGACCTCAGCCGTCCGGCTGTGGTTGCTCCACTATTTGAAGACGGTATGGCACCGTCGGCTCGCGACGACAACAATTTCTCGCCGCGTGTCGGATTCGCATGGGACGTGATGGGCGACAGCAAGACCGTGATAAGGGGCGGATTTGGCCTCTATTACGATAACACGATCGACAATCTGCGTCTTTTCGAACGGGCCGATCTCGGGCCGGTCGGTGCGGAACAGTTCCTGGTCGGAACTGCGATCGTCAGCCCGCTGCTAAATCCATATGGCGGCGACGGACGGTTCAACCGCGGCCAGATCACGCTTGCTCAGATGCTCGCGCTGCATCCGGCAGTGAGAGCTGATCTCGAGTCGCGTCTGACGAGCTGCAGTCTGCCGACGGCGCTCGAATGCACCGGTTCCGTATCGGGGCCGATCTTTTCGAACAGGTTCCAGGTGCCGTATTCGCTGCAATATTCGATCGGCGTTCAGCGCGAATTGCCGCTCAATCTATTGCTGCAGGTAGATTACAATTATCGAAAGGGTCTGAACGAGGTCAACGTCTTTGACATCAACCAGGCCGATTCCGTAGCCGGACCGCGGCTCGGAGCGGCATTCCCATTCCCGGTTCCGTACGCGGACTCGTCCGCATTTTCGACATATTCGGGCATTCTTGCGAGGGTCGATCGCCGGTTTAGAAACGGTTTCCAATTCACGGCGAGCTATGCGTTGTCGAGTTTCAAGGCGTTTAGCGGTGACGCACTCGGTCTCGGCGGGGCACCGACGGATCTGAACAACCTCCGTTCTGATTTCGGCCCGGCCGGACTCGACCGGAAGCATCGTTTTGTATTCAGCGGGATTTACGAGCTGCCTTTCTTTAAGAGAAGCGATTCGTGGGTCAAGAAAAACCTGATCGGAAACTGGACGCTTTCGTTGATCTCGACTTCGTTCAGCGGAACTCCGCAGAGTGTTTTCTTGCCGGACAGCGCTGATCTAAGCGGAACAGGTACGTTTGCGACCTATTTGCCTGGAACAGGTGCCGGTTCGATCGGCCGCAATATCAGAACCGTGAGCCAGATCAACGAACTGATCAGGGCCTATAACACCACGCGAGCAGGCGGCGTTGATCCGTTTGGAACCCCGCTCTCACGTATCGCGGAACTGCCGCTCGACACGCAGCTAGGCAGCGACTCGGTGATATCGCAGGACTTTAGAGTGACCAAAAACTTTAGCTTCGGCGAGAAATATCGGGTCCAACTGATCGGCGAGGTGTTCAATATGTTCAACATTGCCAATCTGGTGAACGTCAACGATCTGGTGCTTCCGGTAGAAGGAACTCCTGCCGATCAGATCACGACGCTTCGTCCGACGCAGCGTTCGAACAGCGTTTTCGGAACCGGCGGCCCGAGAGCGTTCCAATTTGGCGCGAGATTTACATTTTAGGTAGATCTATGGTGCCAGCAACCAGGAAACGGGCAGAAATGCCCGTTTTCTGTTTTATTTGACTCGTGCTAATTGGCAGACGGCGATCCGCCGGTGGCGAGATAGAGTACTGCCATTCGTACCGCGACACCGTATTTTACCTGATCCAAAATCAGTGAGCGTGAACTGTCGGCAACTTCGGAGGCGATCTCGATCCCGCGATTCATCGGGCCGGGGTGCAGGACGATCGCGTCCTTTTTGGCAAGGTCGAGGCGATCATTGGTCAGCCCGTAATGGATCGAATATTCACGCAGCGATGGGAAATACGCAGCGTCCTGCCGCTCACGTTGGATACGGAGGATCATGACGACGTCGGCGCCCTCTATCGCATCTTCGACGTGCGGGCAAACCTCGAGATCGTGATCGACCAAGTGTTGAAAGTCGCCGGGAACAAGTGTGCCGGGACCGGCAACTCGCACTTTTGCTCCCATTTTCGTAAGCAGATGAATATTTGATCGTGCGACGCGACTATGGAGGATGTCACCGACTATCGCAACCTCGAGGCCCGCGATCTGCTTTTTGTGTTCGCGGATAGTCATAGCGTCCAGCAGGGCTTGTGTCGGATGTTCGTTCGCTCCGTCACCGGCGTTTACGATCGCGGCTTTGCTTACCTTGGCAAGCTGATGCGGTACGCCGGCACTCGAATGGCGGACGACTATGCAGTCCGGTGCCATGGCGTCGAGGTTCATCGCCGTGTCGAGCAGCGTTTCGCCTTTGCTGACACTTGATGAAGAAACGCTTATGTTGACAGCGTCGGCAGAGAGCCGCTTGGCGGCAAGTTCAAATGATGTGCGTGTGCGGGTCGAGGCTTCGAAGAAAAGATTGATCACGGTCTTTCCGCGGAGAGCAGGGACCTTTTTTACCTCTCTGGTCGAAATTTCGCTAAAGTTCTCAGCCGTGTCCAGAATGCCTACGATCTCCGCAGACGTAAGGTCGCGGATTCCAAGTAGATCTCTGCGTCTGAACGGTTTGTCCATTCTAAACAATAGGCGAAAAAAAACAGGCCATACAGCCTGTTTTACGGTCTTTCAAAAATGCCAACGGCCTCGACATCGTCAAATTCTTTCAGCATCACCTTTATTATCTCGGTCTGCTTGGTCGGCACTAGTTTGCCGATAAAGTCAGCCTGGATCGGCAATTCGCGGTGTTCGCGTCCGCGATCGATAAGGACGGCGAGCTGTACTTTTCGCGGGCGGCCAAAATCCATAAGCTGGTCCATCGCTGCGCGGATCGTGCGGCCGGTGTAGAGCACATCGTCGACGAGAACAATGATCTTATCGTCGATGTCATGGTCCAATTCGGTTCGATTGACGATCGGATTTGCACCGACGGTGGAAAGGTCGTCGCGATATAGTGTGATGTCGAGAATGCCGTAGAGCGGCCGTTCGCCTTCGATGGCTTCGATCTTTTCCACGATCTTTTCGGCAAGCGGCACGCCGCGTCGGCGAACGCCGACAATGTAGAGATCTTTTGCCCCATGATTTGTTTCGACGATCTCAGTCGAGAGCCGCCTCAATGCGCGCTTCATCGCGGCGGAATCCATGATCCGAGACTTTTCTACCAGTTTGATATCGTCACCCATTTGCTAGCAAATCGTAACAAAGGTGCGGGTAAAGTTCAAAGTTTCGACTTCGAAGTTTTGATAATCGGCCGCTTCAACTAAAATCAAACACGAACACGATGTCAAAACTCTGGGAAAACCTGATCAGACCGGCCTTGTTTCGTCTCGATGCCGAACGAGCGCACGAACTTGGCATAAAGGCGATGGAACTTGGATTGTCATCCATTTTTGCTTCATCGAGTGATGGAACGGCGATCGGCGGGGTCGAGCGGTTTGGATTGAAATTCGCGAATCCGCTCGGAATCGCCGCCGGTTTCGATAAGAACGGACTCGTTGTTAATCGCCTTGCGTCGCTTGGATTTGGATTTGTCGAGGTCGGCACGGTCACGCTTGAGCCGCAGACCGGTAATCCAAAGCCGCGAATGTTTCGGCTTCCGGAAGATCAGGCCTTGATAAACCGGCTCGGATTTAACAATGACGGTGCCGCGGTTGTCGCCGACCGCCTGCGAGCTATCGATCGAAAGTGTGTTGTCGGCGTAAATATTGGCAAAAACAAAGATGTGCCGAACGAAGAAGCGACCGAAAACTACTTAAAGTGTTTTGACATCGTTCAACCGGTTGCGGATTACGTTGCAGTAAATATTTCATCTCCAAACACACCAAATCTGCGGGAATTGCAGAAAGCGGAGAGTTTGGACGAATTGCTCGGTGCTCTGCAAGATCGAAATCAAGAGCTTGGTGAAAAGCCGCTTCTTGTAAAGATCGCACCTGATCTAAGCGAAGCCGAGATCGAATCGATCGTCGATATTGCTCTCAGATATGACCTCGCCGGAATGATAGCAACTAACACGACCGTATCCCGTGACGGTCTGAAAACAAAGAACATTGACGGCATCGGAGCAGGCGGACTGAGTGGAAAGCCGCTAACCGACCGTTCGACCGATGTAGTTTCAACAATTCACCGTCATTCTAAGGGCAAACTGCCGATCATTGGCGTCGGTGGTATTTTTAGCGCAGAAGATGCCTTTGAAAAGATCGCCGCAGGTGCGAGCTTGCTCCAAGTGTATACCGGATTTGTATATGGCGGGCCGACATTTGCGGTCGAGATCAACCGGGGGTTAGCGGCAATCTTGGAAAAGCGCGGCTTTGCTTCTCTCGATGAAGCGAGCGGTTCAGGCGTGTCGCATACATAAAACAATTGACTATAATCGCAACATATTGTAAAATTTGTGATATGAGCAGGGCCTTCAACTCAATTTCTATGCCGCCACCGCCATGCCCTAAGTGGACACGCAGGACGGCATGTACAGAGTGTACATTGTGGACACCCGGGACAGTGTGGACAGTTGACGGATCCGAAAACGGACCGGCTCGACGGTCTAAGCAATTGAATCTCAATGGTTTATCGCCCCCGACTAGTTGAAAATGTTGTAACACACTGTAATACAGCGAACAGTTCGGTCGGTATTTGTTTTGATCTGAAAGGCGACTAATGGGCATCGAGTCAGTGTTCACATGCCGCCATTCCAAAGCTATTTGTTTGACAGTGAACCTTGAAAGGCTATAATAAACGTTTGCTTTCTGCTTGGTGGAAAGCTGATATTTGCACTACGGGTGATGATCATAGATTTGGAAAGCGTCGTAGCTCGGCCGAAGGCGATCGAACTGACGTTCACGCCGGATGATATTGATCTTGAGATCGACGGTTCAAAACTGGCCGGCGAAGGCTCGTTCCGAGGTGAGACCGAACGGGTCGATGATAAGGCTCACGTTCGTGGAAACATCGATGCGGAAGTACTGATCGATTGTACTCGGTGTCTGGTTCCCGTCGCTCGAAAGTTTGAGATCGTATTTGACGACATTTTCGTCGATCCAGCGAATGAACCGGGGGGTGTCGAGCTCATTCTCGATCCCGAAGCTCTCGACGAATCGATAGCTATTGACGGAAAGATAGACCTATCAGAGGTTATTCGGGAGCAAGTAATACTCGCCTTGCCCGACCAGGTTTATTGTAATGACGATTGCAGGGGTTTGTGTCCGCAGTGCGGATCGAATCGAAATTTGATAGATTGTAGATGTATTGAAGACGAGATCGACCCCAGGTGGTCGGCTCTGAAAGGTTTTAAGTAGCCGCGAAAAGGCGCAAGAGATTCAGGAAAATGACTTTTGCGATACTTGTGCTTTTTGCGGCCGATTATTTTTGAGGTAACAAATGCCAAATCCAAAACGACGACATTCACATTCACGCACGCGTCAGCGCCGTGCACATGACGCTCTGGTCACGCCACAGTTTTACATCGACAAAGACTCGGGCGAAACGAAGCAGCCGCACCGAATTGACCCGAAAACGGGAATGTACAAGGGGCGCAAGATCGTCGACGTCAGAGAATCCGAATAAATTTTTGAAATTGTTCAAATCTTGAGTTCTAATTCGAACCAATGACAGCATACAACGCGGGAATCATCGGGATGGGGCACTCTTATCCGGAAGGTATTTTAACGAATGCCGACTTGGAAAAGATGGTCGACACTAACGATGAGTGGATAACGTCGCGCACCGGTATCAAACAGCGCCACAGGGCGGCTGACAACGAATACACGTCGCAGTTTGGCACACGCGCCGCTCTGCAGGCGCTTGAGCGCGCAAATCTCAAACCCGAAGATATAGATCTGATCGTGTGTGCGACGACTACGCCCGATCAGATAATGCCGTCGACCGGAGCCTTGATACAGGCCCAGATCGGTGCCGTAAATGCTGCCGGAATGGACATTTTTGCGGCGTGTTCGGGATTTCTATATGGCCTGACGATGGTCGAATCGATGATCCGGACCGAGCAGATTCGATATGCGTTGGTTATTGGAGCGGAGATCTTGACGAAATACGTCGATTACACTGACCGCGGAACGTGCGTAATATTCGGCGACGGAGCCGGTGCGGCAGTCCTTGGCCCGGTGCCCGAAGGAAAAGGGATACTGGCCACAAAGATCAAATCGGACGGCCGTTACGAAGAGCAGTTGTATGCCCCGGGCGGCGGGACGAAACTCGGCACAACTCACAAAACGATCGATGATCGCGAGCATTTTTTCAAAATGAAAGGCAATGAGCTTTTCAAGGTTGCGGTGCGTTCGATGGCCGATATATCTGCTGAAATGGTCGAAAAGGCAGGGTATACCGTTGATGATATTGATATAGTCATCCCGCATCAGGCCAATCAGCGAATCACCGACGCGGTGGCGTCGCGTCTGGGCGTTCCAGATGAGAAGGTCTATTCGAACATCGCGATGATGGGCAACACTTCGTCGGCTTCGATACCGATCGCCATGGATGAATGTATCCAGTCGGGCAGGATCCATGAGGGAAGCCTGGTCTTGTTAACGGCGTTTGGTGGCGGTGTCACGTGGGGCGGAACGGTGATCCGATTTTAGTTTTTAGTTAGTATGTCGAAGACTGCCTATATATTTCCCGGCCAGGGCTCACAAGCCGTCGGAATGGGAAAAGAGCTTTTTGATAATTTCGCAGCGGCCCGTGAAGTGTTCGAAGCGGCGGACGATGCACTTGGTTTTTCGCTCTCGGAGATGTGCTTTTCCGGAGAAGAAGCCGATCTGCAGCTTACCGCTAATACTCAACCTGCGATCTTGACCGCATCGATCGCTGCGTATTATGCGTCAATGGCTGAGGGCTTGCCCGAACCGGATTTTGTTGCCGGTCATAGCCTGGGCGAATATTCGGCTTTGGTTGCGGCAGGTGTCCTGGATTTTGCGGACGCGGTGCAGATAGTTCGAAAACGCGGAGCCTATATGCAGCAGGCGGTTCCGGTAGGCGTCGGAGCAATGGCTGCGATCTTGGGCCTTGATATTGCGACAGTCGAAGAAGGTTGCGCTGAGGCAGCAAACGGGCAGATCTGCAGTCCCGCAAATATCAATTCGCCTTCGCAGATAGTGATCGCCGGTAATTCGGAAGCTATCGATCGGGCGTGCGAGATATTGAAAGAAAAAGGTGCGAAACGGGCGATCAAGCTTAATGTCTCGGCACCTTTTCATTGTGCGTTGATGATGCCGGCCGAAGAACGACTTGCTGCCGACCTCGGCAGATTTGAATATGGCGATTTTGCGTTTCCCATAGTCCATAATGTGGACGCTGCCGTGAATAGCGATCGGTCGAAAGTTCGCGAGAACCTCACTGACCAGGTTTCTTCGCCTGTGCGATGGCTGCAGTCCGTCGAGACGATGACGGCAACAGGAGTGGGTAAATTTGTTGAGATCGGACCGGGAAAGGTCCTAACGGGACTTGTGCGGCAGATAAGCCGTGACGTAACATACGCAAATATCGAGAATTTAGACAGTTTGAAAAATACTTTAGAAAGTTTATAAACAGAGGAGAAATTATGTCAGAAGTACAGGATAAGATTAAACAGATCAACGTTGACGAATTAGGAGTTGACGAGGCGGAAGTCACTGAAAATGCACGGTTTATCGAAGATCTCGGTGCAGATTCGCTCGACCTCGTCGAACTCGTGATGCGTTTCGAGGAGGAATTTGATATCGAAATTCCAGACGAAGATGCAGAAAAGATCCAAGGCGTTCGCGATGCGTACGCTTATGTCGAACAGCATAAGGCAGCCTAGGTTTAACGGACAATTGATAATGGATAATGGAAAGTAAATTGCCATTATCCGTTTTCCATTGTCCATTTTCCATTGAATTATGAAACGTCGTGTAGTAGTTACAGGACTTGGTTTAGTGACGCCGTGCGGAAACGACGTGCCCACCACCTGGAGCGCGTTGATGAATGGCGTCAGCGGCGCCGACTATATCAAGAAATTTGATGCCGAGAAATATTCGGCCAAGTTTGCGTGTGAAGTAAAGGATTTCGATCCGCTGAATTTTCTCGATAAGAAAGAAGCTCGCAGGATGGGAGCCTTCACGCATTTCGCTCTGGCCGCTTCTGATGAGGCAATGAAGCACAGTGGACTCGTCATTGACGAGTCTAACGCTGAGATGGTTGGAACGTATATCAGTTCCGGCATCGGCGATTTCTGGGCGATCGAGCGCGAGCACGAGAAACTGCTCAATTCCGGGCCTGACCGCGTTTCGCCGTTCTTTATCGTTTCGGCGATCGTCAATTTGGCATCAGGCAATGTGTCGATACGGCACGGTGCTAAAGGGCCGAATTCGGCGACAGCAACGGCCTGTTCTGCAGGTGCTCATGCAATAGGCGACAGCTTTCGTATTATTGAACGCGGTGATGCAGACGCAATGATCTGCGGCGGAGCCGAAAGTGCGATCACGCCAATGTCCGTTGCCGGATTTGCATCGATGCGGGCGTTGTCTACTAGGAATGACGATCCGAAGCACGCATCGCGTCCTTTCGATCTCACGCGGGACGGTTTTGTGATAGGTGAAGGCGCCGGACTTCTGATCCTGGAAGAGTTGGAATTTGCGAAAGCTCGCGGTGCCAACATTCTAGCGGAGGTTGTCGGTTACGGAATGAGCGGAGATGCTTTTCACGTGACAATGCCTGACGAGACAGGGTCCGGCGCTATTCGTGTGATGGAACGTGCGCTAAAGGATGCCGGGATTCGCCCCGACGAGATCGGATATATAAATGCTCACGGAACCTCAACGCCGTACAACGACAAGTTCGAAACGCTGGCCATTAAGAAAGTCTTTGGAGAAAACGCTTACAACATTCCGGTAAGCTCGACAAAATCTATGACGGGTCACGCCCTCGGTGCGGCCGGCGGGCTTGAAGCGGTGTTTTCTGTGAAGGTGCTTAATGAAAACAAACTACCGCCGACGATCAATTACGAATTCCCTGATCCCGACTGCGACCTCGATTACGTTCCGAACGCTGCCCGAGAAGCAACGGTGGACTATGTCCTGTCGAACAACTTCGGCTTCGGCGGAACAAACGCGTGTTTGATATTTAAGCGATATTCCGAATAAGAGTACTGATTATGAAGATCATTGTGTTGATGAAGCAGGTCGCTAACAAGGATGCCGTTCTACGAATCGCGGGCGACGGGAAATGGATCAATGACGCAGATATTTCGCAACAGACGAATGAATCTGATGGCTATGCGCTCGAAGAAGCTTTGCGGACTATAGAGTCGAAAGGTGAGGGCGAAGTCGTCGTATGCACTCTCGGACCGCAATCCGCGAAGACGGTCATCAAAGACGCGCTCGCGCGTGGGGCAGATCGTGCTATACATGTGGTTGTCGAGGACAGCAAGACCCTTTCAGCTTATCAGATCGCTTCGGCAATCGCGGATGCGATTCGCGATGAGAACGCTGACCTGGTTTTCAGCGGGCTCCAATCGGATGATGCGAGTTATGGTCAGACGGGAGTGATACTCGCCGAATTACTCGGTATTCCACATGCCACGATCGTGATCGAGGTCGACCGAGCAAGCCTCGGCGAGACACTTCGCGTCAAGCGTGAACTTGAGAGCGGCTGGTATCAGTGGTTTACATACAAACTGCCTTCGCTGATGACCATTCAATCCGGCATTTCACAGATACGTTATGCTTCGCTGAAGGGAATCATGGCCGCAAAGAAGAAAGAGATCCGTGACGTCACGCCATCGGCCAGCACTTTTAGCTCGGCTGCTACCATCCAAAAAGTGTATATGCCGCTCAAGACCAAACAGACTCAGATACTTGGTAACGGCGATGCAAAGGCCGGAGCGGTAGAACTCGTTAAAAGACTGAAAGACGAAGCTCGCGTTATTTAGATCTGGCACGATATGAATTTGGACGATGCGGCTCTTGATCGAAAAGTGGCCGCTTTTTGCGCTAAGTTTGGCGAGGTAGTTCGTTTGGTCAAGATAGTCGGGTTTTATTCATCATTTGACCGTTTCTTCCAGATTTTCGACCGAAATTCCTTGTAGAAATAGCCGAGTTCGGTTATACCTATTGTCGTAGCAATTACAAATCAAAAATAAACGACTTTTGGAGGGGAAAGTATGTTGGTCAAATGTATCCAAAATACGGCAGCTCTACTGTCCGTGCTTCTCATGATCCTTTTAATCGCTCCTATGTTTTCTGCGTTAGCACAAGGCGAATGTAACGTCCAAGGGGCTCCTCTTGTGACGACCGGAGATATTTCTGTCGGCGACGCTGATCAAACGTTGCGGCTATTCCGCGACGGTCGCGGGACGACATGTTTGTTCAACCGTGCCCAAACCACATCGGCGGGCACGTATGACCACGATCAATATACCTTTACAAACGCGACCGGCGGCCCGATCTGCGTGCAGGTCGATCTCGATGCGACCGGATGTGGCGTCGCTACAAACCAGATCAGTATGGCCGCGTATCTTGGTTCATATAATCCGGCGAGCATTCTGACAAATGTTATCGCGGACCCGGGACTCAGTACCGGGCAGAATTTTGCGACATCAATGTCGTTCTCGGTAGCAAACGGCGCCACGTACGTTATTGTTGTACACAGCATTAATGCCGCAACGACCTGTCCGAGTTACACGTTCAAACGAACGATCACCAACAATTGCCGAAACGCCGGTTACGATGCGGCCAATGACGGAAGCGCCGATCTGGCGTTATTCCGTCCGAGCGGTGGATTGTCGACTTGGCATACGCAGCCGTTAACCGGCGGCATCGTCAATACACAGCTTGGTTCGACGGGCGATATTCCGGTCCCGGGAGACTATACAGGTGACGAAACAAGCGACGTCGCGGTTTACCGTCCGAGCAATGGAACATGGTATACATCGACGAGTCCAGCAAATAATTACAATGCTAAATTGTGGGGAATCGCCACGGATCTTCCGGTTCAGGGCGACTATGACCGCGATGGCATTACAGACCACGCAGTTTTTCGTCCTTCCGATAATAACTGGTATGTTCTGCGTAGTTCTGATAGCTCCTATAATGTGATATCGCTGGGAACCGCGGGAGATAAACCTGTTCCGGCTGATTACGATGGCGATGGAAAGACTGACGTCGCGGTATTTACGCCTGCTACAGGGCTCTGGACCGTTCGCGGAAGTGCGGGAAATTACGGCTCCCTTACCATTCAGGCTCTTTGGGGGATCTCAACCGACAGTCCTGTGCCGGCTGATTACGATGGTGACGGCAAAGCCGATTTAGCCGTATTCAGAGGGTCCGATGGATTCTGGTACATTCGGCAAAGCAGCTTGGCCGGAACGCCGCTGCGAACTTTCCAACATGGACTCGCGGGCGATATCCCTCAGCCTGCTGACTATGACGGAGACCGGAAGGACGACTTTGCGGTATTCCGTCCGTCAAATAATACTTGGTATATCAACCGAAGTACGGCCGGAATTTTCCAGACTGTTTTTGGCCAGGCGGGCGATATTCCCTCTTCGGCGGCAAATCGTAACCCGTAACCGCTCTCGTTGGGAAAGCGTTCACATCGACCGCAGTCAGGCGTTTGTCAGACTGCGGTCTTTTTGTGATAATTAGAGATTGTCGGCCTAAAAGTTATGAGCATCTTAGTATTTATCGAACACAAAGACTGCGTTCTCAACAAGACCTCGCTTGAGGCAATCGCGGCTGCGCAGGAGATCGGAAAGAGCCTTGGGCTTTCAGTTTCTGCTGTTCTACCGTGCGACAAGGATTGCTCGCTTGCTCAAGAAATTGCCGGTTATGACCTCGAAAAGGTCATTGTTGCCAAGAACGAAAAGCTCGGGACCTACACACCTGACGGTTACGCTGATGCTTGGGAGCATGTCATTAAAACAGTAAACCCGCAATACACAGTGATGTCCCACACTTATCAGGTGCGCGATTTTGCACCGAAGGTGGCGGCGCGGCTTGGTCGCGAGGTTGTCGGCGATTGCATTCGATACACGGCCGAAGGTGGAAAATTGGTACTTACGCGTCGTATTTTCCTTGGCAAACTCGACGCTGACGTCTCGATTGGCGGCGATGCTCCATATTTCGTTACGTTCCAATCTGGTTCATTCCGCGGCGATAGTGCCGCAAAGGGAAGTGCATCGGTCGAAACAATGGATGTCACCGTCGGCGAAATCCGTATGACGCCCGAAGCACCATTCCAAGAAGCAAAAGCTACAGTTGATCTTACAAAATCAGAGATAATCGTCGCCGTCGGCCGCGGTATCAAATCGCAGGAAAATATTGCCCTTGCCCAGCAGCTAGCCGATGTTCTCGGTGCCGATCTTGCTGCGTCTCGCCCGATCTGCGACAGCGAATGGCTGCCGATCGATCGACAGATCGGTTCGTCGGGCCAGACGGTTTCTCCAAAGGTCTATATCGCGCTAGGTATCTCCGGTGCGATCCAGCATATTGTTGGTATGAAGAACGCCGGTACGATCGTCGCAGTAAACAAAGACTCGGAAGCTCCGATCTTTGACATCGCTGACTACGGTATCGTCGGCGACCTTTTCGATGCCGTTCCCGTGATGATCGAGGAAATAAAGAAAGCAAAGGGATAGGAATCGACCTTGAAAGAAACAAAGGACGCTGAAAAGTAATTCTCACTTTTCAGCGTCGTTTCTGTATTTCGCGTTTATAAGTCCTTAGATCGAAGCGGCGATCGCTTCGTCAAAGATCTCAAGAGCAACATCGACGTGTTCTTTTGCAAGAATGAGCGGCGGCGACCAGCGGATCGTACTTGTGCCGCAGCCAAGAATTATCAGCCCGCGGTTGAAGCACGCCATTTCAATTCGGTCTCGCAGCTCCGGCGCCGGTTTCTTGGACGCTTTGCTGTCAACGAATTCGACGCCAAGCATCATTCCAAAGCCTCGAACGTCGCCGATACAATCATATTTCTCCGCGAGCTTGTTCAAGCCGGCTTCAAGATATGCTCCGACATCGCGGGCGTTATCGACGAGGCCGTTTTCGAGCAGTTCAATTGTTTTCAATGCAGACGCGATCGCGACCGGATTACCGCCGAATGTCGAGGCATGTGCGCCTTTGTGCCAATCCATGATCTCGGCCTTGGCAGTGCAAACCCCGATCGGCATTCCGGAGCCGATGCCTTTGGCCATGCAGACGATGTCGGCTTTAATGCCATCGTGATGGTCGAGGGCGAACATCTTGCCGGTTCGGCCCATACCCGACTGCACCTCATCGATGATGAGCATTATTCCGTGTTCGTCACAGATCCGGCGGAGTTCTTTTACAAACGGAGTAGGAGCCGGAACATATCCGCCTTCGCCCTGTACAACTTCGAGTATGATGCCCGCAACCTCTTCGGGCGGCGTTGTTGTCAGAAAGAGTTTCTTTTCGATCCAGTTGATACAGTCGCGAGTGATCGTCGCCTCGTCAGAAGCTTCATTGGTCACGAAATGCCTATATTTATTGGGATACGGAATGTGAACGACGTCCAATGCCTGCCGCATAAAGCCGAGCCTCTGGGCTTTTTTTGAACTCGTGAGACTCAACGCTCCCAGTGTTCGTCCGTGGAACGAACCAAAAAACGAGATGAATTTTTGACGCCGCGTGTGGTACATCGCGAGCTTCAGTGCCGTTTCGATAGCCTCTGCGCCGGAGTTGGCAAAGTGCGATTTGGTCGGCCCTTCGATCGGCACGATCTCATCGAGCTTCTTGCCGAGGGCTGGCATGTGGCGATAATAGAAATCTGTGCCGCAGAGATGTATGAGTTCGGCAGCCTGATCAGAGATCGCCTTCACGATCTCAGGATGACAATGTCCGGTCGAGCAAACGGCGACGCCGGCGTTGCAATCAAGAAAAACGTTGCCGTCGGGATCTTCGATCCAAACGCCGTATCCTTTTTCGGCGACAAGTTTATAGTCCGGCCGCGGATAGCTCGGCGTAACGTATTTCGCGTCTGCTTCGATTATTTCACGTGATCTTGGTCCAGGAAGTTCTGTTTTGATAACGGGACGCTGGAATTCTGTCGATGGTGTCATGATATTTCTCCAAAATGGTTAAGCACACGGTCGGTGACCGCTGTCTAGTCTACGGAATGGAAACGGTCAACGACCGTTGGCTCAACAGATCGGGAGGGTTAATCACCAGCGAAAAGATTGGCACGCTGCTTCATAGGCCGGAGTTTTGAGACGCATCGTGGTGTCATAACAAAAGATGAGCCTAATATAACAGAATGATCGAGGGGTTTCAAAAATCTGTTGTGGCGTGAAACAATAATTTCATGGAAACGACGACACGATTCACGAACCACCTCATTAATGAGACCAGCCCATACCTGCTCCAGCACGCTTACAATCCCGTCGAATGGTATCCGTGGGGCGATGAAGCGTTTGCGTTGGCAAAAGCCGAGAATAAGCCTGTGTTGGTCAGTATCGGCTATTCGGCCTGTCACTGGTGTCATGTGATGGAGCACGAATCGTTCGAGGACGAATCTGTCGCGGCGATAATGAATGAACACTTCGTCAATATTAAGGTCGATATGGAAGAGCGTCCCGATGTCGATCAGATCTACATGAATTTCGTTCAGCTGACGACCGGTCGCGGCGGTTGGCCGATGAATGTGTTTCTGACATCGGACAAGCGGCCGTTTTTTGGTGGCACCTATTTTCCGCCCGCTCCGCGATACAACATGCCGTCGTGGCCGCAGATCTTGACGAGTATTGCAGATGCATTCCGGGATAAACGAGATGAGTTGGAAAAGTCGGCAAACGATATGGTCGCGGAATTAAGGCGGTTGAACATCGTTGATTCGGCCCCCGGCGGCCTTTCAACAGACCTCCTCGATCACGCATTCACCAGTTTTACAAGAACATCCGATTCGGTGAACGGCGGATTCGGCGGAGCGCCGAAATTCCCGCCGGCGATGTCGCTTGAATTCCTGCTCAGATATCACCACCGAACAGGCGACGACAAGGCATTATCGATCGTGACCCACACGCTCGATAAGATGGCCCTGGGCGGAATATATGATCAGCTCGGCGGCGGATTTCACCGCTACGCTGTCGACGCGATCTGGCTTGTGCCGCATTTTGAAAAGATGCTTTACGACAATGCACAGTTGATACGTGTCTATCTGCATGCTTTCCAGGTGACCGGTAGCGACCTGTACAAGCGGATCGCCGTCGAAACGCTCGGGTATATTCGGAGGGAAATGTTACATCCCTCAGGTGGATTCTATTCAACGCAAGACGCTGACAGCGAAGGCGAAGAAGGGAAGTTTTTTGTCTGGACGCCCGAAGAGATCGGGAAAATATTGGACACGGAGGACGCCCAAGCCTTTTGCGCCTTTTATGACGTGACGAAGGAAGGGAATTTTGAGGGACACAACATTCTAAACATCAAGAACACCGAAATTCCCGCTCCCGCAGATCATATACGAGCAAACATCTTTGATGAGCGTGAAAAGCGGATAAAGCCTAACCGCGACGAAAAAATACTGACGGCCTGGAACGGACTCATGCTCGCCGCATTCGCGGATGCGGCGGCCGTTTTGGCAAACGACGAATATCTCGAGATCGCTAAGCGAAATGCGGAGTTTATCGAAGAGGAATTGCAACGCAATGGAATGCTGCTAAGAACATGGAAAGATGGCCAGGCCAAGCTGAATGGCTACCTCGAAGATTATGCAAATGTTGCCGACGGACTAGTGGTCCTTTATCAGGTTTCGGGTGAAACCAAATATCTGGCAGAAGCACAGCGTCTGGCGGACCTCATGATCACCGAGTTTTGGGACGCCGACAATGGAGGATTTTTCTTTACATCAAACGACCACGAGGACTTGATTGTTCGCAATAAGGACTTCTATGACAACGCAACACCCTCCGGGAATTCTGTTGCAGCCGACGTTTTGCTTCGATTGGCTAAACTGCTGGACGATGAAAAATATGAGAGATTTGCCATCTCGGTTTTGCGGCTGACCGCAACGCAACTGCGTCGACATCCTCAAGGCTTCGGCCGTGCGCTTTCGGCACTTGAATTTCATCTGGGTGAAACAAAAGAGATCGCCGTGATCGGCGAAAAAGGAAATGAACTTGAACGAGAGATTCTGGGACGCTACTTGCCAAATACAGTTATTGCGATCTCGGACGATCCCGGGCGTGATTCGGAACTGATCCCGCTTTTGGTAGGCCGAAGCATGGAAAACGGTAAGCCGACAGCATTTGTTTGTGAGAACTTCGTATGCCAACGACCGGGGACCACAATTGAAGAACTCGATCTAAAGTAGGAAATGCGGATGAGTTGATCTCCGATGGGCGTCATAAAAATAAGTAGACCCGATCGTAAAACGATCGGGTCTCTCAGTAAATAGCTCAAGAGCTATAAATACTATTTGGTTGCAGGCTTCGCTGTGGCAGGCGTTGCAGGCTTGGTGTCTGCAGGCTTCATGGTCGACGAAGTTGCCGGTGCGGTCGTCGCCGGGGTTGCCGGTGCGGTCGTTGCCGGGGTCGCCGGTGCGGTCGTCGTCGGCGTTGCAGGCTTCACGTTGGTGTTGCCGTTCTTGTTGTTAGCTGCAGTGTCGCCGCCGCAAGCCATTCCGAGAGCGCTGAGGCCCAAAACTGCTGATAATACAAATACTTTTGTCATTTTAGTAAGACTCCTTTCTTTCTCAAAGATAATTTAATCCTGTTTCCAGGGTTCGGTTGATGAAACACAACCGTTTTGCCGCGAACTCTTTCTTTTTCTCGGCAAACGAGAGAATAGAAATACGCGAAGCGTTTGTCAACTCAAAATCGACAAAAAATGAGCTTTTTTATGATTATTTTTTTACGGGAAAGTGTCGAATTTTCCGCAGTTCGCACAATGCCCGTAATCATTGAGCTGCGCGGAAAAACGTTGACGAGGTGTCGCGAAAAAAGTTATTCTGAGTGTGGAAATATTTCCTATTATTTCCGGCCTCACAACCCGCCGTCGCTCGTCTAAGATGAAACTTTCGGAACCGCAAAACACTGGTGTGAAAACTCAAACTGCGCATATGGGCAATCCGGTGCTTCTTATTGGCGTATCGCTCGGGGCGATCGTTGCATCATTTGTGCTGGCAAGCTCCTCTTTTGACGTTGAGACGAAGTTAAAAGCCTTTTCCGCGATCATTGTCGTCTTCTTAACATATTGCGGAATAGCTCTTATCGGGCATGATGAACATTCTCGTTGGTACGGACGGTCATCGAATACGTTGATCCCAGATGAGGACATTGAAGGCAAACTCCTTTCTATCGAAGAAGCTGCGTCATATTTCGCCGGTTCCTTGAAGTCTTCTGATATGTTTCGGTTAATGACAAGCCGCGTTCGCGACTTGGTTCCGTTCGACGTCTGCTCGCTTTTCATGATCGACGGGGACGAGGTTCGATCGGTACGGACCGATGGCCAAGACTCAGAAGATCTACATTTACTCGACGCAAAACTTGATCGTGGTACCGTTGCATCCTGTATCGCCAGCGGCACCGTTGAGATCGTTAGAAAGGAGATAATGGCGAACAACTCGGTATCAGTCGGAGTGACCGATCCTTTTCGCTCCGCGGCCGCATTACCGTTGAAGCGAAACGGTGAGGTATTTGCGGTGCTTGCATTGTACTCTCGTTCAAACGATGCGTTTGGTACTGGCTCTCCAGAAATACTCGATGCGGTCTGCGAACGTGTATCGCCGATGGTCTTAGGGTCGCTTTCGTTTGAGCGAAATCTTAACAGTGCGTTGACCGATCCCGTTACCGACCTGCCAAATGAGCGGGCGTTTTTTATGATCGTCGAAAATCAGCTCGCGGAATCACATCGGAATCGTGAGTGCCGCCCACTCTCGCTGTTGGCAGTGGATATCAAAGATTTTGCGGATCTCAATCAACGGTTCGGACACGCTGCAGGCGACCGGATCTTGAATCTTGTCGCCCAGAAGATTAAGGACCAGCTTCGGCAAATGGACTTTTTTGCACGCTCATCGAATGATGAGTTTCTTGTGATCTTGCCAACGGCTTCAGAGGTCGTTGCGGCCGAGATCGTCGCGCGGATTCATACTGAGTTCGCGAACTGCAAATATTCCGTCAATGAAACTCAGCGAGTTCAGATCGATCTGAATTTCGGAGCGGCGACCTTCTGGAAAGATGGCGAGACAGCGCAAATGCTCTTAAACGCCGCCCGTGAACGGAAAGAACAATCGAAATCCGTTATTCCGAGTAAGGTCGTCTGGTTTCCAAAGGAATACGTTAATTAAGAAACTTGAAAATCGTGTCTTGTAATGAAGATCAGTTAATTGGCTGGTCTTTTCGATTTTGTGATAAATTCGCTCATATGGCAAGCATCACCTTTTACGGCGGCGTGGGTTCCGTCACCGGTTCTAAGTATCTTCTCGAACATAACGGTAAGAAAATACTCGTCGATTGCGGCTTATTTCAGGGCCTGAAAGAACTCCGGGAACGAAATTGGCAGGATCCTCCGTTTAGTGCTGAAGAGATCGACGCAGTGATCATTACACATGCACATATCGATCATACCGGCTGGCTTCCGCGGCTGGTTAAATTGGGGTTTATGGGTAAGGTGATAACATCTCGTGCCACCGGTGATCTGCTTAAGATATTGCTGCCGGATTCGGCCCGGCTACAGGAAGAAGAAGCCGATTATCGCAACAGACATCAATTGACCAGTCATACACCGGCATTGCCTCTGTATGACGAAGATGACGCCCGCAGCGCACTGGATCGTCTTGCTCCGGTTCCGAACGACGGGAATCCGGTCTCGATCTGCGATGGCATCAAAGCAAGCTTCATGGTGGCGGGGCATATCATGGGGGCGAGTCTGGTGCTGGTCGAGCTCGAAAACGCCCGTGCGGACGGCTCGTCTATAAGGTTCCTATTTTCGGGCGACCTCGGGCATTATGACCAGCCGATCGTCAATGATCCAGCACCGCCGCCCGATTGTGACTATCTGATGTGTGAATCTACCTATGGCAATCGGCTACACGGCGATGTCGATTCGCCAACGCAGATGGCGCGCATCATCAATGACGCCGCCCGACGCAACAGCCCGATGTTGATACCGGCGTTTGCGGTGGGACGAACCCAGGAAATTTTGTATATGATCCGCGAGCTCGAAGAAGCAAAGCGGATACCGGTCTTGCCCGTAATAGTCGATTCGCCGATGGCGGCGCAGGCGACGCAGGTCTACAACCGTTGGCATGAGGAACATGACCGTGAATACGCCTCGATACTCGCTCACAAGAGGCATCCCTTGAGAACAGGTTCGATGTCGACGACTTCATCACGGGATGAATCCAAAAAGCTCAACGATATGAAAGGGGCGAGGATCATTATCTCGGCATCCGGCATGCTCAGCGGCGGCCGTGTACTTCATCACGCCATTCGAATGCTGCCGAATGAGAATGCGACTCTCGTATTTGTCGGCTATCAGGCAGCCGGGACGACCGGACGGCGCATCCAAGACGGTGAACGCGAGGTCAAGATAATGAAGCGCTGGATACCTGTAAACTGCCACATCGAAAAGGTCGAAGGTTTTTCGGCTCATGCCGATTGGAAGGCGGTCATTCAATGGCTTAGCGGCCTGCGGAGCACGCCAAAGTTGGTATTCACGACACACGGCGAACCTGATGCCGCAGAGGCAATGGCCGGTCACATTCGCGATAGTTTCGGCTGGAATGTCATTGTTCCTGAATATGAACAGACGGTTGAATTGGAGTAAAAGCATGTCAAAATTCGTTTCTCTCGTGGCACTTGTCGTTTGCGTTTTCGGATCGGGGGTTGGTCAGAAGAAGATCACAACAATCGCCGACCTTGGTAGAATGGCGGGATGCTGGGAACGCCGAGAACCAAAGAACGAATTGCTGGTAACCGAACAATGGATGTCGCCGGCCGGCACCTCGATCCTTGGCATGGGAAGAACGGTGAAGAAGGAAAAGACCGTTGATTATGAGTTCATGCGGATCGAGCAGCGTGAGGATGGTTTATATTTTGTCGCCCAGCCCAAGGCCAACACAACGGAAACAGCTT
Source organism: uncultured Chloracidobacterium sp. (assembly GCA_964625555.1). GTDB lineage: Bacteria > Acidobacteriota > Blastocatellia > Pyrinomonadales > Pyrinomonadaceae > OLB17. Next base: position 52,598 of record CAZVDM010000001.1, read on the forward strand.
TCAAGCTTATTAGGTCGTCAAACAACGAAATTGTATTCGAAAACAAGGACCACGATTTCCCTCAGCGGGTCATTTACAAATTGTCGGGAAGGGCGTTGACCGGCCGGATCGAGGGCATTTCGAACAGTAGATCTATCGCTATCGACTTTCCGATGAACCGCGTAGAATGCACGCAATAGCCCCCACTGTATTGACTGCAAAGGCCTCTTCTTAGGGCATCCACTGTCGAAAAAGCTTGACAGACGACAATTGAATGTGAAAAGATTCGGAGTGGTGTCGTGTGCCTGGTCCCTAACACTTTTCGGCCGAACCCTTTTTTATACGGTCGAACAAAAGCCCCTAACGCTGTTCGGTCAGATCAGACAATTGCTCCCTTACTAGCACGTAGCAGCCCAATAGTCCACACTATTTTATGTCAAAGCGAAAAAAGACGCCGCCTGTCGATCAGGACGCGGTGGAACAGAGAATTGAAGAACGAACAACACTAAAAGTTACGACAGTCGTGCAGTTCAAAGAACATGTTGACGAAGCCTGGAAAGAGATGTTGGAGGTGACCACTGTCTCAAAGAACGGCGCCGGATTAACGGTCTCCCGTGAATGTCCTGTTGGCAGGATCGTTTCACTTGTGATGCAGATGCCGCCGGAACTTCGGTTGTATGATCACGATGCTGATTTCTATCCAATGCTGGGTGTCGTTCAAAATTGTTATAAGACGACGGTTAATGATAAGACCGTCTATCATGTCGGGGTGGCATTTATCGGTAAGAAGATGCCGGAAAGCTACAAGATCAACCCGCGTCAGTCATACCGGATCTCCGGAATGACCGATGAAGGGCTTTGGGAGGCGGTAGAGGCAACCACTCAATTCAAGCCGAGAAAGGAATCCCGCTTATGGCGTCGATTCGAGGTGTCGTTGTCAATAAGAGATCAGGAAAAGAGGACCAGCAAGAAAGAGACCCTAATGTCCCGTGATGTCAGCCGCAGCGGCATGTCCATCTGGGGGAAGATCGATGCAAACGTCGGCGACAGAATTAAGATCTCGAGCAAAGTCCATGACTTCTATTCAATTGCGGTTATCCGCAATCTCACATTAAACGAAAAGAACGAGTCTCAATCGACCATTAGTCTTGAGTTTGTCGGTGCCGAATTTCCGATGGAGAAGATCCTCTTACCATTCATAGAGACGGATGGAAACGTCGAAGGCTCTGCTGGGAATGACGGCAACGTCGAAAGTCCTGTCGAGGACGAAGTGAACGCCGACGGCTATGAACCGGTGCAAGAGAGTACGGACTGGAATGCCGTTGAAGATCCCGACACTGCTGATGAATCCGAGTCTGACGAATCTAGTGATACAAAAGCGGGAGAGATCGTTCGATTCTAACGGACGAGTTTTGGCATAACTACTCGTAACGGAGACACTCTATCGGATCGAGCCGGGATGCCTTTCGCGCCGGCAAAACCCCAAAAATAAGGCCGACGCCTATTGACGTGCCAAGTCCGGCAAGCACGGCCCACACCGGGACTTGAGCAGGTATACTTGGTATCAGCAGCATAATAAGATTGCTGATGCCGACCGCGACTATCACGCCGATGATGCCTCCAAAAAAGGTGAGCGTCATAGCTTCGAGCAGGAACTGCAGTACGATTGCCCCTTTTGTTGCTCCGATCGCCTTTCGTATACCGATCTCTTTGGTTCGTTCGGTGACCGAGACGAGCATAATATTCATTACCCCGATACCGCCAACGAGCAGACCCAAACACGAGATCGCGATCGCGGCGATGCCAACACCTCCGATGATGCCGTCAAATTGGGCGATGAAGTTGTCGGCAGTCTTGATATCAAAATTGTTCGGTTCGCCGAATTTCACCTCTCGACGCTGACGCAAAATGCCTTCGACCTCGGCGACGGCGTCACTGATCTGGCCCGTTTTTGCCTGAATGATGATCAGCTCTTCTTCGCGGTCCGGAGCTGCTTTTCTTGCAGTTCGATACGGCAGGAACACCTTGCGATCTTCTTCGTTCTCGCCAAAGAATCCGGCCTTGCGTTTTTCTATCACCCCGACGATCTCCCAAGTGGTGCCATTCATGCGAACGAGTTTGCCGACGGCATCTTCCTCTTCACCTGGAAACAAAGCCTCTATCGTGTTGACGCCGACGACCAGAACGTTTCGCCTTTGGTAATTATCCGACTCCGTAATAAAACGGCCCGAGCGGAGCACAATATTGGTCATCTCCATGTAATTGGGCATGACACCGTCGGTCAATGCCCAACGGTAGTTTTTGCCTTCGTATACAAGGTTGTCGTCAAATCCGCCATTGAACGATCCGATATTCGGGGCAACTGTTGTCAGGTCGCTGATCGCTGTCGATTGGGCCAATATTGCCGTCGCGTCATCGTCAGTGAGCGGCTTGCGATTGCGTTCGTCGCGGCTGCGGGGGCCAAATCCCGTCGAAAGATGATATGCGTAAATGTTGCTCGTGCCATATTCTTCAACTATCGCGACGATAGAATTTCGCATTCCCGTCAGTATCGAAGCAACAACAATTGCGGTGATAACGCCGACTACAATACCAAGGATCGTCAAAAACGACCGAAACTTGTGCGAATAGATAGAGTCCATCGCCATTTTGAGTACTTCGCGCGGTAATGATGTTGACAGTGCCATATCGTTATTAACTCTGGGTCAAGGCGACGATCGGATCGAGGCTTGATGCCTTCCACGCGGGGTAAAGGCCGGCAATTACACCAATACCGCTCGATACCGTAACAGACAAAATTACGTAGCCAATCGTTATGGTCATCGTCATTCCGGCCAGGATGGTGATCAACTGCACAACACCTGCAGCCAGGATCAAACCTATCACTCCGCCGATCACGCAAAGCAACGACGATTCGATCAGAAATTGTAAGAGTATCTGCTTTCGCGTGGCACCGATCGCCTTTCTGAGGCCGACTTCGAACGTTCGCTCGGTCACCGATACGAGCATAATGTTCATCACCACGATTCCGCCGACGATCAGAATGATCATCGTGATAGGGACGACCACGGCCGCAATGGCACCCGTGAACTGGTCCATCTGAGAGCCAAATTCTTCAGTATTTACGACGCTAAATGTTTCTTCCTGACTACCGATAAGCTGGCGATGATTGCGAAGCAATAGTTTCGCCTCGTCGATCGCAAGCTGAAACATCTCCTTGCTTTCCGCCTTGCCGTGGATCTGTATTCCGCCAGTGCGTGAAAACATTTTATTGTGAAGCGTTATCGGTATATAGATCATCCGATCCATCGACTGCCCGAGAAATGAGCCGCGTTTACCTTCGACACCGATCACCTCAAGCGGTATACCGCGAACTTTCAAGATCTTTCCGACAGGCGAACCTGACGTCTCGAAAAACTTCTCTTTCACATCTGTACCGATGACGCAGACATTTGCCGCACGTGTAACCTCTTCTGCAGTGAAAAAGCGGCCGTCTTCGAGTGACTTATCGGTCATCTCGTACATATTGTCGGTCGAGCCAAAGATCTGCAGGGACGGCATTTCGATGCCTTCCATGTTAACGTCCGTGTTCGCTCCGATCTCGGCACCAACATATAGGCAGTTCTTGCAGTTTGCTCTGAGATAGAGATATTCGGACCAAATGACGTCTTTGTTGTTGCGGTTCTTCCGCTCGAATTCCTCATCTGACATACGTCCGGTCGATGCCATTCGCGTTATCATGAAGTGGTTTGTGCCGAGCACTTTTCCGACTTTATCAACGACGTAGGTCTTCAGACCGCTGATCGATGCTCCGACGACCACTACGGCTGCGACGCCTATGATTATTCCGATAAGCGTTAAGAATGCACGCAGTTTGTGCTCGAGGATCGATTTAACGGCGATCCAGAAGGCATCAAAATAAAATGAGTAAACTTCGCGCATAAATTATGTGCATTGAGTTCCAACTCGAGTTGGCCGTTTCGATCAATTTTGCCGCGGTTGGACAGCACTCAAAACTTTGGTCAATGTTGCAAACGTATTCGAGCCGCGTTTTGTTCAGCAAAATCTCACCATCTGCTTATTTTGTCCCAAATGGGACGGTCCCGGGACAACCATGTTGACGTATAAACTGTTGATAATATTGTATGTTACGTCGTTTATCTAAAGTGTCCCATTTTTCGCACCTCAGCGCGCGCGCGCCTTTTTATCTGTGTTGCCCGGGAGTAGACGTGCAACTTTTTAACGAGACGTTGCTTTCCTTCCTTGTATCAATCCCGACCATTGGCTTACTACCACAGTAAATTTCGCATTTCCGTCAGAGATGTACTTAACTCATCGTTGCAAGCTTAGCACAATATTGCATAAATGTCTATCCTTTTGCGTTTGCCAGACTGTTGGTATCGCGTGATATACTTTCCCATTGTTTAATTCAGCTTACGGAAAATAAGGAGCGCAAAATTGAGCGTTTTAGTAGATAAAAATACACGTCTGATCGTACAGGGAATCACGGGCAAAGAAGGCACGTTTCACATGCTGCAGATGCGCGATTACGGGACGTACGTAGTCGGCGGCGTCACGCCCGGCAAAGGCGGTACGACGCACGAAGGCGTTGCGGTATTTAACACCGTCGCCGATGCTGTGAAGGAAACCGGTGCGAACGCTTCGGTGATCTATGTCCCGCCCGCATTTGCTGCGGACGCGATCATGGAAGCGGCTGACGCGGGAATCGCGCTTGTTGTATGCATTACCGAAGGCATACCGGTCGCCGATATGGTCAAGGCGAACGAGTATCTATCGACTCGCTTGACGCGAATGATCGGACCCAATTGCCCTGGCATCATTTCGCCCGGCAAATGTAAGATCGGAATTATGCCCGGCCATATCCACAAGGAGGGCAGAATCGGTGTCGTTTCGCGTTCGGGAACGCTGACGTACGAGGCGGTCGGCCAGTTGACAGCATTAGGCCTTGGCCAATCGACCGCCATCGGTATCGGCGGAGATCCGATCATCGGCACAAATCATACCGACGCGCTCAGAATGTTTCAGGAAGATGACGAAACCGATGCGATCGTAATGATCGGCGAGATCGGCGGCACTGCCGAGGAAGACGCCGCTGCATATGCCAAAGACCACGTCACCAAACCGATCGTCGCCTTCATCGCCGGCCAGACCGCACCTCCGGGACGGCGAATGGGCCACGCCGGTGCGATCATTTCGGGCGGCAAGGGAACTGCGGCCGAAAAGAGGAAAGCCCTGACCGAGGCCGGGATCAAGGTCGTACAATCTCCCGCTGATATCGGGCAGGCAGTGAAAGACTTACTTTGATTGACTGATCCAGACGATCATGAACCGTTTCGGAATATCAAATATGCGTTTACTTTCGGCGATTTTACTACTATTGTCGATTTGCGAACTAGGTCTGAGCCAAAAAACTCAAAAGGTCGAAGGCTGGGAATCGAAGCCGATTGAATCATGGGATGCTAGAGACGTTGATTCTATCTTGAAAAACTCTGCATGGAGTCGAATCGTAGAGGGCCATAAATCTACCGATAGCTTTCTCGGAACTATGGCAGCACCCACGTCGATCTCTTACACTTTGAGATCGGCATTGAATGTTCGGTATGCGATCATCCGTAAACGTCAGATCGAATCTGGCTTTGATACAATGAGTGACGCGAAGAAGGCGGAGTTCACTGAGAAAAATCGTGCACTTTTGGATTGCCCCGCGTGTGAAAAATATTACGTGATCGTAATTACTTGCGACTGCGACTTGCTCCGGAATGCGGGTTTGGTAAAAGGCCGCGAAAAGAATATTTTTTTATCGAACGATCGAGGTGAAAGAAGGCAACTTGCCAATTTTACGACGAATTCTAAATTGGGAGTAGAGGCGACATTCTATTTTCCTCGTTTTGACAGTAAAGGCAGCCCGCTGATCGTTCCAGGGGACAAAAGATTTACATTCAATTTTGAAAACAGATCTGAGGATGATGCTGCCATCAAAATTCTTGAACGCCTTGAGTTTGATGTTGCGGCGATATCTCGTGAGGGACAGGTAATCTTTTGAAAAGGCGGCCGCGAGAATATGACAGACGAATATCACACGCTCATGCATCGTTGGTTTGCCGAAGTTTGGAACCAAAAGCGAACGGACACTATCGTCGAAATGATGTCGGAAGAAACGCTTCATCACGGTCTGACCGGGCCGGGCGGTTCCGGCTAACGATTCCGGTCAATTACTATTCACGATGAAGAGTTGGTACTGGATACTTGTTGTGCTAGCGGGCAGTTTGCCGATCGGAAGTGCGCTGCAATACTACTTTGCCGGCGAGGCTGAACGAAACACGCCGACCCGAAATTGGCTCGTCGTAGGACAGGCAGTATTGGGGCTGCTCATAATGGGATTCGGGCTTTATATGCAGAACAAGGCCTCGAGGCGAATACCGCCGGATGACCACGAGAAGCTTAAGATCACTGAGGATGAATGATGAACAACGAATATCCCACATTTCTCCACCGTTGGTTCGAAGAGGTTTGGAATAATAAGAGCGAAGACGCGATCGACGAAATGCTCGCCGCCGACGTCGTCGGTTATGGGCTGAGCGAACCGGACGGAAGTCAGATAGTCGGTCCCGAGAGCTTTAAGCGTCTGCATCGAGCGTTCATCTCGGCCTTTCCCGATATTCGGATAACGGTCGAAGACACCGTGACCGAAGGTAATAAGATCGCGGGCCGCTGCCGCGTCACCGGTACTCATGACGGCGAAGGGGTCGGGGTCGCGCCAACGCGGCAAAATGTAGATTTCACAGGTATGATCATCGTCTATCTAAAAGATGGAAAGATGATCGAGGTGTGGAACGAGTTCAATTTTATGGATATGTATACGCAGGTCGGGGCACTAACACTAGATCTGCAGCAGCCATCAGATCAATAATAAGGAAAATTCAATTTATAATGAGCAATTTAACATTTGGAATTATCAAGCCCGACGCGGTTCGGGCAGGGAAACAGGGACAGATCATTTCGCGCATTTTGGGTGCGGGATTTAAGATCCGCGGGATGAAGCTGATTCATCAGACGCGTAAGCAGGCAGAGGGCTTTTATGCCGTTCACGCGGGCAAGGGCTTTTTCGACGAGCTGTGTGATTTTATGTCGAGCGGACCTTGTGTCGTGCTGGCGCTCGAGAAGGAAAACGCTGTCCCGGCGTGGCGTGAACTGATGGGAGCGACCAATCCGGCTGAGGCCGCACCTGACACGCTGCGAAAGGATTTTGCGACGTCGATCGGCGAGAATGCCGTTCACGGTTCGGATTCTGACGAAAATGCCACGATCGAGATCGCATATTTCTTTAGCAAACTTGAATTAGTTTAGGCGGTAAAGTATAAAAGTTGCAGAACTTTAACGCTTAAAAAGGGGAAAGTGCCACATCTGCTGCGGCAGACGGACTTGACAGGACTAAATTCATGAAAAAATGCCCAAGTTGTGAAAAGACGTTCGAAGATTCGATGAGGTTTTGTCAGGTCGACGGCACGCCGCTGGTCGATGACGCCCCGGCGTTCGATCCGTATGCCACGATTGTCGCTCCGGCCGGTTCTGCAGCACCGCCCGAGCCTGAACCGCCCGTAGCGGTTGAGCCCCCGGTGATGTCGATCGAACCGATCGAGACCGCCGAATCCGAGGCTGCGACACAGATCGCGGATTATCCTCAGACTGCCGCACCGATCGCCGAACCCGATGACGTCCTTGACCTTCCGTCTGAACCTGATCCGCTAAAGACCATGTATGTCTCTGAGGACGAAATGCGTGCGGCCTTGGGCTCTGTCGACGCGGCGGACGATCAGATAATGGAGATCCCGGAGGCGGCCCCTGAGCCACCGGCATTCATTGCGCCTGAGATCGCTACGCCGCCGTCACCGTTTGCCGCAGAAACGCCTTCGGAGCCGGTTTTTGCCGCGTCCGAACCGGCAATACCATCGCCGTTCGGTGATCAGGCACCGGTCGCTGAAGAAGTTCAAACTCCGCAATTCACGGCCCCTGAGACGCCTCCGTTCAAAGAGCCCGAACCGGTATTTGATCCGTCAATCGCTGAGCCGGCAACGTCATCGCCTCCCGCCGAATGGACACCGCCGCCGGCGCCCGATGCGAGTTGGCAAAATCAGGAGATCGGGTCGAACACGCCGTTCCAGCAACCACCTGTTGGTGCCGCCTCGCCGAGTTCCGTGCTTGCCATTATATCGCTTGTATTGGGTGTTATCGGATTTCTATCGGCGATCGGAATATTGATTCCACTTCTAGGCGTCTTATGTGCGTTAGTTACACTCGGGTTGGGGCTTGCGGCGATAATTACTGGATTTTTGGCAAGGAGCCGAGTCAATCGTTCGCCCGATCAGTATGGAGGAAAAGGGCTTGCGACGGTTGGGATTATACTGGGAGTTCTCGACCTAATTGCACCTTTCGTAATTTACGGGGTCGTTTTTCTGTTAATGGGCGGTATGTCGGCTTTTTCTCGTTAGGATAGAGTAATTAATTTATGTCGTTAGTTTCAGATGTTTTTCAGTCGACAATTGCGGTCATCAAGGGGATGAAACGTACCATCTCCGAAATTCCACGGGCGAAATGGACCGTCCAATATCCTGATGTGCCGATCACCGTACAGCCTCGATATCGCGGGCAACATCTGCTTCACGTTGATGAGAACGGCAAGGAAAAGTGCGTCGCATGTTATCTATGTGCGGCAGCCTGCCCGTCGGATTGCATCTATATCGAAGCCATAGACGACCCGCGTCCGTATGCCGAACGCGTTGGACGCGACGAACGATATGCAAAGGTCTACAACATCGATTACGGTCGATGCATATTCTGCGGATTTTGCGTCGAAGCCTGTCCGAAAGATGCGATCACTCATGGCTACAACTTCGAACTTTCGGTCTATAATCGTGCCGACCTTCTGAAGACCAAGGACGATCTTTTGATCACAAAGCAAGTGCAATCAAAGAATTACCGAGTGGCTTTGTCTTCGGAAGATGTTGATTCAGAATACAAAGAAGTCTGACCGAGTGCGGAATGCGGAGTTAAGGCCATAGCCGTGGATCCAACTGATCTACCACCTACACAAAAAGGCCGGCATCACGAAATTCGTGCCCGGGGATTGCGTGAATTTGCCGGACTGCGTCGCGACGACGAACCGCTTGATCCATTTAAACTCGCCCATTACGCCAATCTGCTTGTCGCTCCTTACGATGCGATCGAACCGCTGCTGACCGAGGAAACAAAGGCTCATTTAATTGGGGACGGCAAGAACTCATGGTCAGGCGGCGCTGCTTCGCACACGCTGCCGAATGGGCAAAAACTCATCATCCTGAATCCGACACACGGAAAAGCGAGGCAGCGGGCTACGTTGATGGAAGAGGTTTGCCACGTCTTTCTCGGCCATCAACCAAGCCGTCTTGCGATCAAAAATAAAAACAAGAACGGTGAAACCATCGCCCGCGATTATAACGAGGCGATCGAGGAAGAGGCCTATTCGACCGGAACTGCTGCCTTGGTCCCGTACACGGCACTCAAACGGATGGTCAACGAGGGCAAGACAGTCAGCGAGATCGCACGACATTTTCAGGTCAGCAAACCGCTTGTCGAATTTCGCATCAAGGTTTCCCGACTCTGGGAACTATACTCAACCAAATTTATCAGCGGCTAACTTCCAATGTTCGTACGTCGCTGAGGCCCATTCATTCAAGCTGCCTGTGCCGTTGCTTTTCGCAATTTGTGTATAATTGGGATTCGATAATTTCTTCAAATGAGTGATGCCCTAGAACCAACCGCCCCAAAACTATCGACTGTAGACAAGCTGCGTCTATTGCTGGACATTACCAAGACCATCAGTCGTTCGCTTGATCTCGACGAGGTTCTCAATCTTGTAATGGACACGCTCGGGTCGCTAATTCCATACGACGCGGCCGGGATCTATCTCATAGAATTTGGAGCCGAAGAAAAGAGCCCTTACGTTTTCAAATCAAAGGTAATTCGCGGCTATCAGATCAGTTTTGACCTGATCGAACCGCGACTGAAGATCGGCGAGGGCTTTCTCGGAACGGTCGCTCAGACCGGCAAGCCGATCATCTCGCACGATGTGAGCAAGGACGAGCGATATTTCGCGGCACGCGAACTGACAAAGTCCGAAATGCTCTGTCCTATCATCTCGAATGAACACGTCATCGGTGTCTTCGATCTCGAAAGCGACAGCCTTGACGCATATTCGGAAGACGACCTCGAGGTAATGCAGCTCCTCACATCGCAGGTCGCTATCATTATTGAAAAGGTTAGGCTCCATGACGAGGTCGTTGAGAAAAAGCGTATACAGGCGCAGCTCGAGATCGCTCGATCGGTCCAACTCGAGCTGCTGCCCGAAAATGACCCCGTCGTTCCAAATTTCGACATCAGTGCGTATGTTTTTCCGACCGAGGAAGTTTCCGGCGACTATTACGACTGGGTCAAGGTGTTTGACGATCAGGTCGGTATAGTTGTCGCGGATGCGGTCGGAAAGGGAATTCCGGCGGCTCTGCTGATGTCGTTCTTGCGGGCGTGCTTGAGGTCGTGCGTACAGATCGGATATGCACCGCACATTGCTTTTTCAAAGGTGAGCAATTTGCTGCGCGATTCGATCGAGGACAATCAATTCATTACCGCGATATACGGGCTTCTCGATTCGACCAACAAAACATTTGTATTCTCGAACGCCGGCCATAATCCGCCTCTGCTGATCCAGCCGGACGGCGAATACCGCTTCGTCGAATACGGTGATATGCCGTTGGGGATGTTCGATGATATCCATTATCACCAGCACTTCATCCGTTTTGTGCCTGGCATGGTGATGGTTATCTATACCGACGGCATTACCGAAGCTGCCAATCCGAATGGCGAGGAATATGGAAATGAACGTTTCGCCGCGCGCGTCCTAGATGGCATCGATATGCCTGCAAAAAAGATGATCGACCACATACGAAAAGGCGTGGCCGATTTTACCGAACGCAAGTTTCTAGACGATGACGGAACGTTGTTTATCGTCAAAGCGGAGTAGGCTAGTAAAGAGTAAAAGTGAAAGAGTGAAAAAGTATCGCGAGATAAACTCGAACTTTTTCACTCTTTCACAGTTTCCGAGCGTTTGTTCAGTTGTTGGAAATTGCTATCAATGTGCCGTCAGCGAGCAATGGACAAAATCACCACCCGGTACGACCGGGGTTCGGTAGTCGTTGTAGTTGATCTTGTCATTACCCGTCGAGAAAGCGTAAATGTCAAACCCGTAGGCGTCAAGAAAATCTGTCAGTTCGCCCGAACGGTCGAGATAGATCGTCTCAGCAAATCCCAGCTCTTGACGAATTTGCAGCAGCCGCTCAATTACTTCGAGCGGTGCGAAACAAATATCCGGATCTTTGAAAGTAGCCATAAGGGAAAAGCCATTTTTCAGGCAGCCGGTCTCGCTTGCCCGGCATCTGATTAGAGTACGGTCAATGCAATTTGGTTGTTCGCAAAAACTCTCGAATTTTCATCAAATTGCACGCATCCGGAAAATTGAACGAAAATAATGGAAGTTTTTGCCGAAAAAGCATAAGATTGTGTCATACGACACTTCCCTAAGGAGATCATCATGACCATCAAATCAATTCGGTTCGCATTTTGTATCGCAATGACAATGTGCCTCGGCACGGTTCTGATAGCTCAGGATCGCCGCGTGCTCTCAGCAGCCGGTGATAAATACGTGATCTCAGCAAATGCCGGCGGCGTCAATTTTACTGAAGGTGCAGTAACCGTCATCCGAAAGGAAGGCCGCAGCGGCGTACTCCTTAAGGGCGACCAGATCGAGATCGGCGATCGCGTCTCGACCGGAGCTGAAGGCAAGGTCGAGATCTTGTTAAATCCCGGTTCGTACGTTCGGCTTGGTTCAAATTCGACTTTCGAATTCAAAACGACCTCGCTCGATGATCTCAAGTTACGTGTAGACAGCGGTTCTGCGATGTTCGAGGTTTTTGCGACCAACGAATTTAAGGTCACAGTTTTCACGCCGAAGGGTCAGGTGACTTTGGTTGACACGGGCATATATCGTGTTGACGTTTCGTCGAGCGGCTCCGCGAAAGTATCAGTGTGGGACGGATTTGCTGAGCTTTCTGATGGAAGCAGCAGGGTCAAAAAGGGCCGTGCAGTGACCGTCGGCAACGGTGCTCCATCGATCGCGAAGTTTGACCGTGACGAAATGGATGCTCTTGCGATCTGGAGTAAAGAACGCGGAAAAATGCTCTCGAAGGCAACGGCTTCTCTAAAGAATAAAGTTGTTCGAGATTCACTTATCAATGCATACAACGGCGGCCGTTGGGGCATGTTCGATGCGTTTGGGTTATGGATCTATAGTTCGCAGTTTGGCGGGCATTGTTTCTTGCCGTTTGGACGCGGTTGGTATTCGCCCTATGGATATTGGTTTGGAAATAACATCTGGTGGTACGATCTACCGACGGTGATCTATTATCCTCCTATGCCGACACCCAGCATTTTTGGAACAAAGAATCGCAGCCGCGAGGATGAGATCGGCGGCGGTGGTGGTGGCGGCAATTCGCTTCCGCCTTTCGTTCGTGTTCAGGAGGGGATCAAGACAAATAATCCGATCCGCGAACCGGCTGACATCAATAACAACAACAATACGGACCGTTCGCCCGTTTTCTTTCCGTCAACGCCATCGGTCGTGACCGCCGTACCGTCGCCGACCGGAACAAAGACGCGAGATAACTGAGGTTGGTATCCTTGAAAGTCAAAAGGCGGGAGAATTCGATTTCTCCCGCCTTTTTTATTTGATCAAGTGAAAAAACACGCCGGGGTCAGGCGGCCTATCCAATTCACCAGTCATTGAGCCCAATACAAGCAGGAGCGATTGAATTCCGTTAAATAGCGTGTGCAAGATGATGCACGGCAGCAGATTTTTGGTCCAAACCCGCAAACCGGTGAGGATCACACTGAGTAAACCAAGCAGAAGGATCGTCGAATAGCTAGGATAATATTGCGGCACATGAACGATTGCGAACATTAGCGTTACGATCAAAAACGCAGCCGGCACGCCGACTGTCCGCTGAAACGCCGAATACAGAACGCCTCGATAGATAACCTCTTCTATAAGCGGAGCGGTAAACGTCGCGAGAAATGCGACGATGTAGACAGCCGATCTCGACGACCTTAACATTCTGATCAGATCGTTTTCCTGCTCGGGGAAATAGTTGCCGACCACGACGGCGATCGCGGCAAATGCAACCAGGATCGCAGGATAATGCCACCACGAAATGCCTCCCGCCTTCCATCCGAGCGTCTTTGTAAAGGAATATTTTCGAAATCTGGTCACGACCAGCCATGCGACCAGCAGTGTCAGCAGATGGGCCGGAATGATCGAGACGATCTGCAAAATGATCGCGAATGGATCATTTTTGGCGAATTCGACCAACGCTTCGCTTTCTGTGATCGGCGGATCGAGCGTCAGAGCATACGGCAACAAGAACAGTGAAGGGACAATAATGATCAACAGAACGCTGATGAACCACGTGCCGACCGCTACCCAGCCATTCCACGGCGGATCGTTTGGTGTAGGTTCGACGTCCGGTCCTATCTGATTGTCGCGAGGATTCAACGGTCGATAGTCGAGAGTTTGTTCGATATTTTCCACGAGAGTGAGTTTAGCGAATCAAGGTTTAACTTCAAAACTCGATTTCAATCTTGCTATTTCATCTAAATACAGATAACCTAAAATCCCGTGGAGTTACACGGGAAAATCCAACAACAATTAGTCATCGCGATCATACCGGCACGTTACGGTTCTATCCGTTTGCCTGGGAAGATGTTGCTCGATATCGCTGGTAAACCGTTGATCCTGCATACGTTAGCTCAAACGCAAAAGGCGAGAAATGTTGAGCGTGTGATCGTTGCTACCGACGATCGGCGAATATTGGATGTTGTGAATCAAAGCGGCGGAGAGGCAGTGATGACCTCGCCCGACCACCATTCAGGCAGCGACCGTTTGGCTGAGGTCGCCGAAACGCTGCCCGCGGGTTCGATCATTGTAAATGTACAAGGCGACGAACCGACGATCTCGCCGCTGACCATCGAGGCGGCGGTGGACGCGCTCGTCAATGACGATTCGGCAGACATGTCGACGACGTGTGAAAACATCCAAAGCATCGACGACCTAATGAATGGCAACCTCGTTAAGGTGGTAACGAATGACGCGGGCTACGCAGTCTTTTTTTCGCGTTCGCCAATACCATATCCGAGGGATGCAGCGTTAGCACACGGTGGAACGGAAAGAGCTCTGTACGAAAAACCTGAGCTACTGTCGCTGTTTCGAAAACATACCGGGCTTTATGCGTATCGCCGCGAGTTTTTGCTCAAATTTACCGCGATGCCTCAGACGAGACTCGAAAGAATTGAGATGCTCGAGCAATTGAGGGCGTTGGAGAATGGTGCGAAGATAAAGGTGGTGGAGGTCGATCAGCAGTCGATCGGCGTTGACACATTAGAAGACTTTCAATTGATCAGAACGATGCTCTCGGGAACGTAGTTATGGGTGACTGGATCGGGCTTGGATTTTTTGTCCTTCTAATTGTCAGTGCGATCGTCGCGTTGAAAATCCTTAGCAAACCGCGTGTATCTAGTTCGGATGAATTTGAGCGAAACGCAGCAGAAGGCACGACGGCGCTCGGAGCTACAATGAACGCTTTGCAGGAACTAATGGATCCGGCCGAGGCAAAGGCGAAAGAAGTAATTGCGCAGATGAAGGAAGGTAACTTCCAGAAGAAAAAGCGGGAAGGGAAGGCGGAAGGGGAAGATTGAGTTTAGAGTGCAGGCTTTAGCCTGTACGTGGCGGGACAAGCTAAAGCTTGCACTCTGAACGAGGAAGAAACATTATGACCAAATACATTTTCGTAACAGGCGGTGTAGTTTCGAGTTTGGGTAAGGGGCTGGCGGCGAGCTCGATCGGGTGTTTGCTCGAGGCGCGTGGGCTGACGGTGCAGATGATGAAGCTCGACCCTTACATAAACGTCGATCCGGGCACGATGTCGCCGTTTCAGCACGGCGAGGTCTTTGTGACAGACGACGGAGCCGAGACCGATCTGGACCTTGGCCATTATGAGCGTTTTACTCATGCCAAGCTTTCGCAAGCGAATAACTGGACCAGCGGCCGTATTTATTTGTCGGTCATCGAAAAAGAACGCCGGGGCGATTATCTGGGCAAGACCATTCAGGTCATTCCGCATATCACCGACGAGATAAAAATGGCCGTGCGAAAGGTCGCCGAAATGCACGAACCGGACATCCTGATCGTCGAGATCGGAGGTACGGTCGGTGATATCGAATCGCTTCCGTTTATGGAAGCGATCCGTCAAATGGGCAACGAAGAGGGCCGAAACAACGCGATCTTTATACACGTTACGCTCGTTCCGTTTATCGCCGCAGCCGGTGAATTGAAAACGAAACCGACCCAGCACAGTGTTCGCGAACTACGTGAGATCGGTATTTCACCGGACATTCTTCTGTGCCGCTCCGATCGTCCGCTCCCGGCGGATCTGCGCAAAAAGATCGGCCTTTTCTGCAATGTTCAGGAAAATGCTGTCATTTCCGCACTTGATGTGCCGTCGATCTACGAGGTGCCGCTTGCGTTCCATGAACAGGCACTCGACGACCTGATCGTTGCAAATCTGCACCTTACCGAACGCTTTCCGCATGCCGACCTTACCCGATGGCGCGAACTCGTCTCAACGATCAAAGATCCGAGCGGCGGCGCCGTCAAGATCGCGATCGTCGGCAAATATGTCGAACTCGAAGACAGCTACAAATCACTGCGTGAGGCACTGACGCACGCCGGGGTCGCGAACAATCTGCGCGTAAACGTTAATTGGATCGAGTCCGAAAACCTGATGAAAGAAGGCTACGAGAACGAGCTGCAGGATTTTGATGCGATCCTCGTGCCGGGCGGTTTTGGTAAACGCGGTATAGGCGGCATGCTGAGGGCCATAAAATATGCACGCAAATCGGGTACGCCGTACTTTGGAATCTGTTTAGGCATGCAGACGGCCTGTATTGAGTTCGCACGAAACGTCTGCGGGCTTCGCGATGCTGACTCAACGGAATTTAACGAAGAAACGCCGTTTCCGGTCATCTTCAAACTTCGCGACCTCGTTGACATCGAAGAATACGGCGGCACAATGCGTCTCGGCGAATATCCGTGCGATTTGTCGGAGGACTCGCTCGCCCGTTCGATCTATCACGGAGAAGCCCAGATCGGCGAACGTCATCGCCACCGCTACGAATTCAACCCTGAATTTCGTGATGCGCTGGAGCGTGAGGGCCTTGTTTTCAGCGGCATCTCGCCGGATGGCAAATTCGTCGAGATGGTCGAATTGCCGCGTGAAACGCATGCCTTTTTTGTCGCATGCCAATTCCATCCCGAATATAAATCCAAGCCGCTCGACGCTCATCCGCTGTTCGTCTCATTTGTCGAAGCAGCATGGCAAAATCGTCTACGGAGTGAAAATCTCGAACACGACGTTTCGAGCGATTCGGCGATCGAAATGCCCGAACGTTCCGAAGTAGATACCGAAGAATTTGAGGCGGAAAATGGCTAGGCCCAAACTGCCGGTTGATGGGAAATTTGAAATATGAGAGTGCTGTTAGCGATCACAGTATTAGTCATGCTCAATATCAGTACTTTCGCCCACGAATACTGGTTTGAGTATGACAATTTCTTTTCGCGTGTAAACGAACGGACGGACCTTCGCCTTTTTGTCGGTTCGGCTCTGAAGAAAGAAGAGGAGCGAACGTATCAAGCGTCGAAAACTGATTCATTTCAGATGTTCTCAGCCGGCGAGGTATTTGATGTGCGGCCGCTTGCCGAAGACGGTAGATCGCCGATACTTAAATTCGCCTCAGATCATGCAGGAACATTCCTGTTGTCGATGGAACGGAACTGGTCGTATATCAAGCTCGATGCAGACAAATTTGACGAATATCTCCGTGAGGACGGAATGGAGTACATAATAGCCGAACGCAAACGTCTCGGCGAATCGGCAAAAGAAGGCCGTGAACGCTATTCGCGTTATCTGAAAACACTTATCCAGGTCGGCGACAGCCGCACGGGTTCGGCAAAAACGCGTGTCGGATCAAAGATCGAGATCGTCCCGCTCGAGAATCCATATTCCAAAAAGGTCGGTGACAATCTGAAACTGCAGGTCTATTTCTCGGGCTTTCCGCTTGCCGATCGAGCTGTTGTTGCCGACAACCGTGACGGTGAAAATTACTCGTCGCAGAAATTCTCTACGGACAAAGACGGCAAATTCACCGTAAAACTCATGAATAAAGGCGTCTGGCTAATTCGACTTGTACATATGCAGCGATGCGCTAAGAACTGTGGAGACGTTGATTGGGAGAGCTTTTGGGGTGCATTGACGTTTGGTCTGAGATAGAGAAAAAGATAATTAACCACATATAAAGCACAGATATACACGGATTTTGGATTGATTTTATCTGTGCTAATCTGTGTGCATCCGTGGTGCCCTTCGATATGCAAGTATTTGATGTAAGTAAAGTGAGATTCGGCGACGGCCGCTTGTCGTTCATTCTGGGCCCTTGCGTCGTCGAGTCGGCCAAGCACGCAATGTTTATGGCGCAGGAGATAAAGGATATATGCGCCAATGTCGGCGTCGATTTTGTGTACAAATCATCGTTTGACAAAGCAAATCGAAGCTCGATCGAGAGTTTTCGGGGGCAGGGAATGGAGTTTGGTCTCGAGGTCTTGGCTCAGGTGAAGAGCGAAGTCGACGTGCCTGTGATCACAGACGTTCACGAACCGTGGCAATGTGAAAAGGCCGCCGAGGTCGCGGATATGCTGCAGATCCCGGCGTTTTTGTGCCGTCAGACAGATCTGCTCGTTGCCGCGGCGAAGACCGGCAAAGCGGTGAATGTTAAGAAAGGCCAATTTCTCGCTCCGTGGGATTGTAAGAATATAGTCGATAAATTGAGCGAAGCCGGATGTGAGAAGATATTGCTTACCGAACGCGGAGCGAGTTTCGGCTACAATAATCTCGTTGTCGATCTGCGATCGTTCCCGATAATGCGTGAGTTTGGCGTGCCCGTTGTATTTGACGTGACGCATTCGCTGCAGTTGCCGGGTGGACTTGGCAAGGCAACGGACGGGCAGGGGCAATACATCGAAAACTTTGCTCGCGCCGGTGTTGCATGCGGTGTTGATGCTGTTTTCATGGAGGTCCACGACAACCCCGCGAAAGCTCCTAGCGATGGGCCGAACCAATTGCCCCTCAGCCGGTTGGAAAAGCTTTTGACCAAACTCCGTGAGATCCATTCGATCGTAAACTCGTGATCACAATGAAGAAACTTCGCTTAACTATTTGTCTCGTTATCGTCTTACTATTGACTTCCGCGCTTGTTGCGCAGGACGAGACGCGTTCTGCCGCAACCTGGCGAGTGCAAAAGTACGACATCGAGGCAACGTTGCCGGCTTCGGAACGTGAGCGCGTATTGACCTCTAGAGCATCGTTGGAATTGATGAACGTATCGAGCAGACCGGCTACGACGCTGACGCTCAGGATCGGTACGAATGCTGAGGTTACAGGCATCAAGATAAACGGATCGGTAGTCGAGTTTTCCAAGAGCGAAGAAAAGATAAATGCAAGTTCGAGTCTCCAGCGAAATGTGGTCCGTTTGCCTGCGGCCGCAGCGGGTTCGGTCATTACCGCTGTTGTTGAGTATAAGCTGACTCTCAAAGACAATTCGGGTGTCAGTTCGATATCACCTGCAGGGGCTCATTTCTTGCCGCTTTCGTTTTGGTATCCGACTCCGAATAGCTGGTTTTACGGCCGAGGTGCGGACTCGGCGCCCGTCAGAATAAAGGTTATCGCGCCCGGCGGCCAGACGGCGATCGCGTCAGGAACCGAGGCGGGCGGATCATTCGATCAGAAATTAGGTTCCCAGCCATTTTTTGCGACCGGGCATTGGGATGTTTCAAATTCAAACGGCGTAGCTGTCTTCGCTCCAAAAAGCACGTCTGCCGAGGGGCTCAAACGCGCGTCGGAGATGTCGGCGATCGTCGCCGAGGCACGAGCATTCACAGTAGGATATCTGGGAAGCTCTCCTGATGTGCCGCTCCGAATTGTCGCGGTCCGGCGCGGAGCGGGATATTCGAGTGCGGGAACGATCTTGGTCGACGAAGCGGTATTTCGACGGTCAAAGGTCGATTCGCTTACGGCAATGATCCTAGCTGAATCCGCCGTTAGGACATGGATAGGAGGGTCTATCGCTGCTACAGGCGACGGTTATGGAGTCGTTCGCGAGGGGCTGACCCGCCTAATCGCGACTGAGTTTCTAGAATCCAAATTCGGCAAAGATGTCGCCGACATCGAACGATTGCGGCAGCGGACCGCTTATGCCGCGATCTCAAAACGTGATGCACCGATGAGCCGGACCTCGCCGCTTGATGATTTTTATTTTCCTGAAGTCGCGAATAAAGGTGCAATGGCCTGGCGATTGATCGCAAAACGGGTCGGGCCGGCCGAATTTTCAAGGATCCTGAAAGCAAATGCACTCGACGGTGACCTGACCGTGTCAGAACTAAGGAACGCATTCGCAGAAAACAAAGAACTTATTGACTACCTTTTTGACCAAGTAACGGAAATGAATTTGCTGGTCGGATTGCCGCAAATCTCCGGCGGCGATGCGAAGGTCGCGCTCCGCAACACCGGAGCGATTGATGCCACTGTCACTGTTCGAGCGACCTTGCAGTCCGGCTCGCCGATTGAATCATCCACGACGTTGAAATCGCTTAGTTTTGGCGAGATCACGTTTAAGACGACAAGCAAGATCACACGCGTCGAGATCGATACTGACAAGCTTTACCCGCAGATCGAATATTCTGACGACGTCGCACCTCGCGAATCGACCGACAGCGATCCGCTGCTAACCGTGAAGCGAGCTTTCGACAAACAGGATTTTGGCGGTGCCGAAACGGCCGCGAAGATAATTCTCCGTGATCTGCCGCGATTTGATGAGGTCCGTACGTACCTCGGACGGGCATTAATTGCCCAGAATAGAAATGCCGAAGCGGAAAGAGAGTTTAAGACAGTACTGGACGAAAAGTCGCCTAACGCCCGCAGCCTTGGCTGGGCAAACGTCGGTTTGGCACAAGCCGCGTCAGCTGCAAACCAAAACGATCTGGCGATACGATACGCCGAAGCTGCGATCATTGCCGATGCGGACTTCGGCGCTTCGTTTGCGGCTAGAAACTTAAGGGCCAAAGTCGTTTCCGGCGTCGCCGTCGATGCGAGCGTCAATAAATTCTTCGCGGATTTTGATCGTGCCGCCGCGTCAAACCGCAAGGCGGAACTCGACGCAATGTTTTTGGCGGGCGAGGCCACCAAGTTCGTAAGCGGTATTTCGGGTTCGACGGAACAATGGCAAACGCAGGTACGGAGTGTAGATCGCCTTGACAGCAACACAGTTCTGGTCGAGACTATGCTGAACATCAAGCTGCTGACCAAGGAACCGGAGTCAGGCACCGCAGTTTATCGGCTGATTCGAGTGGGATCCGGGTGGAAGGTCGCGGCGGTCGAGATGTTTGAGGTCAGATAGACTGGAGGTGCTGAAATGAATGCAAAAACACTGATATTTTTCGTGCTGTCGTTGATTCTTTTATTTAGTTCGGTCGAAGTTACTGCCCAAAAGAAACAGGCGAAGGGCAAAGTTTGTGGTGACCCGACGGTTCCCTGCAAATCTGCCGAGGACTTTCAGCCGTTCGATCTGGCTTTCAATACCGGAAAGAGTTTTGCGATATTCGAATCTGAGAGGTTTTACGGCATCGTACTTCGAAGCGTCAAACTCAGTGATTGGGGCAATTGCGAAGCTCCCAGCTTTGCCGAATCCGAGCGGCTGCCCATCCAGGAATTGTTTCCTCATAATAAGGTCTTCGCACAAAACTGTGTCGAGACCGGTACTAACTATTATTCCGGCGTCGCCGACAAGACCGCATTCATCGGTGTGTATGCAGGCCGAACACTCGCAGAGGCGAATCTGTTCCTAAAAGCCGTGAAGGCGACCGGTAAATTCCCGGGCGTAAAGGTCCGTCAGATGTCGATCGGAATTAACGGTACCTAGTATGGAATTGCACGAACGGGCGAGCCGCGTAACTTTGCTGCTGATGGATTGCGATGGTGTTCTGACCGACGGGCGTCTCTATTTCGGGCCGACTGGCGAGGAATTAAAAGTATTTCACGCACGGGATGGTGAGGGAATTGTCGCGTGGAATAAAGCGGGCTTCAGATCTGGCATCATCTCCGGCCGAAATTCGCCGATAGTCGAAATGCGTGCCAAACAGCTTGGGATCGAATTCATTAAACAGGGCCGCAAAGACAAAGCAGTAGCTCTCGCCGAGCTCCTCGCTGAATCCGGCGCCGCGGCGGAAGACGCCGCATTCATCGGCGACGATACGCCTGATATTCAGGTCTTCGAACGAGTCGGATTCGCCGCCGCAGTTAGCGACGCCCATGACTCGGTAAGAAAAGCCGCCCACTTCATTACTGAAACGGACGGCGGCCGCGGAGCAGTTCGCGAAGTGATCGATTTTCTCTTACACGCAAAAAACCGTTGATATCTTTACACGAATTCTGATATCATTCCCGCAATTAGCGGGCGTAACTCAGTGGTAGAGTGTCAGCTTCCCAAGCTGAAAGTCGCGAGTTCGACCCTCGTCGCCCGCTCCAGATCAACTTCTCAACATTACGCCTATGCAAAGAGTAGGCCGGATTCTGCCAGCTTTGCTAAATTTGATTCGATCATTTCGGGAAGGTTGGCCTCGAAAGCTTCTCGTTGGTCACTCGGCACATCGAACATATTTTTCATTTCGTTGAATAGTGCCTGGCGATCTCGTGTGCCGTCGAGTAACGATATCAGAGTGCGGACGGCCTCGAATTCGGGTTCGAGGTTGAGGCCGCTCAGCGTTGTGACGCTTTTCGAGCCATTCGAGACCTGCCAACGTGCGAAAGCGCTCGCGATGGGGAACTCGCTCGCCTCGATCGCAAAATCGGGCGTGTGCTGGTGAAACTTTACAAATCCGGCCCCATAGAGCTGGATAAGATATGCGGCGGTTCGTTCTGACTCAGAATCGATCGAACTATCATCGAATTCTGAGAGCAGCTCCCGTGCCTGCCTTATTAATTCGGGAAATGGAGTCGACCTTGACCATGTATTCTTCAAATAGACCAGCGTCGCCTTTGTCAAAGGATGGTTGATCTCAAGCGAAGCCTCGTTGGGTCCAATAAACCTCAGGGGTACGGGATCGGAAAGGTTGTCAAGCGAACCCGCAGATACGACATGAGAGGCAACCCGAAGCCTCTTCAGTACCGAGGGCTGGGGGTTGCGAACCGGTTTGAGGCTCGTCCGGCAGATCAGTGAAGATCGGAACCGTCGGCATCTAACAAAATCGATGTATTGTTCGAGCCTGATCAGATCATCGCTGAGTGCTCCGAACATTTCCCTAGCTTCCGCGGACAGATCGTTTGTGTTCAACGATATCGGGTCAGCCTCAGCGAGGTATTGCAGCCCGTTTTCGCTGATCTGATCGACGAATTCGTGAAAATAGAACGGTTGGTTTATATCGGCGAAATCGTCATGAAAGACGTTTTGAACCGAACGCTCTTCGATCTGACCGAGTTCGAGTTTGAGCATTGTCTGATATAAAGAGTCGCCTTCGGCTGCTTCGGCAACAAATCGCAGGATCGATTTGCCTTGTTCGACCTTTTCGAGCGGATCTATCGTGCTTTTTGCGTGATAGCGCATCATCCCCCGAGTCATATCCCTAATATGACAGCCCGGATAGGCGTTATAACTTATGTAGCCGATTCCGTTTGGAGCTAGGCAATCTTTATATATTGCCAGTATCGAATCGCGGACAAAGTCCGGCACCCAAGAATACAATCCGTGCGCAACGATGAAATCAAATTCGCCCAACTCGACCGTTTCGAGTTCGACAACATCTTCCTTTAGAAAGCTAGTATTCGAGAGGCCAAGCGTATCGGCAGCTTGTTTGGCGTCATTGATATGGACCTCCGACAGATCAATCCCGACAAAGGTACTCTCCGGCAGTGCATATGCCATCGAGATCAGATTCGTGCCGTTCCCGCAACCAAGCTCAAGAACTCGGCATTTTTCAGGTGGCGCTGTATCAAGTCCGTAAAACGCTCCGATGGTCGCAAGGCGGTCCGGATGGGTCTGCGGGAACGTAAAACTCGGATAAGGAACCTCGTCGTAGCTAAAAGTGGTGTCCATATTTTGCCAGGGTTGTAAGAGCGAAATTTGATTCAGTTATTAAATTACACCCCAACCCAAATTTGGCAAAGAAAGCAACGCGGAAATTGATGAAAGTCACTAGGAAATCGTTTCCGAATATGAGAACACTGAATTCTGATCACATTCGATGACCGGCCAAATGTCAGATTGCTTTCGTTGAGACCGTCTCCCAGCGTCTGATCTGATCAATTTCAGCGAATTCTCCAATTGCTGGTCGACAGTGACTTCGTTCGGTCGTGAAACGTCGCTTGGCAGTCCGGGTTCCGTGTTTTGTAGTAGAATCAATACCGCCCCGACAAGGCTTAGCGTTTCTACAACAAAATATGATCGACGGTCCAGGATAATGGACCCGAACAATTCCTTTCATGCAAAATTTCACGGACAGCATTACCGATCTTTGCGAGACTCAATGGTGCTGTCTGGTCTTACTGTTGTCGGCATGCTTTTTGGTCATCATACTGCCGATCTACTTTGGAGGGCTTCATTCTTCCGGGGATTTGGCGGTGTTCCTGGGCTTTGCGGAAGACTTTCGCTCGGGATTGGTTTCCGGCGACCTCTTTCCCGGGATATCCGATGGTAAAGGTGGATTTGGCGATCTCGGAATTAGATTCTATCCACCGCTCGCCCCGTTACTCACCGCCGCTATAGCACTTCTGACTCAAAACATGTATGACGCGATATGGATCTTCATCCTGGTCTGCATGTTCGTAGGTTGTTTAGGCGTTTACCTTTTTGTTAGAGACTGGGGAACTCCTGTCCAGGCTGCTTGTGCGGGAATGCTTTATGCAATAGTACCGTTTCCGTTGGCCAAAATTTATCAATTCTCTTTGTATGCTGAATTTGCGGCCGGGTCCCTTATACCGTTTTGCTTTCTTTTCGCCTCAAGGATTTGCCGAAGGCGTCACTGGCTCGACGTCGTTTTATTTGCCGTTTCATTTTCTCTCTTAATATTGACGCATATTCCGAGCACGGTCTTTACAGCTATCGGCTTGTCCGTTTATGTCATGTTCATCATGGATTGGCGGAATATCTGGCGGATCGTGACTTCGTTAGGAGTGGCAGCGACTGCCGCTTTGCTTGCGACGTCCTTTTACTGGATCAACGTTCTCACGGAGGTCAGTTGGCTTGCCCATTACAAAGATGAATTTTCGACTGGTATGTATTCGTTTGATTCTTGGCTTTTCCCAAATTCGATCCCACCGGGGGATGTTCCCGTCTACTATTTTCCACATTTTAGGAACATCGACGCGATGATCGTGTTAAGTGTTTTGTTGATCGTCCCGTCCGTTATTCTCTGGATGGGTAGGCGATCTTGGTCAAAGAGTGTCGGGTGGCGAATAGTGTTACCGGTCTCATTTACCGCTTTATTGGCTTTGTTCATGACGACGAGGGCGAGTTATTTTATTTGGCAAGTATTTCCGGTGCTTCAAAAGACCCAGTTTCCCTGGCGCTGGCTCACGATGGTTTCAGTCCTGTCAACGATCGCATTTGTATTGTCGCTGCCACACCTTTGGCGGGAGTTCCCGGCATTCCGGACCGTAATTGGGGTTTTCGTTGCCGGATTGGTCATGCTGATGATCGGATTCGACATTCGGCAAAGCTTTGCTCGGCCGAACATTATATCGAGGGCCGAATTTCAACAGATGGCAAATGATGAATTTTCGGCCACGGCATGGTTGCCGATCTGGGCCGACTCCAGAGCCTACGATATGCCGGACAAGGTGATTGCCAACGACCGCTATGTTGAGATCGTGGCATGGGAAAGGAAGGAGCGGCATATTAATGTCGCGGACGGTGCGCCGATGGAAATGCGTGTTGCCGCTTTCTATTACCCGCATTGGCGAGCAACGCTAAATGGTCAAGTGGTCACGGTCAACAAAGATGAAAACGGTGTGATCGTCATTCCGGTCGGTACGGGGAGCTCGGACGTCTATCTTGATTTCGAGGAACCCCAACTCAACAGGGCCCTTTGCTGGCTCTCAATGATCTCCTGGCTCGCTCTCGGTCTTGCGATGCTGACGCGAGTATGTAAAAAGCTTTATAAATGGAGAATCGACACCGCGACACGAAACTGAAGGCAGGGTCTCGATATATAACCTGATCTTGGTCCAATAACAGAAGTCGATCGACGTCGCGATAGGCTCTGCCTTTCGGTCTTGCCTGTTTTGCCAAATACCGAATCTCTCAGATCGGACACGTTTAGTAGTGGTCGACCGCCGCTAAACCGATGTGTTTATTGGTTTTTTCAAGCAATGTCACGAAGTTCTTAAAAACGCTGTATCCCGGCTTGACAAAAAATAGACCATATATCAATATTGTTAATTGCCGTTGAAGCCGGGTTTTTCGCCAAGCTTTAACAAGACCTGAAAGGGTTTTGAAAAAAGTTGAAAATTTCTTGCACTGCGGTTGACATACAGGATAGCTTCTGTATAATCAATAGTTTCGCCCCAACGGTGGGGAGTGAAGTAAAAGAAGTTGATATTTGAAAACTAGATATGTGAGTCCATGTGTTAATTCGTATGAACAACAAAAAAAGTCCAATTGATTTCGGTCGATTGGCAATGATGAACTAGGAAACTAACGAGAGTTTGATCCTGGCTCAGAATCAACGCTGGCGGCGTGCCTCAGACATGC
>CAZVDM010000002.1:0-27082 GCA_964625555.1 uncultured Chloracidobacterium sp.
TTTACGCTCTACCAGAAGTTGAACCACCTCAACGTGTCCCTTTTCGACCGCATTGAACATTCCAGCCGTCGGATCAGCTCCGCGATCGATCAATAGCTCCGAGATCCGTCGCTCACCAACAGAGGCCGCGTTTTTTAAGAGATCGTTATAGTCAAGGTCCGTTCCCATATCCAACAGATACTTGGTGTTCTCAAAGTCGCGGGCCTCGATAGAACCGAGGACCATTCCGGGCAAATTTACCTTGTTGGAACCGCCGTAAAGTAGTATCAGGTCAATGATCTCTCTATTTCCGGAACCTCCGGCGAGCTGAAGCACATCCTGGCTTTGCACGACGGCGTTTGCGGCCAGCAATTCTCTCAAGAGCAGAACGTTCTTATTCTCGATCGCCGGTGCGAGGGCCCACCGCGGGTCGGCACCTGCACGGACGAGTATCCTTACGATCTCCGCGCTATTTGCCGCCGCCGCCGCATGTATTAGATCTGGCTTGCGCCCATCGGCGTTCGCGGCCAAAAGGCGGGATATTAAGGCGGAATTTTTACTCTTGGCAGCCAACATCATCGCGGGGTTCGGGTCCGCTCCCCGATCGACCAACATCATTACGATCTGCTCATTTCCGCCTGCTACAGCGGCCGCCATCCCGGCGTTCGGGTTTGCACCGAGTTCCAGTGCTGCAGTCAAGATCTGGACATCATTTCTTGGGATCGCCAGATTCAATGCAAGTTCCGGGTTTGCCCTGAATTGCCTGAGTGCCGTAAACGCAAGCTCTCTGTGGCCGTTTTCCAATGCAAACTTCAACGCCGCATCAGGGCTGCCGCCCGCTCGCATTGCACCGTCAACGAAAATTACATTTTTGGTTCTAACGCCATAGTTCATTGCGTGCGTTGGTTCGACGCCAAGCCCCATTGAAGACAAAGCGATACCCTCCGCACCCGACGAGACCGCGAGATCGAAGTCGGCGTTGGTCATCCGGACCGGAAAGGCGGCTAAAATGGTCCTGAACATGCCCTCGTTGTCCTTGCGTATGGCTCGGTTTACAGCGGCATTGAGGTCGCCACCATGAGCGAGCAATGCCATTAGGATCTGAGTGTAACCAAATTCGGCCGCAGATGTTACGGGTGTTTCACCGGTATTATTCGACGCGTTGACATCGATACCCCGGTTCAGGAGATCATTGACCGCCGTTAGGTCATTTCGAGATACAGCAAGATGCAGGTCGTTGTTGCCATTACCGTCGCGGGTATTTATATCCGGCGGAGCATTCGGAGTGATATTGGGTGACAGCAAACACTGTTTCGCCTGGCCGGAGGCCGGGTCGCCAAAAACTGTGTTGTTGCAATCGACGCCGTTGTTGAAGGTCAGAATTGCCCACTTGTTTCCGACTCCATATCGCACTTCGGCAGTGCCTTCAAATTGGCACCTACCTCCTTCCGAAGCACAGACTGTCCAGCCGGTCAGGTCCGGGGCCGGCGGCTCGACAGGCCGGGGAGCCTCTTTCAGTTTCATTGGGTACGACGGAGGTTTGCATCCGCCGGTACCTGTATCGGCAAATCCAACCGGGCAGATCGCGGTGCAGATCGGTTCAGTTTCCGAGCGGTATCCCGGGGCACATGCCGGATACGCACCCCTATCATTTTCCGAATAATAGCATCTCTGCCATGGGCCCTGGCCCGAATAGTCCCTGATCTGTTCTTCCACCTTGGCATTATTACAATCCGCTATTAGTTTAGGTCGAGGGTCGGTCGTTCTCACGGGCCCTCTCTCAGGCCCGCTGTACTTGATGGCGTTATCTCCTAGCGGTGCAAATCGATTTCGCACGTAGTCGTCCGGCTTTTTGCACGCGTAGCCATCAAAGGCCATATTTCGCGGACAAGTCTGCACACAGATATTACCGGGTGCCGCCTGAGACCCAGCAGGACAAGCCTCAAATTCCTGTGCTTTGGCCTCCGGGGCGTACGCGAACACGACCACGAACAGCGCCGCCAGCCGGACAATATTCCCGCCGAATTTGCGATATTGGCGCGAAACAAGCTTTGAAGATCCCGTCTTACCATTTTCTGGCTGTGTTAACTGGTGTAGCTTCATAATAACCTCTTGCAGATCCGGGAGACGCATTTTGCCTTTTGATCAAGGCGAATCGTTTCGGGGAGCGTGATGGATCGATACGTCCATACCGACCCACAGCAGAAAAAGCAGATCTTTGGCCGGATCGTATCGATCCGATCATCTTGTGGTCGACCGCCTCATCGTATTGAGAACCTTCAGCGTTATGCAATTAGCTTTCGTTATTAGACGCCTCACTCTAACACGAATAAGAACAAGTTGTAAATGCATTCTTCGGGCCTCATAGCCGTTCGCCGATCACCTTTTTCTACACCTTACTTGCACGAGCATTGCATCTGTGCTACATTTGCGAACTATATGAATGCAGAATGGACAATACTACCGCGCGGCGATGTTGCGGCGCACTGGTCGGGGCTCTATGTGACGATGAACGCGAAAGGAACACTCGTGATGAGCCGGATCGCCCACGAACGATTGGGGTCGCCCGAGGCATTTCTGATAATGTGGAACAGGTTTGATCAGAAGCTTGCGCTAAAACCGGCCGATAAACACGAGAAGAACGCCTATCCGGCGAGAAAGTACGGCCGACGCGGAGCAAAGGTCGTACGAGCCTTTCGACTGCTCACCGAGTTCGGCATCCGGCCGCCGGATACGATCGAATTTGAGAACCCAAAGATCGACGTCGAAGGCCGCTTGATCCTCGATCTGCGCAAAATACGAATTTCACCAAAAGCTCATTCGCAATGCCGGAAGGCGAATTGACTTGCCAGATCGACTTTCGTCCCGTGAAGCGGGTGCGAGCATGAAGCCAGGCGGCGTAAGCCCGTGGAACAGGTTCGATAATTAACCGCAAGCCCGCGTAGCGGGTGACGGCGGTTACGTCCACAAATAACGTCGATCAAATTCGATCTCGTGTACCTGTAGCAACTCAACAAATTCTTCTTCAAACGTCTGTTTGCCGTGATGCACTTTTCGATTCGCGATGTATCTCTTGATTCGTTCGATCTCCGTCGGCCCCACGGAAAAGACTCTATGGCCGTTTTACCACGAAAATTCTATTGCGTCCGGAAAGACATCGTGCATCCAGCCCGAAGCGTTTAATTTGAGGTCACGTAGGCCGCCGATATATTCATACAATCGCTCTTCGCTCTCGTTCTTGATCAATGGCTTTCGATCTTCTGTCGAAAAAACTATGTGGTAGATCAAATTTGTATATGATCTCGGCATATATGCTGTCGCCTGCTACGCGGGCTTTGATCTATTTTGTTACCTTTCCACGGGTTTCAACCCTTGGCTTCATGCTCGTCACCCGCTACGTGGGCTCAGGAATATTGTTAAATTCCGTAAATAGATCGCGCATTATTCCATGTAAACGCAGCGTAGAGTGCCGACGTTTGTAGTCGTTTCTGTTTTGATATCCAATTTCTTGCCCTGGACCCAGCCGACCCCGCCGCCTTCGCGTTTCCATTTTGCGGCCTGCGGGCAGCTCGCGATCGGGCCTCTTTTGTCGGTTGGTTCGTCATACATCAGGTATCGTCCGCCTACGAGGCTCGGTTCGTTCTGGTAATCGACCTTTGTGATCTCGTAACCGGAATCGGTGTTGTAAACGAACAAAGTTCGCGAACCGGCGGACGTGCCGGTGTCGATGAAAAAATAGTCGACTGAAAATCCGTAAAACGAATTGTTGTCGGCGTCGTTTATCGTAATGTACGGATTTAGCTTGACCTCGCAGGCTTTCGTCCCGGCCGACTTCCCTTCGCGGTCCCAGATATTCACGTTCTCGCCGCCGTCGTCGCTCTGGCTCGTTTTTACGATGTGAGTGCCAAAGACCAGGCAGCGGCCGTTATCATCTGACATCTGAAACGATGGCGCGGCAGTTCCCTTCATCGGTGAAAACGTGCCGTCCTGCCCAAACACGGCGATCGCGGCCGCGAGTAAAATGACACTCATAGAAAGAATCGTTCTCATAGGTTTTCATCCAAACTTAAACCACCAAAAATTGGCCGCGGATCCCGCGGATAAAAACGGATAGGAATTACTCTTTATCTGCGTTTATCTGCGGTCAATACTCCACGCTGAACCCTTACTCACTTGCGGACCACGGACACGAATTAAGTGCGAACTCTGGAGAGAAGATAAACCCCGAGCATGGAAAATAGCAAGAGCGGCGACCAGACGGCCATGAACGGCGAGAGGCTGCCGCTTTCGCCAAATTGGGCGAATATGCTCGTACTGCCGATAAACAGCAGCCACAATCCGATGGCGTAGCCTATGGTGATGACCTTCCCTTTTCGACTGAGCGACAGGGCGAACGGCGCAGTGAATAGAGCGATGATCAACGGCAAAAATGGAGTTGAATAGCGCTTTTGAACTGCGACGTCAAAACTCCGGCGTTCCACGTCTGATTCCGATCTTTCTGATCTGCGTTCCAATTCCCCGACCGTGAGATGGCTTGGCTTGCCGCGGATCTCGTCAAACGGATCCGAGTCTTCCTGGATCTCGAAACCGCTTGTTGCTTCCCTCGCGATCTGCCCGTCGACAAGTCTTACCTTTTCAACATCGCCGTACATTTTCAGTTTCCCGTTTTCCCAATTGGCAAAAGGAGCGCGGTACACGGTTTGCAGTTTTTGGTCTCCGGCCCCAAATTCGCTGACCATGATCTGCTTTACGCACCTCCGGATAATATCGCCGCATCGCTTTTCGTTATCAGACGCAGAAGTGCCGGCCGCAGCACTTGCCGCATTCGGATCCTCAAGCTTAAACGTGTAGATCCGCTGTTCGTCAGAGACCCAATAGGCCCCGGATCTGTCGGGTGCCACACCGCCTTTCCGGATCTGCGAACGATAATCATCCTGGAGCTGGTTAGCCCGCGGCGTCAAACGCTCCTGTATCTGCCAGTTAGCCGCTCCGATGATCGCCATCAGCACAAAGCACGGCACGAGAAGTCGATAGACGCTCTGCCCTGCCGATGTCCATGTAACGATCTCATTCTGACGCGATTTGATGACATATGTTGCGAGAGTCGCTATCATCGCCGCCGAAGGCGCGAGCTGCAAGTAGACGAAAGGCAGCAGAAAGAACAGGTACTTTCCTAATAACAACGCTCCGCCCTCGATCACGCCTGCGAACTTCCACAATTCGAACGCGGTAAAGATGACGAA
The DNA here is from genome assembly GCA_964625555.1 of uncultured Chloracidobacterium sp. GTDB lineage: Bacteria > Acidobacteriota > Blastocatellia > Pyrinomonadales > Pyrinomonadaceae > OLB17. Next base: position 5,223 of record CAZVDM010000002.1, read on the forward strand.
AACGACCGAAAGGAAAACGGTCGAAAACACAAAGTACCTGACCAGGTTCACGATCAGATCAAGGTCCCGCAGCCCGGTCGTCAGATCGACGAAAATATTCCGGATCTGCAGATCGGCGACCTTCGATCGAACTTGTTTGGTGAATATATTCAATCTTTCAAGCAAGGCTGACGCGGCAAAATATCGTTTTCGGTAAGAAAGCCAGGTGATGGCCAGCAAACTCGCGCCGATCGGAATAATGCCGGCGGTAAATACACTGATGCTGCCGGTTCTGGCCAATTGTTCCCCGGCAAATGTGAGCAGGTAGTATGCGATCAACCCGGCAAATGCCAGCACCAGCCCAAACCCGCGGCCACCTCGATTAAACCGCAGGATCAGGACCGTTCCGAGCAAGCAAAAGATCAACGGAGTCACCGAAAGGATTATTCTCCTTTGCCACAAGATCTGAGCTTCGGTGCGGTCTTTGCCTTCACTGGCTTTCACAAGTTCCGATAATTGCGAGAGCCCGAGCTCTTCGGGCGTCGAATTTGAACTGCTCAGACGTTCGATCAATTCACTTCGTTTTGTCTTTACCGCAACCCGGACCTCACCGATATTTTCGGTTATGTACTTTCCGGCACCGGGCTGCATTGGAATTGTCGTAACGGTCGCGTTTCCCAGTACGAGTTCGGTCTGTTGATCCGTGACATCGATCCGCCCATCGCTGGACGTTATCAGACGCACAGTCGATTTTGCAAGATCTTCGCTATGAATGAAGATATTCTGCCACCTTCCGCTCTCGGGATCGCCGCTTTTTACGAAGATCGTGTAACCCGCGACTTCCGAATTAAAGACACCGGGCTCTATCGGCGATTCGAGCTTTTTGATGGCGGTTTGCAATGCAACACTGCGAACCAGCGACGCGGCAAGCGGCACTCCCTTCAGATTGACGACGAATGCGAATATCGAAAGCAAGATCCCGATGACCACGATCGGGGCCGCGATCTGCAGGTTGCTGACGCCGGCGACGCGGATCGTGATCAACTCGCTATCACCCTGCATCTTAGAAAGCCCGATTATCGTGCCGACAAGCATCGCCATCGGGCATGTGAACGCGATCACGTTTGGAACGAGCGCGATGGTCAACTGCCAGATCAGACTGACGGGAATGTTTACGTTGAAGAAAATATCAGTGAATTTACTTGCCTGCTGAATGAACAGAATGACGCTAAGCAGCAGCCAAGAGAATGCGAAATACGGCATTATCGCACCGACGAGGTATCTAGAAATGAGCCAACTTATCCGCTTCATCGAGATATTAATTAGTTATACCCAGCGAGACCTCGCCCCGGATCTCATGGCCGATCGAATGTGAAATGATACGTTTGAATATTCCTGAAAGCATGGCCAAGCGCTCAGCGTCACCGTTTGTGAACTTTACAAATTCGGCCGGTGAGAGCCTTCTGACGCCGGTGAATATTGCCCGCTGCACCGGATCGACCACTCGCGAACCGGATGGGCGCCGGCAATCGGAACAAATCAGGTGAAAATTCGAACGGATCTCGGCGGTCTCGTTGTCTTCGATGACGCGGCGGCATTGATCGCAATTTTGCCAGTCGGGCATAAAACCGGCGAGGCGAAGTATCCACGATTCAAAATATACGCTGATCGCGAGATAGCTCGCGTCGTCGTCGGCAGCGGCCTTGATGCACGCACGGACCATCCGATACAAATTTTCGTTCGGGTCGTGCGGTGGCGAGAAAGTGACCAATAGATCTGATAGATACGAGAATTTTTGAAGGAAATCAGGATTGCTCGCCGCGGCAAAGAACGACTCGACGAGGTCGATGTTCTGGATCGATACAAGTTCGACGGACGCTTTCTCAAAATACGTCACCCGCACGATCGAAAATGGCTCAAGTCCGCTGCCGAATCGGCTTTTGAGCCGCTTGACTCCTTTCGCGACACCGCGCACAACGCCGTGATCGTGCGTGAGCAGAACGACGATCTTGTCCGCATCGGCCAGGTTGTGGGTCTTAAGCACGATGCTCTCGGTCTCGATCAGTGACATCGGTTTACCATGGAATAAAGTAGAGTATCCACGCGAGCACCAGGCTGACTAACACAAATTGCAGGAACGATTTCGCACCATAGATGACGCGTTCGCGGGTCGTGCCGGCTGAAAACACTCCGAAGGCAATGGAAACGAAGAACGCAAAGCCGACGAGATACAAAAAATGTGTCATTTCTTCCTCCCGTAGGCAATGTCGGCCGAATCGATGACGGCGAGATAATTGATCAGCCCGGCGACCTCGAGAAACCTGCCGCCGTATTCGAACGTGGACAGTGCCGCAACATTCGGTGCAGGATTAGCAGCGATAAGGTAGCTGATCATTGCCCCAAGTCCGTTGCCGAATTTCGCAAAAACATTGAGCAAATACAAAAGAAAGCCGTCTTTGAACTCAAAACCGGGATAATGTGCACCGCCGCTTAATACGGCAATGATGAACATCAGCCAGATCACGGCGGCAATGATGATCCCGCGGACCAGGCGGCCCTGCATCATGTGGCCAACGCCCGGCAGAAACCACGAGATCACTCCAATAACTATCGGATTGTCCATAAAATTCTATTCAGGTGTTCCGTTCCACCTCACACACGCACGCAAAAAAGTCTCAAACAGCTTCCCTGACAAACGATCCTCGGCCCACGATAGTTCCGGATGCCATTGCACGCCGACGACGAACTTCCCTTCCCGCGTGTCTTCGATACATTCGATGATGCCGTCCGAGGCCCGTGCGGTCGCTTTCAGATCATTACCCAAACGCCCGACCGCTTGATGATGGTGCGAGTTCACGCGAACATCGCCGTTCCCCGCCGACATCTGCCCTAGCAAACTGTCCGCCTCAACAACAACATGGTGCGAATTCCTCGCCCGCGGGACGCCTTGTTGGTGTTTGATGTGGCCGTCGACCTGCGATTCGATGTCCTGTATCAGCGAACCGCCACGCGAAACATTGAGCGCCTGCATCCCAAAACATATCGCGAACAAAGGCAGGCCGCGTTTCTCGACTTCCGCCAGCACCAACAGGTCAGTCTCGTCCTTCTCAGTAACAACCGAACCTAAGTTTGCATGCGGTTGTTCGCCGAAATAGTGCGGATCGATGTCCGAATCCGATCCTGGCAAAAGAATACCGTCGAGATCGTCGAGAACGCCGTGGATATAGCCCTCTTTCGGGATCAGATTGATCAGAACCGGTACGCCACCGTGGGCTTCGACGGCGTCGGAATAGTCCCGCCCCAGATAAAACCGCCGCGTCTCGATCTCAAGCCGTGTTGTAATCCCGATCCTCGGCCGTCTCGCCATAAAAGTCCAAAATGCAGAAGCCCGCACGCTAGTAAGGGCGTTCTTTCGTAACGGATATTATTGCAATTTGCAGGCAGAAACGCGAGTGTGAACGAGCGTGCCAAGCCTAATCTCCCTGTGACACGCTCCTTTATATTAGAGTTTCCGCCTTCAAAGCCGTATCCTAAACCGAAGAAAGAGTTTACCGCAGATGAACGCAGATAAACGCAAGATGGAAATCCGAAATAAAAAATATCTGCGCTCATCCGCGTTTATCTGCGGTTAATTCCCTCTTCTCTGTGGCAAACTCTATTTATGAAGAAGATACGATCAACAACAGTGCTCCTCGTCAAACGTAACGGCAAGACGGCGATGGCGGCGGATGGGCAAGTAACGCTCGGCGATACGGTCATCAAAGGCACCGCGAAGAAAATACGGCGGATATCGGGCGGCAAGATCATCGCGGGGTTTGCGGGATCGACGGCCGACGCGTTTTCGCTGCTCGGGCGGTTCGAGCAGAAGCTGGAGCAGCATCAGGGGCAATTGGAACGCGCGGCGTTCGAGCTGAGCAAAGACTGGCGCACCGACAAATACCTACGCAATCTCGAAGCCCTGCTCATCGTCGCCGACGCGACCGACGCCTTCCTCATCTCCGGCAAAGGCGACGTCATCGCCTCCGACGACGGCCTCCTCTCCGTCGGCTCCGGCTCCATGTACGCATTGTCGTCAGCCCGAGCGCTACTAAGACACACGGACCTTTCGGCAAAGGAAATCGCCGAAGAATCTTTGAAGATCGCCAGTGAGATCTGCATCTATACGAACGAGAACATCGTTGTGGAAGGGATTTAGTTCTTCTCTTATAAGTTGCCACTAGCTTCAGCTAGTGGTCAGGTTCAACAAAATTCGGAGGCTTTAGCCGAAACTATGCCGTGGATCAAAGTCTGGATACATTTCGTCTGGTCAACGCACAACCATGAGCCTCTTCTAAACGATGAGATAAGGAAAACTGTATTCCAGCACATCCTCGACAACGCCCGCGAAAAAGGCATACACATCGACATGATCAATGGCTATGTCGATCATGTTCACTGTCTAATTTCTCTCGGCTCGGACCAGACCATCGAAAAGATAATGCAGCTTATAAAAGGCGAATCTTCGTTTTGGATAAACAAGAATCAGCTCACCAAAACAAAATTCGCGTGGCAGGACGAGTATTTCGCGGTATCAGTTAATCCTGCGGGACTTGAAAGCGTTCGCGGTTACATTACGAAGCAAGAAACGCATCATCGCAATACAAAGTTTCGTGATGAGTTTGATGACTTCTTAGTTCGTGCAGGGTTTGAGAAGTTCAACGGCTAGTTTTGGCTAAAGCCGGGAGTCTGTTGAAAACCCTGACCACTAGCTAAAGCTAGTGGCAACTTATGAAAACCAAAACAACAACATCACCGTCGAGGAGATTTAGGTGACAGGAGCGGCAAACATCCCTGCCCGCCGTGCTAAGAAACGATTACGGAACAGACTATTTTTGATAGAATCACGACATGAAAACTCTCGCAATCTTTATCTGTATGCTTTTCAGTGGCCTATTGTCTGGCTGCATGTCAGGCGAGACGAGAAATAGCGGAGTCGCCGTACAGCGTCCAACAACGGCGGATTTGATTCAGCCTGAACCGACAAAGCGAACCCTTACTGAAATTGATCTCACCGTCAACGGAATTCGTTCTGGTACAAAAGAGAAAGAGATTACTAAACTGTTTGGCAAGCCGGTGAGGATATGGAATGATAAAGTTATGGACGAATGCACTGGCGGATTCCATCGCACTTTATCCTACGATGGGATAGAGTTCAGCCTTATGAGCGACGAGCGCCGCCACAATTATACTGTTTGGCAAATAAATTTGAGTTCAGCCAATTGGGAAATTGCTCCCGGTCTTCGGGTAGGCGATCCGATATCAAAGGTTCGAGAACTTTATGGCCAACCGGTCTCAGAAGAGAAATACCGTGTTGATTATGTCACGAAAGAAAATCTCGGTTTAGTCATGTTCGAGCACACAGATGGCATAGTCATTCGGGTGCTTATGCGTGAAACCCTTTGCTAACTTGCCGCCGTTACTCTTCAACGTGTCATCGTCTGTTACGGTAATCACAAATGAGCGAAGGGGCTAACGACCGCTTGACCGCATTCCCAATCAGCATTATTGTTTCCCTACGCTTAATTAGTTAAGGATTTTGGGAAATATTTCTCGCACGGCGCGGCAGGCTTCCATAACCAGTCAATGATGCTTCTCGCAAGAAATAGTTGCCGCAAGCATGGAAATCTCCTTAATTACGTGTGACAAATTCAGAAAACACTAGGCAGTCTCGGCCCTGGTGCCGATGACGTGCTTTTGAATCGCAAGCCCGCACGATAGTCCGTTGCGGACTTCCGCAACACTGGTGCGTTGTTCGTGCCAGAACGGCGTCACATTCAACCTAGATGCCTTGACGGCGGCCGACGAACGCTCATCGATCCGACGTTCGCGTAACGCCCTTACTCCGTTCCTCCGTGCGGGCTTGTGCCATATGATTCCGCCAATTACCATTTTGCTCGCCGATTCGATATCCTAACCACTGGCCACTGACCACTAACCACTGGCCACTGTTCTATGGCTATTTATTTAGGCGGTGAGACGATCGCTGCGAAACCAAATCTTGACGATCTGACCCCGCGGGAAATTGTTGCGGAGCTCGACAAATACGTGGTCGGGCAGACCGCTGCGAAGAAAGCGGTTGCCGTGGCTTTGCGCAATCGCATTCGCAGGCAAAAACTGGCGCCTGAGATGGCGGCGGACGTTTTGCCGAAGAACATTCTGATGATCGGTTCGACCGGCGTCGGTAAGACCGAGATCGCACGGCGGCTCGCGCGGCTCGCCAATTCCCCTTTTATCAAGATCGAAGCGTCCAAATTTACCGAGGTCGGCTATATGGGCCGCGACGTCGAATCGATGGTACGCGAACTCGCCGACGTCGCCGTCGATATGGCCAAGCAGACGGCGTTCGACGACGTTGTTTTGCGGGCCGAGCAGAATGTCGAGGAACGTCTGCTCGATATCCTTTTGCCGCCGCCATCGGATATGAGCTATCAGAGCGATTTTAGCGACGAAGTGGCCGATCCTGCCGAGAAACCGCTGGCGCGAACGCGTGAGAAGCTTCGCCAGCAGCTGCGCAACGGTGACCTCGACGACCGTTTGATCGATTTTGATACTCAGGACCGTTCCAACGCCTCGATCGATTTTATCGGCGGCCAGGGCATGGAAGAAATGGGCGTAAACATGCGTGACATGCTCGGTAATCTGTTTCCGACAAAGACCGTCACAAAGAAAATGCCCCTCGGCGACGCTCGCGAATATATGCTCCGCGACGAGCAGGAGAATTTGGTCGATATGGACCAGATAACCCGCCAGGCGATAGACCGAGCCCAGCAATCGGGCATCATCTTCCTCGACGAACTCGACAAGATCGCCGGCCGCGAATCCGGCGGAAATCCCGCCGTCTCGCGCGAAGGAGTCCAACGCGACCTCCTGCCGATCGTCGAAGGCACCAACGTCAATACAAAATACGGCATGGTCTCGACCGAGCACATCTTGTTCATCGCGGCCGGTGCCTTTCACGTAGCAAAGCCTTCGGATCTGATACCGGAACTCCAGGGCCGCTTCCCGATTAGAGTTGAGCTCGAATCGCTCACGATAGACGACCTAAAACGCATCCTCGTGCAGCCCAAAAATTCGCTGATCAAACAATATCAAGCGCTGTTGGAAACGGAAGGCATAAAGTTAGTTTTTACCGACGACGCGGTAGATAAACTAGCCGAAATGACCGAGGAAATGAACAAATCGACCGAAAACATCGGTGCGAGGCGGCTGCATACATTAGTTGAGAAGTTACTTGAAGAAATTAGCTTCCTCGGCGGCGAACTCGAACAAAAAGAGCAGATCATCGACGCCGCGTACGTCAATGAAAAGCTGAGCGGACTGATCGAAGACCAGAATTTAAGGCAATATATTCTTTAGGAAGAGAGACTCACCACAGACGCACGGAGAACACAGAGACAGAAGTGATAGCCAGATCGAAGATGAACAAGCTAAAGACAACTTCCCGAAATTTCCACCAGGCCTCGTTCTCCTTTTTGCCTCTGTGTTCTCTGTGTCTCTTTGGTGCAATTCTTCTTTTGGCCTTCACCATTCCGGGCTGCGGGAAGCGAAAGCCGCCGCTTCCGCCGACAGATCGGGTCGCGCAGAAGGTGGAGATCGCGGGTTTTCAGCGCGGGAATAGGATCATCATCTCGTGGAAGATGCCCGCTCGTAACGCAAAGGTTGACAGTGTCCTAAACATCGACCGCGCCGACATTTATCGCCTCGCCGAGCCCGTCAACTCGCCTTTGGGACTGACCGAAGAGGAATTCTCTTCGCAAAGCAATCTTATAGCGACGCTCAAGATCACCGACGACGATTTCGGCCTCAAAACGCTGCAATACACCGACGCATTGCAGTTTGTCGGGCAGCAGGTGCGGCTGCGATACGCGATCCGGCTGGCAAACGCATCGGGGCAGAAAGCCGGGTATTCAAATTTCCTAATGATCGAGCCGACCGCCAAGGTCGCGGCTTTCCCTTCGTCGCTGACCGCTGAGCCCTCGCAGGACGCGATCAAGCTAAAATGGATCGCCCCGACCGCTAACATCGACGGCTCAACGCCCGCGAGTTTGCTGGGGTACAACATCTACCGTTCTAAGTCGGAAAAAGAGCCGGGAAAATTGCTAAACAAATCGCCGGTAACCGTCGCGAACTATGACGACGAGTTCTTTGAGTTCGGTAAAGATTATTACTACTTCGTTCGGGCTGTCTCGATCGGCACCCAGGCTGAGCCCGTTGAGAGTTCGGAATCAAATGTTCTGAAATTTAAGGGCGTCGATACGTTCGCTCCTTCGGCCCCGACGTCAATTACATTGGCCGCGGGACAGAATATGATCTCGATCTTTTTCGCGGTAAATCCTGAGAAAGACGTCGTGGGATATAAGATCTATCGTTCGACCGATCCCGACCTTGCGAAAGACAAGTGGGAACTATTGACGCCGGAATTGCTTAAAACAAACACATTCCAGGACACAAAGGTCGAATCCGGCAAGACCTATTATTATTATTTGACCGCGACCGACAAGGCCGGAAACGTGAGCGAAATGTCGGAAGTCGTTTCTGATTCGATTAGATAACTTTGTATGAAGATCCCTATCGGCCCCGATTTCAAACCGTCAAAGATCGTCTGCGTAGGCCGCAACTACGCCGACCACGCCGCGGAACTCGGCAATACTGTTCCCACTGAGCCGTTGTTATTCCTCAAAGCACCCTCGGCGTTGATCACGAATGGCGATGCGATCGTGATCCCGCCGCAGTCAATTCAAGTTGAACATGAAGGTGAGCTTGCCGTCGTCATCTCTATGACATGTAAAGGCTTAGCAGACGATGCTGATGTTTCACCTTATGTTTTGGGATACACATGCCTCAACGATGTGACCGCACGTGATATTCAGCGAAAGGACGTGCAATTCACCCGCGGAAAGTCATTTGACAGCTTTTGCCCGATCGGCCCGCATATTGAGACAGAGCTTGACGTAACGGATATTAGCGTCATTTGCCGTGTCAACGGCGAGGTCAAACAGCAAGGCCGGACTTCGCAGATGGTCTTCCCCGTCGATCATCTGATACGATATATCTCAACCATGATGACCCTCAATGCCGGCGACGTGATCGCTACGGGGACGCCTTCAGGAGTATCCAAGATGGATCCGGGCGACGTTTGCGAGGTCGAGATCGAGGGCATCGGAACACTTTCGAATCCGATAATTTAATACACTTTTATGAAATTCTTTATAGATACAGCTAATTTAGACGAGATCAAAGAGGCAGTTGAGCTTGGTTTGATCGACGGCGTCACGACTAATCCTTCGTTGGTGGCGAAAGAAGGCGATGTCGATTTCAAAAAACACATCGCAAAGATCTGCAAGCTCGTGAAAGGCGATGTTTCCGCCGAGGTTACGGCTCTCGACACGGCAGGAATGCTGAAAGAAGGCCGTGAACTTGCGAAGATCGCCAAAAACGTCGTCATTAAAGTTCCCTTAACGCTCGACGGGCTCAAGGCATGCCGCACCTTTCGTGCCGAGGGAACGAAAGTCAATGTAACTCTGTGTTTCTCGGCCGCTCAGGCCCTGCTCGCGGCGAAGGCCGGGGCGAGTTATATATCGCCGTTTATCGGACGCCTTGACGATATTGGTCAGGACGGAATGGACCTTATCCGCGATATTGTGCAAATCTACGACAATTACGGTTTCGCAACTGAGGTGCTGGCAGCTTCGATCCGGCATCCGATGCATATTGTCGATTGTGCCCTGGCCGGAGCCGATGTGGCGACGATCCCGTTCAAGGTGATCACGCAGCTCGTCAAACATCCGCTGACCGACAAAGGCCTCGAGGGCTTTCTTACCGACTGGAAGAAAAGCGGACGATAGTCAGAACCACCTGCGGCAGCGGGTGGTTTTCGAACGACAACCTCAACCACCCGCTACCGCAGGTGATTCTGACAAAACGATCTTTATTTCGCTATGCAGGGCCGCTGCCTCAGGCACGCTCTGCAGCGAAAACTGGTATTTTGCCTTAAAGAACTCATCGTGCTCGCGCATCTCGATGAGTTCTTCTACTTTTGCGAGGTTCGCACTCACCATTTCCGCAGGCATACCGTCCTTTGCGGCAAACATCTCGTCGATCTCAACGATAAGCATCGAGAATTTTCGCAGCCAATCGAAATCCATGTCCTCGAGCAGAACGTTTAAGAATTGCGTCGGTTTAAGCGGTCCGTGGATACCTTCGTAGATCTCGCGTTCGCGATCAAGCATCACCTTGTGAAGCTTAAGCAGTAAATTGCGTGCATTTTTGAGTTTTTCGGATTCAGTCATAAATTAATCTTAGCGTACTTTGAAGAAAAACGTACCTTGCTAACTGTTGATTATTAGCCCCCTAATAATCTATACTTAGCCTGCTAATTTTTAATTATCAGTTGGCTAATCACTTCTAAATAGGCGGCTAATCGTATATTATTAGCCCCATGACAAAGGCAACTATGGCAGCCGAGATCGACTTTGAACAGACCGTCAGCTACCTGCTGGCAAAGGTCACGACCGCATTCCGTAATTCCCTCGAGCGCCAGATGGGCCAGATCGGGCTGCATGGCGGACAGATATTCGTGCTCTTCGAACTTTGGCAAAAGAACGGGCTGCGTCAGATCGACCTTGCCAATCGATTGAACCTTTCGGCACCGACCGTCAATAAGATGGTAAACGGCCTGATCGAGATCAACCTGGTCAGCCGCGAACGCCTGGAGGACGATGGCCGTTCGACGCGGATCTATCTCACCGACGGCGGCTCGGCGATGCGTGCTCAGATCGAATCGCAGTGGATCGAGCTAGAAGAAAGCTGCCTCGTTGGATTGACCGAGACCGAACGGCTTGTATTATTTGAGCTGCTCGGAAAATTGCGCAACACATACACCGGCCGCGAAACGGTCAGCGACGACGAATAAGTTATTAACCCGGAGGACCCACGATGAAGATCCTTTTAGCAACCGATGGAACCAAACACGGCGACGCCGCCGCGGAAATGGTGATGAAAATGTCTCTTGGAGCCGGCGACGCGATCCATCTGATCAGCGTGGTCGACATGGCGGTGCCTATGTCGATCGATCTGTACGGCGGCTATTTGCCTGATACGAACGAGCTCGAAAAGACCGCGAAAGAAAACGCCGCCAAAGTCATCGCCGAAACATCGTCAAAATTCGCGTCCCATTTCGAAGGTAAGGGCGTAGCGATCACAGGCGATGTTTTGTTTGGATCGCCGGACAGCCGGATCGTTGAGACCGCGGAGGAAACGGGCACCGATCTGATCGTTATGGGCTCGCACGGTTATAAGCGGTGGGAACGGCTGTTGCTCGGTTCAGTTTCAAATTCGGTGGTCCATCACGCGCACTGTTCGGTGCTGGTGGTTCGCACGCCCGAAGCATAACTAATGGCAGGCCAACAGGTTACGGTCAATTCACTGGCGTTTGACGGCGGCGTTCGCCGAACCTGGCAATGCGAATTGGTCGAACGCCGCGATCCGCTGCTCGTGTTCCTCGGCACTTTTGAACGTGAAGTCGAGCATGGCGAGCTCGGAATCATCCAAAAAGGAACGATCTCATGGGAATACTATTGGCTCGACCGCTGGTACAACATTTTTCGTTTTCACGAACCTGACGGAACATTACGCAATTACTACTGCAACGTCAATATGCCGCCGACCTTTGTGGACGGTGAGCTTAACTATATCGATCTCGATATCGACATCGTCGTCTGGCCGGATATGAGTTATCAGGTCCTCGACCGCGAGGAATTCGAGGAGAGTGTCGCAAAATTCGAATATTCCCGGCAAATACGAGAGATGGTCGAATCGACCGTGACAGAGTTGACGGGCATTATCGAAAGGGGCGAACTGCCAACCATTGAGTAAACTTACGCAACAAATCCTAAATGATCGCGTGACAACATAAATTTCCAAAGATCCGGGAGGATAGTAATGAAGAATAAAGTCTGTCTTATCCTTTTAGTCATTTGTTGCTCGGCTACGTTCGCGTTAGCTCAGACACCATCAAGTACCGCGTATCGCGACCCGATGGCCGCCCTTTCGGCGGATGTCTCGAAGATCTCGACATCGGTTCGAACATTGACTGACACTCTTAAGGCTTTCGTCGACAAATGGGAAAAAGTCTCGGGTTTGACGCTCAGCGAAAAACAACAGAGGCTGGTAATGGGAATGGAGCTGCTTTCCAGGAGCGAACAGAGGGTCGTGACCTTTCAAAAAGCGCAGATCGAACTTACCGAAAAATACAACGCCAGCCGCAACCGACTCGCACAGGTCGAGATCGAACTGCGGCCTCGAAATATAACTAATAGCACGACTTATGCGGGAACGACCGAGACGGAAGAGTTGCGTGAGAACCGAAAACAAAAACTCCAGAGCGAGAGATCCAGCCTGCTCCAGCTTTTGTCGTCGATCCAGGCAAATCTGTCCGAGACGAGTGAAAACCTGCGTGAGGCTCAAGGCTTGTCAGATCGTCTTCGGCGTACGTTCCTGCCGCAAGTAGAGCGCGAACTTTACGAACAGTGAGCTTTATTTCGGCTGGATACGAAGCATATAGCTGCAGACATTTAGCGTCGATCCGGGTGTTACGGCGATCCGCTGGCCGGCCGGAAGCTCATAGTTATTTATCGCAGCCGGATTGCGGCCCTCGTTCACGGCCCAAAAATTCCCTGCTCCGTCCGTAACGATCGACAAATGCCGCCGACTGATCTCCACGTCGCCAGAGAGTGGTATGTCGACCGGTTTTGACTTAGAACCGCGCCCGATGACGATCTCTTTTTGATATATCGGCACGACGTTCTGCCGAACTCCGCTTCGCCATATCTCTAATTTGTACAGCTCAGTCATTCGGCTTGCGACATGCGTCATTTCTTCGCTGTCTTCGCCGCCGAGCGGTACGGCCTGCGATATTTTTGCACGCGGCATCGTCGGCGGTGCTTCGGCCGGGGCGTTGTAGGCGGAAATGCGCTCAGTCGGCGGTTTCATGTTCGGGTTGGTTGCCGGAACAGGTGTACGCTGGATCGGCGTCGCCAATGGGGTCGCCGGGGCGGCAGGTATCTGCGGCAGCGATTTGGGCCGTGCCAGAACGCCGGTCTTGTTGCCCGCCGATTCTTCCCAACTGTGCTGCACACGCAGGTCGCCTTTGTTCAAGGTGCCGTCGATCCGCAATTCGATGATAAAAGATTTGGTCTCGAGCTTTTTCTTGCCGGCGATCTCTTTGGCCCGTTCGGCGAGGATGTGATACAGGCCTTGTTCGAGGCCCTTGCGTTTAACGCCCTGCCATTCCTTGTCATCGTCAGGGCTGAGAAAGATGGTGTACTCGCTCGGGATTATCGTCGTTCCCTGCGGCAGCGGGACCATTTCTGATTGCATTACGCCCTCGATCTCGCGAGCTATCTGGACGATAAATTCCTCGGCTTTACTGCGCGGTTTTACCTGTGCGTCGCGGGCAGCCTGTTCGAGTGCACGTTCAGACGAATCGCCGTCTATCCAGCTTCTAACTTTGTTGAGTACGCTCATCTCTTAATTATTATCGATGTCCAGAAATTTGCCGTTAAGCCAACCGCGAGTCGCGGCGGGCACATTATTTTTGGCTTGTCCTTGCTCGATCACATCAACTTGATACCAGTTATTCTGCGAATTTACAATCTTAACCTTAGAATTTTTCGTCACCAAACCGATCCTATCGCTGTCTGCAGTCGGGCCCGCACGAAGGTTGACATTCTCGTTTGCAACTGCCGTTTGCACCTTGAAAGGATTGCGGATCTCCGGCAAAATCGCCTTTCCCCGCATATAGCTGGCGGTACCGTAAAGTATGCCTCCGAACGATGCGATCAGTAGAACGAAGATCGCAAATGCCCGCAGTTTCCGACGCTTTTTCCTGGGTTTTTCGGCAACGACGGTCGAAGCAGCATTTCCGATCGCAGTTTTCGTCGGCGGTGCGTACGGAGAAAAAGCGATGGTTTGGCGGCCGCCCACCGACGGAGGCACGGCCGTCGGCGGAGCAACCGTGAATGGCTGTCGGACGGTCGGCGGCGGCGTGTCGATGCGGGCCTCATCGATGGCGTCGAACTGCGGCTGCTCGGGCACGATCGGCGTATAGCCGCGTGCGACGTGAGGCTGAGGTTCGGCGGTCCGGGTCCGAATAACGGTGCTGGTCTCGTCGCCATCGGCCGCGATCTGGCGGACGATATTGAGGTCTATCCAAAAGTCCTCGACCGACTGCGGCCGCATTGCCGGATCCGACTGGGTGGCGCGCTTTAGCACGCGGATCAGATCGTCGGCCCATTCCTCGTAACGGAACGCGGCCGGCAGATCATCGATCGGACGGTTTGAATAAGCCCGAGGTGCCTCGCGCGTGATGAGCGTGTAGATCGATTTTGCGAGCGAATAGATATCGGCCGCAGGCGTCAGAGGTGCCTCTTCAAACTCATCGTAGCTGCCCGCCGTCAACGGGCTGTGTTCGGGCGGTGCGTAGACGTTGGTCCCGACACGCGTGATCGGCGAAGCAGCGACAGAAAATCTGGCGACCCCGAAATCAGCGATCTTAACGGTCGCGAGATCAGCGGTCAGAAGCAGATTCTGCGGCTTGATATCGCGGTGAATGACGCCGTTCTTGTGTGCGTGACCAAGGCCGGCGCAAATCTGTTCCAAGTAATTAAGGACCTGCACCAGGGTCAATTCCCGCTTGCGCACAGCGTTTTGCAGGTCGCCGCCCGAGAGATATTCGAGAACGAGATAATGAAAGACCGTACCCTTGAGATCGCGGGCCGTGCCGTGTCCGATGCGGCTGATGATATTCGGGTGACGAACGCGGTCGAGCGCGATGGCTTCATTCTGGAAGTTTTCGACCAGCGTACGTTCGAGATCCTCGTCAAGATCGTCCTGGAGAAATACGTTCAACGCCTTGATAACGACCTGGCTGTGCGGCGATTGCGGCGAAGCCAGTGTGTCAGCCGCGAGAAAGATCTCGGCATAGCTGCCCCGACCCAGCGTTTCGCGGATGTCGTACCGCTTGTCGACCCGGCAATTATTTAGGCTCAATTCTCTCATTATCAGATCACGGAACGACGCGAAGACACCACAATCACAATACGACATTATATGTTCAAAGTTCGGAAAAGCCACGTGAGGACGATCAACCGCGAATAACGCCCAAGACACAAAAAGGGCCGCGAACGGTAATTCGCGGCCGAATGGAAAAGACAAGTTTGAATAACCTAGTTCACACGTTGGAATCCGGTGATCTGGATGTTCTGGAAGTAGGGCGTGCCGGGCGGCAGGCGGTTGACGTCGAGGAATGTGGCGTCAAATACCCAGTTTCGTTCGGGGGGATCGTAGACATGGTTGCAGCACTTGAAAGCACCGTTGTTATTGTGCGAATTGAAGAGGTTGATCAGCGATCCTGAATAATTGAAACGCGTACCCCAATTTTCGAGGAAACGCAGGAAATTATGCACGCCGCCATTCATTCTAAGGTCGCCTCCGCCTTGATTTGGCGTACCGTTTAGTGTAGTTATCGTGTCACCGGCAAGCATTGCATAGCGCTGCGTTGTTTCGGTTGCCACTCGGCTACTGAGAGTAAAAGGATTGACAAAGCTCGTACTGTCGGTCCATGCATTTGAAAGGATCGTGACGGAATCTGCAGCGACCGAAGCAGGAATGTCGTTGGCACCTTGCGGAAGATACAGGTTTGCCGCGGTCGGAGTGCCGACCGATGAGATTCCGGTCGCGTTGTAATTGCCCTTGACATAAACACCGTTCTCGGTCGCAAAAGCAAAGCCTCTGGTATTTGACGGCGTCGCTGCGTCGTAGTTTCCCGGAGGCAGCGTACCATTGATCAAACGAACTCCGCGGCGATAGAACTTGTGATCAAAGACTGCGGCGATATCGGGTGAAATATTGCTTCCGGTGCCTGTGTAGCGGACGGCTTCGTTGTTGTACTCTGCCTGGAGAGTGCCGTTCTTGTTCACGTCCTCGCCGTCCTGCTTTGTGCCGTCGTTATTGCCATAGATGTCTTCCATGTCGTATTCGCCGTCGAAATCAAAATCGCCGCGACGGTCCGAAACATAGAGCACCCAACCGTTGTTCTGCGGAATATCGATCGAACGAAGAACGTGGCCCGTCGCGGTTGCATACGGGGTGCCGGTGGGCATTCTGGTGTCCCAAGTGCCGCTCAGGAATGAACGCAAATTGGCAACATCGATATCGACCATGCTCATAACGCCGGCCCAGGGAACATTTGTCAGATATGCCGTGGTCGGATTGAACACCGTGTTTGTGTCGTTGTACAGTCCCTCGCGAGTGTCGAACATATTTATCGGGAACGGAACCACGCAAGTACGTCCGGTTCCCACCCCGCCAAGGATCGTCGCATTTCTCATCGAAGAACGATGGTCCGAAGTGAAATTGTTGGGGAAATAACTGGGTGAACCGGTGATCTGGCTGGTATCACCGCCGGAGGTAAAACCGCTGGTCGCCGTCGCACATGACACTGTGCTCGATGTAACAGTGCCGGGCGTTACGTAGTTCACCGCGGTCGATCCGATACCGGCGGGGGAAATATAACCGGTGTTGACCATATTCGGACCCTCGATCACGTAACGCTGAAGATTGATTATCGAACGCCGGTCGATCAGATTGGTGTTGTAGTTGGTATCGGTGATCGAGAATGTTGTGTTGCTGGGCGGAGCCGTGGTTACCCCAAGCGCCAGGATGTCCTGCGTGATGTCTTCCTTGTCGAACGCCGCTGTGCCCGGATTGAAAACTACGGTCTCGACCTTTATCCAGGTTTCCTTGTTGTTCGGACCGCCTGTATTGAACCGGTCACCATTGATCTTTGTCGCCTGATACGCCGGCGTTCCCTGCATTGCACGCGGCACGTAACCTCGTGGCATGCTGATCGCACCGGAGGTCTGTCCCGTCGAATCTCCGTCCAAGCGAATACCGCAAGGTGTCGTTACTGCCGAACCGGTTGCTGAAGCACAGCCAGGTAATTTTGCCTTGCTGTCGGCCAGCGAAACACGGATACCGGTTTTGTTGTAGTAGCGCTCAGAAGCAGTGATATTGTCATCCGCAGTTGTGGCGGTCACCGCCGAAAGATTTGGAGCGGACACCGAGCCTGTGCCGTCATTGTAAACATCGCCGATGTTCTTTCCGCGTTTGATCACCTCGACCATATCGAGATTTTGGCCACTTATATCGCTGTTAAGTTTGATTGGCAGCTGCAGCGGCTTGGTACCAGCGAGCAGGTTGCCCTGGAACAAGTTCTGGTTAGATTTCCAGTTGTTCGATTTCCAGGCTGTAGGAAGCGGAGTGCCGGTTACGGCTGTTCCGTTTACCACGGTATTCAGCACACTACCCATGTTGCTCGATAGCTGAACGTAAATGCCTGACGCGTTCTTGATGTAAACCTCGTCGTTCCAGTTCGTCCACGGCGAGCCGTTCTTCGAAACATCCGTGAATACGTGATTTGCCGTACTTACTTTGGACGAGAAATAAACGCCGTCATTAGCCTGCAGAAAGAGCGAGCCGTTCGAATGGACGCGGCCGCCGAAATCGAATCTCGGGCCGGGATGGAACTCAAGATCGTCATCGTAAAAGATGCCGAACTGAAAGATCGGGATTCGATTGTTGAGGAATTTGCGTCGGAGAGCGACCTGCACGCCGTTCTGCTTGTGCTGAGCGACTGTGTCGAGCTGCCATTCATCGCGGCGGGCGTTCAATCCCTGAAAGAGTTCGCCCGTCATAACGACATCTTCTGTAGCACGCGTTTGGGTGATCGACTGGTTGAAATCATATTCGGCATCGAAAACCGGCGGCAGTTGCGATTCGATACGCGTTTCGTCCGCGGTCGAGAATGTGATCTTTGTCTCGAAGACTTTGTTGAAGTTTCGGGTCATGATCTCGAGGCTGGCATTGGCGGCCTCGAATGCCTTGGTCTCGGCTTCGTCATTGGCCGAAGCGACCGTTTCGCTGTTCGTTCGCGAGACCGCAAGTGCCACGAAGCCCATCAGCAAGATCATCACCATCAGCGCTATGACCATTGCCGAGCCTTGTTCACTGGAATTTATGGCTTCGACAGATGCTCGGATCCGCGAAAACAACATACTGCTTATATTTCTTGCCCGTTTCATCATTTCAGTAATTCCCCTCACAATTAACCTGCGTCATAACCCAAATTTCGTGTATTGAATGTCGATGTCATCGTTATCGATTCCGGCTTGCCGGTTTTTTCGTCGTTCTCGGTAGATTGAACGGTGATCGTGACTACCACCTGCCGGACGAGGTTGAACCCTTGCCAGTCATCGTCCGTCGTGCCGACGAGGCCGTCCGGACCGACCGACGGATTGTCCGAAGGTGCTCCGTCCTCGAGGATATATTTGACCTGCATATCCTCGACATTGTATGCAAGCGGCAATTCCTGGATCTGATCGGCCGCCAAGGCACCGCGGTTATTGCCATATATGATTCGGACCAGCGTGCCGTCCGCTTTCACGCGATAGCTGACGAGGAAGACACGTTTGGCTGTCGCGGAATATGTCGTGCAATTCTGATCGGTCGACGATGTGCATTGCCGCAAGACACTGCCGGCCTGGCCGGTGCCATTGAGAGCCTGATTTACTCCGATCGGATCTCCGGTCGCGGCGTCGATAGTATTCGCTCCGTTGACAGCGGTCGCCATCGCCAATACCTGTGATGTGTCCGATTCGATCAGAAAAAGGTCGAACGGTCGCGCAGCCGCAAATCCGGTCCCTGTTTTAGAAGTAAGTCGCGGCACGGAAGCACTGCTGCCGGCCGACACGCCAAGAAGATCGATGACGTTGCCGCCGTTAAAATCGACGTCGCGATAAGCAAAAGCGATCGAATCTGTCCTGACCGACGTATCCAGATTCAGATTATTCGTATAGAGATCATTGCCGCAGACGACCGATGTGAGCATATCGCGCACGGCGTCAACATCGGCCGGGACGCCGAGCCTCGTCGTGTTGAAATTGTCAGGCACGACAGCTCCCCGTCGATGGTAACCGAGGCCGGCGTTGAGCACGTCGCGGCCGATCATGTGAACGGCAACGCGAGCATTTTTCAACACATCGCTCCTTCGGCTGGCACGATTTCGATCGTAGTTACCGAGCTGCATAAGGCCAAAGATCGCCCCTGAGATGATAATGAAGATCACCATCGCGATCATAAGTTCCAGCAGGCTGAAGCCCCGTTCACCGATCGATTCGGTGTGCACGCGGACTGCGGTCGGACAATTTCTTTTCGAGGTCATCATTTGTTTCCCCTAGTAGTTGGTTATGATCGTCGAGGCAGTTTCGTTTCGAGTCGCCTGGTTAACAAAATATTTGATATTGACGTCAATGCGGCGCCTCGTTATCGGATTTGGCGGTGAAGGTCGTTCAGGGTCTGCAACGTCCGTGATAACGATCTCCCGCTGAAAGCCCATCATCAACGCACTGGTGTTGTTCGGCCTGCCGGACACCACACATGGTCCCGATCCGGAACACGCATCGTCGACGGTTCCGGCAACCCCGTCCCATCCGGAATCGACGCGAACCGGATTGTAACCCGTGACGAAGATCCCATTAATTTCGCCCACCGGAACCGATCCCATCACGTTTCGTAGTGAATCCCAACCGTCTACGACGCCGGGTCGCTGTATGTCTTTAGCCGAGGTGATCGATTCGATCGTCGAGAGCGCGATCTGTTTGGCCATGATGCGGCGCTCAGATTCCATCGAACGGATCAGATTGGCCGCGAGTGCTCCAACCATGGCCAATACGCCGACCATCATTATGACGATCGCGATCATCACGTCGATATAAGAAAATCCTTCCTGACCTCTTTTACGAATTCGCATTTTTTGTTTCCTGGATTTAAATTGATCGGACCTAGACTAAGGGGCCGTGTTTCCGGTGGTGCCGTAAGAGCTGCTTCGCCGTGAGTCTTTCCATTTGTTGGACGCCGTCGATGCCGGATCGTATTCCCACAAGCGTATGACGCCTGTCGCACCGAGAATCGTGATAGACCGGGCAATGTCGGACTGGGTGGCATCGGCCTGCTTTGGTGCCCAGACATGAAGCGTCACACCCGTCGGTACGGCTCCGGCTCCGGTCGGGTTGGTTCCTGCGTCGACCGCCGAACCATTTGCCAAAAATCGGATCGTACAAACGCGTTGACTTATCGATGGCGTGTATACACTTGGTTTGAAGACCGCGTTAGGAACCGGCAGTTGTTCGGCCGGGTTGTAGGCGATCTGACCTGGCCGCGAATCCACTTTCACATTGGTCGGAGCGAATAGATTCATTGCCTTGATGACTACGTCATCAGATGCGGTGGTCGCGTTTGCGTTTTCGTCGTAAAGCTTTGCCGTATTTGTCGCGAGATTGATCTCAACACGCATGGTTCGACGTTGAGTCAATGCCCTTTGTCGGGCTTCCTGCAGCATGTCGGCAAGCATCAGAGCCTGATCGTCGGGTTGGTAAGCCTTTTTATGATTGGTCGCGTAGAATATCGCAATACTGCTAAGAATACCGATGATACCGACGACTACTAGGATCTCAATGACCGAGAATCCCGCCTCGCTTTTCAGCATGTTAATTCGTCCATTTCTCATAGTCATTTTTACCCGATTAGCCGGCTCACAATTCCGCTACCGATAAGTTTCGGATGTGGAAGCTCTAGTAAACGAAAGATGGAATGAACAAACAATTCCAAAAACATTTTACATTGTTTTGCACATTAATTCAATAGGTCAATTTGCTTTTCTTTGACCGGTCTTTACGTTAAAATGACCGGAGTCTTCATTTAGCGAAAATTATTTCAGTATTGGCTTCATGTCTGAAACCGGGATCTCAACGAAAAAGAAAACTTCGGCAGATTGGTTTTTCCGAGGAGTTTTAACAAAGATCGGCGATACGGTGGACCGTCTTACGGGGCGCCGCTGGACTCCGTCGAGCAGCCTTGCGACCAGCGAACTGATCGAGCGCATCAAAAAGCTGCTCGACGCCGAAGCTCGCGACGTTCCCGGGAAAGGAAAGGTCGTTCCTCATCTGATCGCGCTTAGGATCCAATGGGATAAGTTTTCGACTGAAAGCGAAACCCTCATCGGCAAACTTCAGAACGAACTGCTCACCGCCACCATCGATCACATAAATGATTCCCTTTACTACACTTACGCTCCGGTCGAACTCGAGGTGAAGGTCGATTATTTCGTCGACGGTGTGAAATTGCTCGCCGGATTCGACAAGTTTGACGAGGAAGACCGCCAGGTCGAAATGAACGTTACTGTCCCGGTAATGAACTTGTCCGAGGTGGTCGTCAAGCTGGACGCCGCGCCGTCGACTGTTGATACATTCACGTTTCGGTTCAGGATCGGCGAGCAGGAGATCGAACGGAAGATCGAATTCCCTCTTAGCGGACGAATAACCGTCGGCCGAACAGGTGAAAATGGCCTACAGATAAACGATGCGAGCATTTCTAAGATACATGCGACGCTCGCATTGACACCCGAGGGCAATCTGTCGGTGGCAGACACCGGCTCGACGAACGGAACATTCATAAACGGCGAACGTATTGCGTACGGTAAGGCAAATCTGCTGGAAAAGGGCGACGTAGTGAAGTTTGGCGTCATAGATGTTACCTTCGATCATACACAGCGGGCAGTTGTTCCGGCGGCCGTTGCCGCAGTGCCGGAAGACGGAGACAAGATGCAAACGGTCGAGATCGACGGCTTTGAATTCAAGAGCCGCATATCACCCGACACCCCGGAGACGAAAACGGCCGAAGGTGAATTCGATGACACCGCTAAGGTTACGGCGGAGCCCGTATCCGCC
>CAZVDM010000002.1:27182-61385 GCA_964625555.1 uncultured Chloracidobacterium sp.
TCCGCCCAGCCGCCAAGCGAGGAGACAGTTGACCGCTTCAATATCGAAATGCAGGAGACGGTTGCCGATCTGACCCCATTGGTTTCTCCGCAGCCCGATCCTGAGGACGGAGACATTCCGATTCCTATGCCGGGAGCTAAAGAATGAGCTTTGTGCTGCTTCTATTGATTGAATTGCCGAAGTGGCTGAAACCGGACCAAATATTCGGTGGCCAGGTGCTGGAGCGGACGCCGGCGGGCCTGTCGATCGTTTACATGATCGGGATGGCGGTGTTGATCGGATTTCTTGTTCTCACTTTCGTCGACAATTTCGGACGGCCGAAGTTCATATTTGAACGAGATCTGCCAAAGGCAGTTGTAAAGAAACTCACCCAAACCGTTACCAATCGGAGCCTTCGAGCATGGCAGGTATTATTTGTCATCCTGGCACTGACAGTCTTTGGATTTCAGGTCTACTGGACGCGATACGCAGCCGACAGCGAAGGGCAATTGCAGGCGCTCAGTTATAAGGACTTGCGGAATCGCCGGATAAATTCGGCCACGCTGCGAGGCTGGATGCTCGACCGTACGGGCAAACTCGACGCGGCCCTTGCTTATTATAAAATTGATACCGACGGGAGCCTCGACCGCGAATTTCCGCTCGAAAAGGAAATGGCTCATCTGCTCGGCACCGAACGCGGCACTCCCGGCCTTGAACGAACGCTCTACAATCGCGAAAAAGACCCGATGCCCGAGGCGTGGGAAATATTGACCAAATACAAAAAGCCCGAGCCTGAGAACAAGGATGTCCGTATAACCATCGACCGCGAGCTACAGTCATATTCCGCAAAGCTGCTCGAAGGGAAAAAAGGCGCGATCGTCGTTATCAATCCGCAGACCGGCGATGTCCTCGCGATATATTCGAATCCTTCGTACAAGTTGTCCGAAGCCGAATCGCTCGACGGTTTTCTCAAGCTTGAAGCAAATAAGGCCGAAGAACCGCTGCTAAACCGTGCAACCCGGCAATTCTATATTCCGGGCTCGACATTCAAGACGTTTACAATGATCTCCGCGTTTAGGGCCGGAAAAGACGGTACAGTTCTGCCGGGAAAACCGGCACCAGAATGCTATACACCGTTTCGCGGTTCGAGGCCTATATGTGACGCAGGCGGGAGCTGCCATGCCTGCGGCGATATCGTGATCAAAGAGGCATTCAAGGTCTCGAGCAACCAGTATTTCTCGCAAATGGCCAATTTCCTCGGCCGTGAACGAATGGCCGAAACTGCCCGCCAATTGGGCATCACTCCGGTCGACGACCCGCCCGAAGCACTCTCACAAGGCTTTTTCTCAGACATCTGGAACGCCAGTTCTCCGCGGATCGCCAATTCCCTATCGCTGGCGCGATCGACTATTGTCACGGGCAAAGAGCTGTCGATGTACGATTTCGGCGTCGAAGGCATGGGCCAGGGCATGGCGGGACAGATGACGCCGTTTCAAATGGCGCTGATCGCTTCGGCACCGGCAAATATGAAAGGCATGCTGATGAAGCCGAAGATCGAGGCCGATGTTCAGCCCCAGATGTTCTCGCAGGTTTTAACGCCGCAGCAGGCGTTTACGATCCGCGACATCATGTCGACCGTTACTGAAGAGCCCGGCGGAACCGCCGGTATCGTGCGGGCGAAACTCGCGGGGACCGGCATCCAGACAGGCGGGAAAACAGGAACCGCGGATAAGGACGGCGTGCAGGTTTACAATGCTGACGGTACCAAGAAAACACGAAAGGCCCGTAAGAGAGTAAACGGCGAATGGCTCGATTATGACGAACCGGTGAAATTTACGCGTTGGGACGGCTGGTTTCTGGCTATCGCCCCGCTCGAGAATCCGCAAGTCGCGATCGCCGTGGTAGTCGAGAACATCGGCGGTTCGGCATACGGCGGCACAACTGCGGCGCCGATCGCCGCAGCATTGATACTGAAATTACGCGAACTCGGCCTGCTAGGTGATAAATATAAACCGAAGGCTCCCGCGGCACCGGCCAAGAAACCTAAAAAGCCTAGATAACACATTGAAGAACAGAACGTCATCACATTTCTTTATTTTGGCCCTGATCGTGCTGCTGACGGCGATCGCCCATTATTCGATCTATTACGGGGCGTTGATCCGCGGATATGAGACCGGATTTTTCGGCGCACTGCGCAATCTCAGCCTGATCGCAGCCCTCGCGGTCCTGCCTGTTTTTATCAAGAAATTCCTGCGGTATCAGGGCAACTGGACGATATATACTGCATGTGTACTTCTCTTTTCGATCGGTTTGACGGTGCAATACCGTCTGTTCTCGGATAACGAATATGTTGCCGACATCGACCGAGTTGAACGCGAAAAGGTGCAAAACTCGGCAATGACCGACAAAGAAAAGGACCGTGCGATGCTGCGGCTCAAGCTGCAGGCGATCGCACGCGAACGCGAGGCGAAGATCCAGACGCAGCAGATGCGTTATATCAAGGAAAATTACTCGCCCGAAAAGAAAACGATGATGGGCCTGCCCGCGACGCCGCCGGCCCCGGTCGATCTTGATCAAGAGAAGTTCAGGCCGGCAAAGGAATCAATAACTGCGCTGTTTACCTCAGGTCGCACACTGATACCGCTTTTTGGCATATTTTGTATGGTCGGCGTTTTCGTGACGATGCGCCGCGATGATGTACAGCGGTTCCTGCAGGACAATGGATTTCTGGTCGTTCTGTTGACGCTCGGGCCGCTGTTTCTGGCGGCGATCACATCGCGGGCGGGCAAATCGATCGGCAATATGACGCCATGGGAACTGTCCAAGATCCCGTTTCTGATAGGTTTCGCCGCAATTCTCGCCGTTTTGTATAAGAACCTCGCAAAAACCTATTGGGGCATACCGCGTGCTAAAGACGTACTGCCGCTGGTCTTTATGGCTGTTCTGCCGTTCCTGCCATTCTTTGTGCTCAAGGATTTTGGGCAGATGATGGTCTTCGGCTCTGTCTATGTGACGCTGTACGTGATCGCGGTGCGGAGGTTCTCGCAGCGGTTTGTACTGGTCGGCAGTGTGGTGCTGGTGATGTCGATATTGATCGTTGGAGCTCTACCTCTGGCAACGCAGCAAAAGATACCGCTCCTTCCGGCACTCGCAGGGCCCGTAAAAACCGTGCTTCCGAACCGAATTCAACAGCGGTTCCATCTATGGCTCGACGGATTTAACCCGCCCGATCCGGACGTAAAATGGTGGAAAGAGGACTACGACGACTATTACGAAGACCTTGTCAAACGCGATCCGAAACTGCCCGAAATGATCGCCGAAGACCCGTCGCTGCAGAAGACCATCAACATCGACGCATGGTTTGACGTGCTAGCTTTTCAGCCCGCTCAGGCGACATTCGGACTAGCCTCGGGCGGTATTTCGGGCCGCGGCCTCGGACTCGGATATCCGGAATTGATACCGGTTTCCGACTCCGATTACATTTTCGCCGCGCTGGCCGAAGAACTTGGACTTTTCGGCGGTTTGTTGGTAACCTTTGCCCTAATTGTATTCGTCAGTGCTGGTGTTCAGACGGCACGCGATTCGCGCGATATGTTCAGCAAATTATGCTCGATCGGACTCGCGGCATTCATCGGTTTCCAGGCACTCGTAAATATCGGCGGCATCACACGTGCATTGCCAATGACCGGCATTACATTACCGTTCGTCAGTCACGGCGGATTTAGCTTGATAACGAGTTTTGTGATGCTCGGGATGTTGATGGCATTTTCGCACCGAAACGCCATCGACAGAATGAAAGATGAAGCTAATGTAAAGCCTGAACCCGCCGCAGCTAACGCATAGAAGCTACTGACTTTGGAGATCTACCAATGGATAACACGTTCGTCATCAGATCGGCATCGGTAAGCGACCGGGGCCTCAGCGAAAAGCGGCCTCAAAACGAAGATTCGTATCTCGAGATCGACCAAATAGGAATATTTGCCGTGGCAGACGGTGTCGGCGGCGCAAATGCAGGCGAAGTTGCATCGCAGATGGCGGTAGAGATACTCGGTGAGGCGTTTACCAATTTCCCCGAGGGTTCCGACGTTGAACATGTGATGAAAGCTGCTCTCGAACAAGCGAATTCGGCGATCCATCAGATGTCGAACGACCTCAGCCAGCTTTCGAAGATGGCGACCACTGTTGTTGCTCTGCACGTCAACGGAAATATTGCAACCATTGGACATGTTGGTGATTCACGGCTCTACAGACTTGATCCCGAAGGGACACTTTTCCGCGAAACCGACGATCATTCTATGGTCGCCGAAGAGGTCCGTGCCGGCCGCATGACTGAAGAGCAGGCCGAAAATCACCCAAGCAAGAACATCATCAGCCGCGCACTCGGTGCTGAGCCGACCGTCGAGGTTGACCTTAAGACAATAATGGTCGAGCCGAACACACGATTTTTGCTTTGCTCGGACGGTGTTACACGGCACATCGGCGATATTGAACTCGCGGAACTCCTCTCGTCAAACGAGGATGCTGAGACTATCTGCAGGCAAATAAAAACGATTTGTTTTCAGCGCGGTGCCGAAGACAATCTGACCGCCGTCATTGTCGAGGTCGGAGCCGCAAAGGCCGCAGCGGATGTTACCTCCGCCGATGTGACCGCCGCCGTTGCCGAACCAGCCGTAGTCGCCGAAAATGACGATGTGCTTTCCTTGCCCGATGACGAGGAAATGACCGTCGCGACCGCGCGTTTTCCGAAACTGGATGCCGAAGGCCTTAATGCGGATGACGACGATCTGCTCGAACTCGAAACCAAGCAGCTGGAGATGCCAATAGGTGCGGATAGGCACTTTGAAAACGAAACTGTGACAGCGCAGAGCGAGCACGCTGAGCACGAAACGTACGACGACCCGTCGCTGCACGAAACCGTACCGTTCACCGCAAGTGAAACAGCTGAGGTCGAATTGCCTCTTTATCAGCCAGAAGAACCCGTAAACCAGGCCGAGGCCGCTCCGGTATACGAAGAACCTTCAACCTCGGCGGTGGTTGAGGAAGATAGATTTTCAATGTTTGGCGAAGATACATACGGCACTGTGGCCGATCGGGCTGAACGACCGCTGCCGATCGGCAAGATAGCTGCGTATTTTGGGATGCTGATCGCCGGGACACTACTTGGCCTTGGCGTATATCACTTTTTCTTAAAACCTCCGCCGGCGTTGGACGCCCCGCCGATCACGGAAATGAAGTCGGCAAATCCGCAGGTTAGCAATTTCGAAGATCTGAGACGCGAAACCGACAAAGATCCGACCGGTTATCTTGCTAAAACCCCGGCTCCTGAAGACGCTGAAGACTATTATCTGCAGGGCCGGGCGTATTTTCTGAGTGGAGATTATGCAAAGGCTCGAACCGCTTTCGCTGAAACGAAAGCTCTTATGGCTAAGGGCGACCCAGCAACCAAAGGCGACGAGAAAAATGCCAAGGTGATATTGTCAGACATCGCGGTCGCGATGGCCGTGATCAACAATCCTTTGGCACAACAGAACCTGAAGTCAGAATTGGAGACACTCAAAAGCGCTACGCCGATCCGTTAAAGGGGACCCGGCGCTTTGCCTCAAATAGTATGATGCCGGCTGAAACACCCAGATTCAGGCTCTCGACGCCGTTTTCCATTGGAATCAATATTTTTTCGTCGACGTGGTTCAATTGTTCTAAGCTTAGCCCGTGGGCCTCGGAGCCGAATATCAACAGAGCCGGCCTGCTCCAATCCATTTCGGTGTAACTCTGTTTCGCCGAGATATCGGCGGCGACCGTCGTCAGTTTTCTGTCTTTCGCCCAGTCAATTACTTCGAGGAAATTCGCATTTTCCAACACCGGCAACCTCAAACTTGAGCCCATTGCCGCTCGGATCGATCTCGGTGAGAAAACATCTGCCGAATTGGCCGATATGATCACCCCGGCAATGCCCACTGCCTCGGCAGTACGCAATATCGCACCTAAGTTTGCCGGATTATTGATCTCGTTTAGAAAAAGTACGAGTGGTAAATTTGCAGTTTCGATATTTACATCGATCATGCTGATCGACGGCCGCCGGGCGATGAGCACGATCCCCTGCGGTTCGTTCGTGTCTGCGATGGTCCTGAATAGGCGGTCTGCGACGATAGAAATGCTATTCGTGCGGTCGTAAATAGAATCCAAGAGATCGTCATCTCTGAATTCATCCGAGATCAGGCATTCCTCGATCACAATTGAGGATCGTAAAGCCTCGACGGCTAAGCGGCGGCCTTCGATAAAGATCTGCTCGCGACGTTTACCGTCGCGGACCTTTCTCGCATTTACAAGTCGCCCGTTGTCGCGGCTAGTGATCGTTTCGGTGTTTACCATCGCCGCGTGTTATTTAATCATTTATTGCCGCGTTTTGAAAAGAAGACCAAAATCGCTAAACTTAGGCGATATGCAGCCCGAATCGAAAATCAAAAACAAGATCGAAATACTTAAGGAAAAGTCGCTCGCCGCCGAAGAAGGCGGCGGCCGGGCAAGGCTCGACAAACAGCGTGCCGGCGGCAAAATGACTGCTCGCGAACGTATCGAATTCTTCCTGGATGAAAGAAGTTTTGAGGAATTTGACAAATTTGTGGTTCACCGATCGACTGATTTTGGGCTCGAGAAACAGCTCTATCCAGGCGACGGCGTGGTTACGGGCCATGGTTTGGTCGATGGCCGCGAGGTTTTTGTATTCGCACAGGATTTCACGGTTTTTGGCGGCAGTCTGAGCGAAACTCACGCCCAGAAGATCTGTAAGGTCATGGACATGGCCGTGAAAATGGGGGCCCCGGTCGTCGGACTCAATGATTCCGGCGGTGCACGCATTCAGGAAGGCGTCGTCAGCCTCGGCGGTTATGCCGACATTTTTCTGCGAAACGTTTTGACCAGCGGTGTGGTCCCGCAGATCAGCTGTATCCTCGGCCCGTGTGCCGGCGGTGCGGTCTATTCACCCGCGATCACGGATTTTAATGTGATGGTCAAAGACACGTCGTATATGTTCATCACCGGGCCGGATGTGATCAAAACCGTCACTCACGAGGACGTTACCAAGGACGAACTCGGCGGTGCGATGACGCATAACGCGAAGTCGGGCGTCGCTCATTTTGCTGCCGATTCGGACGAGCACGCACTGCGCATTACACGTGAATTGCTGTCGTTTATGCCGTCCAACAACATGGAAAGCCCGCCGTTCGTAACGACTGCGGACCCATCGGACCGTGTAGATGAAAAGCTCAATTCGATCGTGCCGGAATCTGCAAATCAGCCGTATGATATCCGCGACATCATTAACAATGTCGTCGATGACGGTTATTTCTTTGAGGTTCAGGAACATTATGCACCTAATATCGTCATCGGATATGCTCGGCTCGGCGGTTATGCCGTCGGGATCGTCGCAAATCAACCAGCTTTTCTTGCTGGAGTCCTGGATATTGACGCATCAGTAAAAGCCGCTCGATTTGTTCGATTTTGCGATTGTTTTAATATTCCGCTGATCACGTTTGAGGACGTTCCCGGATTTTTGCCGGGCGTCAATCAGGAGCATCAGGGCATTATCAGACACGGCGCGAAGCTGCTCTACGCATTTGCCGAGGCGACGGTGCCTAAGATCACTGTCATTACGCGAAAAGCTTACGGCGGCGCGTATTGCGTTATGGCGTCTAAACACATCCGCACCGACATCAATTTTGCGTATCCGACTGCGGAAATTGCAGTTATGGGTGCCGAAGGTGCGGTGGGCGTACTCTTCAGACGCGAGATCGCTGAGAATGATGAATCATATCGCCTTGCGAAGGTGGCCGAGTTTGAAGATAAATTTGCTAATCCGTATGTCGCGGCCGAACGCGGATACATCGACGAGGTTATCGAGCCAAGATACACGCGCCCGAAGCTTATCAGAGCGCTTTCGATGCTACAGAACAAGCGCGATACGAACCCGCCGAAAAAGCACGGGAACATTCCGCTTTAGCCTAAGGAAATAGTTAATGTAAATACTTGAGAAATTACATTAACTATTGTAGTACTTGTTTTTATTCATATATTTAGCAACATTTCTTAAAGTAATTTGTAGCCATTGTATGCAGGTAATCGATGCCAGCCGACCGACCAAAGCAGTGATCGATCTTGACGCTTTGGCGTTCAATTTTCATTCTGTCAAAACATTTATCGGTGATGCAGTCCAGTATCTGGCAGTCGTCAAGGCGAATGCTTACGGTCATGGTGCGGTCGAGTGTTCGCGTAGGCTCGAGGCCGAAGGTATCGATTGGTTTGGCGTAGCATTACCCGAGGAAGGCGTTGAGCTTCGCGAGGGTGGCATCACGTCGCCTATACTTTGCCTTGGCAGTTTTTGGCCCGGACAAGAATCGCTGATCATCGACAATGACTTGACCCCGGTGATCTTTGCGATCGAAAAAGCCGGATCGCTCAATGCCGAGGCCGCCAATCGCGGCGTTGTTGTTGATGTCCACGTAAAGATCGACACGGGAATGGGCAGGGTCGGCATCAGATATGAAGATGCCGAAGAGTTTGCGGCCGAATTCAGACAATACACGAACCTCAGTATCGATGGCATAATGACGCATTTTGCGGCCGCCGACGATCTTGAACAAAACGATTTTACAAATCGGCAGATCAGCCGGTTCAATTGGGCCGTCGAGGCATTCAAACAGCAGGGTATCGTTCCGACATATAGAGATCTGGCCAATTCGCCGGGCGCGATCGCTCATTCGAATTCGCTCGGGAATATGGTGCGTCTTGGCGGTGTTTTGTACGGCCTCGGCGGCGATGTGCTTCCTTCAGGCATAAAAACGCCTGAACTGAAGCCCGTGATGTCGGTAGTATCAGAGATCGCCCTTGTAAAACACGTCGCTGAAGGCGAAACCGTCGGTTACGGACGCACTTTTGCCGCCCTGCGTGAGTCGGTCATTGCGTCGGTTCCGATCGGCTATTATGACGGATATGCTCGCAATCTTTCGAATCTGGGCATCATGATCGTAAACGGTAAGATCGCCCCGGTAGTCGGACGTATTTCAATGGATTGGGTTACTATTGATATCAGTGAAATTGCCGGAGCGAATGCTGGGACTCGGGTTACGGTTATCGGATCGGAACACGACATTTCGATCAAGGCCGAAGATATAGCGGCGATGTTGTCAACCATTTCGTACGAAGTTACCTGCGGCATCTCAACCCGGGTGCCAAGAATATTTGAGGAGAAAATATGAACTATCCGATAAAACTTTCATTCAAACTACTGGCGATCGCCAGCCAGATCTATGTTCGCGACGCAAACGGCCAGCTTATCGGCTACGTGAAACAGAAACTGCTCAAGCTGAAAGAAGATATCAACGTCTTTGCCGATGAGCAGCAGACTCAGCACCTTTACAAGATCAAGGCCGACCGCATCATTGATTTTTCGGCCAAGTACAACTTTACCGACGCACAGGGCCGTGGGCTCGGTTCGATCCGCCGTAAAGGCATGCGTTCGATATTCAAAGCCCATTATCTGATCTTTGACGCGAACGAGAATCAGACGATGGAGATCCACGAAGAAAACGGCTGGATCAAAGTAGTCGATTCCCTGCTCGGTGAATTGCCGATCGTCGGTATGTTTACGGGATATTTCTTCAATCCGTCGTATATCGTTTCGAGAATGGACGGCACGCAGGTAGCACGGCTCAAGAAACAGCCGGCATTTATGGAGGGGATCTTCGAGCTCCAACCGTTAAGTCAGATTCCCGCTGAGCAAGAGGCCGAGGTGCTGTTGGCAGTATTGACCATGACGTTACTTGAAAGGAACCGCGGATAATAGGAAATGTTATTGGAGACGCCCTTTGATTGGATCCGCTTCTTCAAGCGGCTCTACAAAAAGGCCGACGATTCGGACCTGTTCAATCGGGCGGCACAGGCCGCCTTCTATTTTTCCTTTGCTCTGTTCCCGCTCATTTTCTTTCTTGTCAGTCTGTTCGGCCTTGTTCTGACGTCGACCGATGCTCTCAAGGCCGAACTTTTCGAATATCTGCGGCAGATAATGCCTGCATCCGTGTTCGTACTTGTGCGAAACACCGTTGAAGAGGTAGCAGCAAACAGCTCTAGCGGAAAACTGACGATCGGACTGGTGGTCGCATTGTGGTCCGCGTCAGCCGGTGTCGATGCGGTTCGGGCAGCGCTAAATTCAGTTTATCAACTCCGCGAACGACGGAACTGGTTTTTGATGAAGGCCCAATCGCTGGCTCTTACATTTGTCGTCACAATTCTCGCTGGAATCGGGCTGGCGGTCGTATTTTACGGCTGGCAAATCGTTCAGGCAGCTACGATCTGGATTGGCCTGCCAATTACTTCACCGTTTTTTCTAACTGCGATCCAATGGACATCGATACTCGCTGTGATGCTGTTTGCCTGCGAAGTCATCTACAACTTCCTCCCGGATTTTCGTAAATTCAAGTGGATCTGGATCACCTCGGGATCGCTGGTAGCGATCGTTCTTTGGCTGCTGCTGACCGGCGGATTTCGGCTTTATCTAAGTTTTTTCAACAATTACGACAAAACATACGGTTCGCTCGGGGCCGTCATTATTCTGCTGCTTTGGCTCTATTTGACTGCGTTGGTCCTAATGGCCGGCGGAGCGATCAACGCTGTGCTTCACGATCTGAGGTTTGAAGAAGAAGACACTAGCGAAGTGATCGCAGAATAATTAATCAAATTTCCGCTTGACACGCCGTTCTTTTAAATATAAAAATACGATCGTTCGTTTTTATTTATGCCGAAGCTTAGTCAGGACGCTATCCAGGAACGCAAAGACAAGATCGAAGACGCGGCCCGCGAGCTATTTATCAAGCAGGGGTTTCACGCGACGTCGATGCGTGATATCGCCAAACACGCAGGTGTTTCGCTCGGCAATATGTACAACTATTATGCGACGAAGGATTCGATCTTCGAGTCGATCATCGACCGCTATCTGACCGTAATTGACGAACATTTGAGATCGATCTTTGCCGAGATAGACGAGCCGCTCGAGCCGGCGAACCTCCGAAAACTCGGCGCGAACGTCGGCCGTCTGGTCAACGAACATTCAGATTTTTGGCTGCTGATGTATATTGATGTGCTTGAGTTTCAGAATCGGCACTTTCGCAAGATGTTCGACGGCATTACTGACCGGTTTCGCAAGATCTTCGGCCCGAGATTCGACGCAGCCGAGGCCCGCGGCGATCTGCGGACCGGCGTCGATGCGGCTTCGGTATTTACAGCGGCGTATATGCAATTTTTTAACTATTTTCTGGTCGAAAAGCTCTTTGGCGGTAATCACCACCTCGGGCTTGATGACGAACAGGCCCTGAACAGCCTGACGAAGATCTTCGCATACGGTACGCTGAGCGAAGAGAATCTTTCACGATTTAAGAGACGCACGGCAATAGGAACGGTCGGCGAATAAGCCGGTAGACCCAAATTTGCCGTTTAAGATTACGACAATAAAAAACGGACGTTCATTTTTCTTTATGGAGGCAAGTAGTATGTTGAATAGCAGAGTATTGGCGGTCGGTATCATAATGTTGCTGAGTGCCATGCTGGCATTTGGCCAGGGCACGACAGGACAATTGAGCGGCACGGTCATTGATCCGAACGACGCGGTGATCGCCGGCGCAGCCGTTAAGGTGACAAACAAAGGGACAAACCTGATGCGTGAGACAACGACCAATGGCGACGGAACGTGGTCGGTTTCCCTTTTACCGCCGGGCGACTATACGATCGAGGTGAGGGCCAACGGATTTGGCAATTATTCCTCGACTGCGGTCGTTACACTTTCAACGACGACTACGATCAACTCGCAGTTGTCGGTTGAGCAGAATCTAAATGTCGTAAATGTCGATGCACCTGCGTTACAGATCGAGACTGCGACCAGCGGCCGAACTGTCTCGGGCGAGACCATACGCCAGCTTCCGCTGCCGACACGCAATTTTCAACAGCTTCTGACCCTTTCGCCCGGAGCACAAACGGGAGTCACTAACAGCACTGACCTCGGCCGCGGCGACGCGACGATCACTGTCAACGGACAGCGGACCACAAGCAACAGCGTCAAGATCAACGGTATCGACGCCAATTCGATCGGCACCAATTCGACTCCGAACATCGCGGTCCCGGCGACTGACAGCATCCAGGAATTTATCGTCCAGACCTCGATGTACGACGCTTCGTCAGGCCGCAATGCCGGCGGAAACGTCGAAGCAGTGACCAAGAGCGGCACAAATGACGTGCACGGCAGTGCGTACTATTTCCTTCGGAATAAGGTACTTAACGCCAACGAACCGTTTATCAAGGCGCGAGGCATCGAACGTCCCGTCGCGACAAGAAATCAGTGGGGCGGCACGCTCGGCGGTGCTGTTGTAAAAGACCGCGTATTCCTGTTCGGTTCGTATCAAGGCACGCAGGAGCGGAACGGGGTATCGCTGATCAACAGCTTGACGTCGCCGATCGTCGCGGCGGGCCTGACCGACACAAACCGAAGCGCAGCAGGACTTGCGGCCACATTCGGTATTCCCGTAGCCAACATCTCGCCTCAAGCCGTCAATATTCTAAATGCTCAGCTTCCGGGCGGCGGATTCGCGATACCGTCGTCAGGAGTAACAAACGCAGCAAATCCCTTTGCAGCAGTGACCGTTCCGCAATCCGGTGTTTCGCGGTTCAAGGAAAATCAGTTCAATGCGAACGGCGATTTTGTCTTCACCGACAAGCATAATCTGTCAGCTAAGTTTTTCGTGGCCGACAATCCGACATTTCAAGCGAACTATAACTTTGCCGGCCTCGGCAACGGTGAGCGACAGTTGATCGGTTTTGGCGGCGATCTGACGATCAAGCAGAAGCTCTATTCGATCACCGACAACTATATCTTTTCGCCGAATATCGTCAATCAGGCAAGATTCGGATTCAGCCGCTTGCGGGTGACAAGCGTTCCTGAAGAGCCGTTCACGGCGGCTGGGCTCGGCATTACAAGCCCGCTCGCGGGCACATTTCCGGGAGCACCTACCATTCGTGTCTTAGGGCTCGACTCTGCCTTCTTTTTTGGTTCCGGCACATTGGCAGACCAATCGTCGCGGATCAATGCGTATACATTCGGCGACACGTTATCGATCACACGCGGCAATCACCGTATCAAGGTCGGCGGCGAATACCGAGCTTCGACGGTCAAGTTTTATTTCAATGCATTCTCACGAGGGCAATTGCTGTTTGCGAGCTTCCGCGACTTCTTGACAGGCGGTAGTTTGAGCTTTGCGACGCTGACGAACGGGCTTTCGCTGATCGGTTCGGGCACGTTCGACCGCTCGTTCCGCGTCAAGGATTGGAACGGTTTCATACAGGACGATTTCAAGATCAACAACCGCCTTACTGTCAACATGGGCGTTCGTTATGATTTTTTTGGCCTACCTGTCGATACGAATGGCCGACTGGTCAATCTGATCGTTGACCAGATCCGCAACGGCACTGCCGCTGCTCCGATCCTGCCGCCAAATGGTTTGGTTCAGGCTGAAGGAGGGTCATTGGCAGGTGTGCCGACGGTCGAGAAAACGCTTGTTCCCGTAGATAAGAACAACATCTCGCCGCGTGTCGGCTTCGCATACATGCTGGACGAGAAGCTAAACCTCGTAATGCGCGGCGGTTACGGGATCTACTACGACCGCATTTCGACGCGTTATGCGAACACTCAGCTTTTCAACTATCCGTATTTCTCGCTGCCGGTGTCGGTCGTATCGCCGATAGTGTTTACGGGCCTGAGAAATTTCGGCAACCCATTTTTCCCTGTTCCGCCTCCATCGGCGTTTCCGTTGAACGGTGCGAATCCATCGCCGACAGGTGCCGCGATCAGCGGTGTTTTTGTCGATCCGAATCTTCGCACGCCGTATATTCAGGCGTACAACTTTGGCTTTCAGATGCAGTTTGCCAAGAATTACATCGTCGATGTTGGCTATGTCGGTAATAAGGGCTCGCATTTGATGCAGGTCATCACATTAAATCAGCCGGTATATAACCGTGCAACGAACACCTTCTCGAATCCGCTCGGAGCCAACTTCTCCGCCAACAAGAATGTGACGGGCGGGATCCAGCAGGTGCAAACTACATCGCGTTCGCACTACAATTCGCTCCAGACATCGCTAAGCCGGCGGTTCAGCAACGGTGCACAGTTCCTCGCGGCTTATACATTCGGCAAATCGATCGACTATTACTCAGGAGCGGCACTCAACGAACTAGCTAACGTTCCGGGCGACCAGCTCAACTGGCGAACGAACCGCGGACGCAGCGATTTTAACCGCGAACAGCGATTCGTCATCAGCGGCGTTTACGATCTGCCGAAATTCAAGAATTCGAATCAGGTCATGCGTGCTCTGTTTGGTAATTGGGAAGTTGCAGGGATCGCGGTATTCCAGACCGGACTTCCCTTTTCGGTCGAGAACACTAACGGCACATCGATCGTTAGCCGCGCCAACCGAAACCCGGCGTTCACAGGTACGAGCCTATACACGACCGGCAACCTGAACACTCGTCTGGGGCAATATTTCAACACGGCAGCTTTCGCCTCGTCGACGTTGGGAACGGCCGCCTTCGATCCGGATGCACCTTTTGGCAATACGACGCGAAACTTGCTCACCGGACCGGGGCAGAAGAACGTTGACATTTCATTCATCAAGTTCATCCCGTTCTCCGAGCGTTTCCGCGGCGAGTTAAGGGCTGAGATGTTCAACGTGTTCAATTGGGTCAATTACGCAAATCCGAACAACAACATCATCGGTGCGAACTTCGGCCGAATCGAGCGTGCCAGCACTGGCCCGCGTGTGATTCAGCTTGCTTTCAAACTGAATTTCTAACCTTTGCGGCGGTTGATCAAATAGATTCGCCGCCGTTTTTTCTTGCTCAAAAAAGGTATAGAAATGAAAGTAGATTTTAACGGCGCACAACTCTATTGTGAGTCGGCCGGCGAAGGCGAAGCCGTCGTTCTTGTGCCGGGATTTGCCTCGGGCATGTGGAGTTGGGCGTGGCAGACTGCAGCTCTCGCCCAATTTTTTCGGGTGGTCACATTTGATCCGCGAGGGCTTTCGCATTCGACCGACGACGGCACAAATCCGCTTAGTATCGAGCTCATCACCGACGACCTGGCGGCGGTACTTGATGCTCTCGAGATAGAAACGGCGCATATCCTCGGCCTTTCGTTCGGCGGATTTGTCGCACAGGAATTCGTACTCAAATATGCAAAGCGCGTTGATAAACTTGTGCTGGCATCAACGAGTTTTGGCGGCGTCAATCATGTTTCGTCTTCTCTAAAGGTTTTAGCGGCATTTGCATCGACCGAAGGGCTGAATTCGGGCGAGCGTATCCGGCAGCATCTGGCGATGTCTTTTTCGCCCGATTTTGTCTCGACAGATCCTGAAACGGTAGAAAAGTTCTGCCGTTTGCGGGAGGAGAATTTTGTTTCCGAAAGCGTGTATCTTGGGCAGCTTAGATCAGCCTATTCATTTGACGCCGAATCACGTCTGCCGCAGATCGAGGCTGAGACCCTGGTAATTACGGGTGACGAGGACACTATCGTTCCGATGCAGAATTCGATCAATCTGGCGGCGGCGATTCCGAACGCTGACCTTGTGGTAATTGAAGGCGGCAGCCACATGGCGTTTGTTTCCCAAGCCGATCGATTTAACGAGATCGTGCGGGAGTTTTTGGAAAAGAAATGAGAGACGCGAGAATTATAGGAACAGGCATTTACCTGCCGGAAAAGGTTTTGACCAACGCCGATCTGAGCGAGATTCTGGGCCAGGATATCGATGAATTTGTCACAAATATTGTCGGAATTCGCGAACGCCATATCGCGGCGGACGACGAAAGCACGGCCGATCTGGCGACGAACGCAGCCATCGCTGCTCTGGCAGACGCCGGGATCGATGCTTCGGATCTCGATCTGATATTACTTGCAACCGACACGCCTGAATTTGTTTCGCCGGCGACGTCTGTTGTTGTTCAGGATCGTATCGGCGCCGTAAACGCCGGGACATTTGACATCAATTGTGCTTGCGCAGGGTTTGTGACGACGCTCGACGCGGCATACAAATACATTATTGCAGATCAGAGTTATAGGAATGTACTGGTCATCGGCTGTTATGCGATGAGCAAATTCATCGACTGGAAAGATAAAAAGACCTCGACGCTCTTTGCCGACGGCGCCGGAGCGATGGTGCTTCGAGCGGTCGAGGGCGAAAAGCATTTTCTCGCCTCAAAACTCGTCGCCGACGGAAGTTATCACGATTTTATGGGCATTTTCGCGGGCGGCACGAAAGAGCCGATCACTCAAGAGGTTCTCGACGGCGGCAATTTTAATCACCTGCGTTTCGCCAAAAAATATCCGCCCGAGATCAACATTTACGGCTGGCCGAAGATAGTTGATGACGTGCTCGCTAAAGCAGAAATGAAACGGTCGGTCGTCGATCTATATCTCTGGACTCAGGTTAATCTTTCGACGATAAAGCTCGTAATGGAGAATATGGAGATCCCGTACGATAAGACGCACACGATAATGGACAAATGGGGCTACACGGGCTCGGCGTGTATTCCGATGGTGTTTCACGACGCATTGGCGGCCGGAAAGCTGAAACGCGGCGACAACGTCGTTCTCTGTGCTTCGGGCGGCGGCCTCAACATGGCGTGTTTGGCGATGAAGTATTAGTATTTTTCTAGATGCAGTACCCCAATATTTACAGCCTCTTCCGTGCACAATGCGACAGATATCGCGACCGTAACGTGTTCTACACACGGGACGGCGACGGCTGGACGGCTCAGACCTGGGGCGAATTTGAGGACAAGGTTAACGATCTCGCGTGCGCGTTGCTCGCCAAAGGTCTGACAAAGGGTTCGAGTGTTGCGATCCTCGCCGGCAATGTGCCGGAATGGACGATTTGCGATATTGCGGTGATCGCGGCTGGCGGCGTTGGGGTTGGGATCTATCCGACGAGTTCGACGGAGCAAGCTCATTACATAATCAACCATTCGGAGGCCGAGTTTCTATTAGTCGAAAATGACGATCAGGTTGAGAAAATTGGTGACACTAACGAAGAGTACCCGAAACTGAAAGAGATTTTCATCATTGGCGAACCACAAGACCGCTCCGTGGAATTGGTTCGAAGCGAAAAGAAAGGGATTATCTTCAAGAGCTTTACGGTGGATGAAATTCCGGTATCGAGGTTCGACGAAGTTATCGAGTTTGGACGGTCAAGACGGAACGAACTTCTTACACAAGTTGCTCGCATCGGACGTGCTGCTCGACCAGATGACACCGCGATCATGGTCTACACCTCGGGCACGACGGGGCAGCCGAAGGGAGCGATGTTGTCGCATAAGTACATTCTGAACAGCGTCGAATCGCTACGGCGGTCCGTCCCTATATTTGAGACGGATGTGGCGCTTTCGTATTTGCCGGGATGCCATGTCGCAGAACGGATCTCAGGCATTTACAATCGGCTTTACAGCGGCACGCCGGCGTATTTTGTTGATGATCTAAGTAAGCTGTACGAATACATGTTCGAGGTCAAACCGACGGTATTCGCTTCCCTGCCGCGGTTCTTTGAAAAGATCCACGCAAAGGTCGCCGCCGATCCCGCGGCTGGAAAAGAAGAGTTGAAAGCCGCTTTCGGTGGGAACGTTCGGTTGCTGACCTCGGGCGGCGCACCGCTGCCGCTGGAGATCGCCGATTTTTATTCACGTCACGGACTGCCGATCTTGCAGGCTTACGGCCTGACCGAGAATATCTGCGTCGCGTTCAACACGGCAACCGAACACAAATTCGGCACCGTCGGCAAACCGATGCCAATGTGCGAGGTTCGGATCGCGGAGGACGGCGAGATCTTGGTCAAAAGCGAGATGATGTTTTCGGGTTACTATAAGGAACCTGAAAAGACGGCTGAGATGTTCGATGACGCCGGCTGGCTGAAAACAGGCGATCTCGGCGAACTCGATGAGGACGGTTTCCTCAAGATCACGGGCCGGAAAAAAGAGATCATTGTGCTCTCAAACGGCAAGAATGTAGCTCCGGCGCTTGTCGAAAATTACGTCAAAGAATCGCATCTGATCAGTCACTGCTTTCTTTACGGCGACGGACGAAGCTATTGTGTCGCATTGATAACCATCAATGTGAACGAGGCTGCGTCGATGTGCCGCGAACAGATCGAGGGACTCGTTGAGCAAGCCGTGGAGCAAGCGAACGCACGAGTTTCCAGTTCGGAACAGATCAAACGGTTCGTGATCCTCGAACAAGACTTCTCTGCCGAGCGCGACGAGATCACGCCCACAATGAAGCTCAAGCGGAATATTGTTGCTGCAAATTACAGGGATACTTTGGAGAAGATGTATGAAAACTAACAGGCATTTATTCGCAGTTGTAACGATCATAATCGCGCTATCGTCGGCCGCCTTTTCTCAGGCATTGCCAGACAAAACGGTAGTGATTTTTGGTGCGAAGATCAACTACGTCGAAACCGGCGACGCAACAAAACCGACCGTTATCTTTCTTCACGGACTCGGCGGCAGCGTGGCAAATTGGCAGATGAATACGGCGGCATTTGCCCCAAACTATCGTGTGATCGCGATCGATCAAGTCGGTTTCGGGAAATCGGACAAGCCGAATTTGAAGTACCGCGTAGCTACATTTGTTGATTTTCTCGATAAATTTATGTCCGAGTTGAAGATCGAAAAGGCATCGCTGGTCGGTAATTCGATGGGCGGCTGGGTTGCCGCGATGATGGCGATCAAGTATCCGAATCGCGTCGAAAAGATCGTGCTGGCGGACGCGGCAGGCATAGTTCCTGCAAGCTTTTCGAACGAGCAGATCTACCAGTTGAATAATTCGACCCGCGACGAGATCCGATCGAATATGAAGCTGATATTTGCAAATCCTCTGCTTCAGAACAACGAAGCTCTGGTCGATACGTTCATGACTGCACGTGTTACGGCGGGCGACGGCGGCACGATCAACAGCGTTATCGAGTCCATCAAGCGAAAAGAAGATTTCCTCAACGACCGTCTCGGAGAGATCAAAAAGCCTACGCTCATCATCTGGGGCAAGCAAGACGGGTTGCTGCCGGTCGCAGACGCCACTTCATTCAACAAAGGCATCACGGGCTCGGAGCTTGTAATATTCGACGAATGCGGGCACGTGCCCCAATTTGAGAAGGCAGCGGATTTTAATAAAGCGGTGCTGGACTTTTTAGGAAAGAAGTAAGTTTATGGATCTGAAAATAGGTGATCAATTTTCCACCTCACGTGAGGTTACGGACGAGGTGATACGCAAATTTGCCGAGGTTTCGGGCGATTTTAATCCGATACATTTGGACGAAGAGTTTGCGAAATCCACTCGGTTTGGCAGGCGTATAGCGCACGGTATGCTGAGCGGGGCGTTTATTTCGGCTGTGCTCGGCAATGAATTTCGTGAACGAAAGATCGTATATCTTTCGCAGACGATGA
Organism: uncultured Chloracidobacterium sp.; assembly: GCA_964625555.1. GTDB lineage: Bacteria > Acidobacteriota > Blastocatellia > Pyrinomonadales > Pyrinomonadaceae > OLB17. The sequence goes on from CAZVDM010000002.1 coordinate 46,680, forward strand.
AGTTCGTGGCACCTGTATTTATCGGCGACACGGTCACGGCGACCGGAACGATCACGAATATTCGCGAGGACAAGAACATCATCACGCTCGAAACCGTCTGCACGAATCAAAACGGCGAGACGCTGGTCAATGGTGAAGCGGCGGTGATGATACTCGCGTAAAGAGTTACGCGTCTACGCGTGAATCGTGTTGGGGTCTTAGGACGGATATTTGGAAGATGACCACGTTCAATAACGCCTGAAGGCGTCACTCTAAGCATGACCGAAAAGACTCCGCTTTATTCTTGGTACGCATTGGCTCTGCTGATGGTGATCTACGTGTTGAATTTTCTTGACCGCACGATCATCTACATCCTTTTTCCTCTGATAAAAAAGGAAATGGAGTTCAGCGACACGCAGCTCGCGTTGCTCGGGACGACATCGTTCGTGATCTTTTACACGATCCTTGGGATCCCGTTCGGGCGGATCGCGGATCGAGGTTCGCGGAGCAAGATCATCGCTATCGGCGTGATCATTTGGAGTTTGTTCTCGGGCCTGACTGCATTTGCCAACGATTTCTGGACGCTTTTTGCATGTCGCTTAATGGTCGGTGTCGGCGAAGCAACGCTAGGGCCGGCGGCGATCTCGCTGTTGGCTGATTATTTCCCTGCGGCACGGCGTGCGACCGTGACGAGCATTTATTCGATGGGCATCGCTATCGGTGCAGGAATGGCGGCTCTTCTGGGCGGCAGTCTAAGTCAGTTTGGCTGGCGAACTGCATTTATGTTGATAGGCTTTCCTGGTATATTGTTCGGCGTTTTGGCATTCGTTCTAAAAGAGCCGGCCAGGACGACAGCGGCCGCGAACGACGTCAACTATTCACCGACCGACTGGAAACGCCTGCTTACCAATCCTATTTTCATTCTTTTGTGCGTCGGCTATTCCCTGTTTGGACTTGCGACGAACAGCATCTCGATCTGGGGAGCAGTTTTTATTTCCCGGGTTCACACGATCGATATTCCGACCTATGGATTTTGGGCTGGCGTCCTGACGTTAGCGGCCGGGATTCCGGCGACGCTTTTTGCCGGTGCGATCGCTGATTGGTTCAAGGCAAAGGGCTTTGGCCGCATGGCGTTCGGCGTGTTGCTGTGTCTCGTATCGGTTCCTCTCTGGATCGCGGTGCTGTTTTCGGGTAATTTCTACGTTATCGTACCGGCGGGCTTTTTATTGCTTTTTACCGGGCTTGGCTGGGTCGGTGCGGCTGCGGCGGATGTCACTGAGATCGCGGGCGTAAACCTTCGCGGACTCGGCGTCGCGATGTTCTTTTTCGCCGTCAATGTCGGTTCGTACTTGATCGGTTCCAATCTCGTCGGTATTCTGAGCGACAAATTTGGTTCGACCGCAGAGCCAAAGATGCTCAGCTATGCCCTCCTTGTCTGTCCGGCTGCCTGTGTCGCCGGAGCCGTGCTCTTGTTCTTCGGAAACCGGAAAATGAAGGCGTCAGCGTGACCGATATCAGTCATTCTTATCGACTTTTCGCGAACGCCAAACGAATGTTATGATTTACACATAATATGTCGTTAATGCTGCAAGAGATCGCCGAACAGCCCGCCGTTTTGGAGCGGACAATTGCCGCCGAACGCGATAAGGTCGTTCGTTTGAGCAGCTATCTCCGAAGCCGCGATGTCGATTTGATAGTGATCGTTGCTCGGGGGAGTTCGGACAACGCCTCCCTTTTTGGCCGATATCTGCTCGAGGTAACGACCGGAATTCCCGTTTCCCTTTCTGCTCCGTCGGTCGTGACTCTCTACAACGCAAAACTTGATCTGAGCCGGGCCATCGTGGTCGGCGTGTCGCAATCGGGCGAGGGTACCGACATCAACACCGTGCTCGAATCGGCAAAGGCGTCAGGGGCGTTCACGCTCGGCATCACGAACGAGGCTGATTCGACAATGGCTACGATCGCGGACGAAACGCTTCTCATCCACGCCGGCCGCGAGCTCAGCGTCGCCGCGACGAAGACATACACCGGCCAAATGCTGCATTTTTATATGCTTGCCGAGGCTCTGGCCGATAACAAACTCGAGATCCAAAGGATACCGTCGTACGCCGCGAACGCGTTGGAATTACTGCCTGCGGTTCGCGATCTCGTCGATAGATATACGTTCATGGAAAACTGCGTCGTTGTCGGCCGGGGCATGAATTACGGCAATTCGTACGAATTGGCGCTCAAGCTGATGGAAACATGCTATGTCGTTGCCGAAAGGTTCTCGTCGGCTGATTTCTTTCACGGGCCGCTGGCGATCGTCGAACGGCGGTTTCCGGTGATCATGTTCGGCCCTTCGGGCGCCACGAAGAAAAGCAGCGTCGATCTGCTCGAAGAATTACGGGATCTGCACGCAGACAGCCTTACGATCACCAATGATGATGACATTGCTGCACTGTCCCGGAACAGCCTCCGAATGCCTCAGATGGACGAATTCCTGACGCCGATACCCTTTATCGTTCCCGCTCAGCTTTTCGCCGCACTTCTCTCGGAGGCCAAAGGAATAGACCCGGATGCTCCGCGGTCTCTTAAAAAGGTCACGAAAACAATCTAGTTAATTATATTCGGAAGCCGCTCGGAGCAGGGCTTCGCGCATGGCTCCGGCATTGCCCCAGCGAAGTTCGACCTGTTTGGCGAGTGCGGTCTCGATGACGGCAGCTACTTTTAGCGGGATGTCAGGAATTCGCTGAGAAAGCGGAACTATCGGCTTTTCGAAGATGGCTTTGACCGTCTCCGAAATTCCCGCTTTTGGCCCGATGTCGAGAGCATGAGCCGCCGTGATCAGGCTGTACGCGGTCATTCCGAGCGCATAAATGTCCGATGGCGGGCGGACCTCTTTGAAATCACGGACCTGTTCGGGCGGCATATAGGCGATCGTACCGGCGACGTCGCCGACCATTGTGACGCCGCTCATTCCGGTTTGTTTGTAGCTTTTTGAAAGGCCAAAATCGGTGAGCTTGGCGACCGAATTGGGATAAGTGCCCTCGATGAGAATGTTCTGCTCCTTGATATCTCGATGGACGAATCCGAGATTATGAGCGAATTCGAGAGCCGCAAGCGTTTGTTCGATGATCTTAACAGCCTCACGCCATTCGAGACGTCCGCCGCGATGTTTAGCGAGCCGCGAGGCGTCCATTCCCGATATGAATTCGGTGACGAGATAGACGATACCGTTGTGTGTTCCGTGCTCGATATAGCTGACAATATTCGGATGCTGAAGCGACGACGCGACCTCGATCTCGCGAAGAAAACGTTTGAGTGACTGTTCACTGACCGCGACCTCAGGCAAAAGGGTCTTGATCGCGACGGCTCGTCCATCCTTTTCGGAACGGCCGAGCATCACGCTGCCCATTCCGCCCTGGCCAATGATGCGGATCATCTGATAATTCGGGATAGGCTGCGGATTTTGTCTAAGCTTTTCTCGGCATTCGTCGCAGACGAACGTCATATTGGCGTCAGCATTTGAAGCCTCGACGCTCGAGGGAACTCCGCAATTGAGACAAGCCACGGATACCAGCGACGGGTGGGTACGGCCGAAAACTTCTGTCGGACCGCGAACCTCAGACAGATCTGCGAGCACCTCGACCTCGAGTACGGTCTCGCCACCCTGGATGCGGTCACCGCTCTTGAGGTGGGCCGTATCAACGCGTAGGCCGTTAACGAATGTACCGTTGGTCGAACTCAGATCGCGAAGAAAGGCCTGCGGCGGTGCTATCTCAATAAGACAATGATGGCGCGAGAAAAAACGATCCTGCGGCAGGCAGAACTGCGAATCTTCGCTCCGCCCGATCATAAAGGTATCGTGCTGATCAAATGTAAAGGATCGCCCGGTTTGTGGACCCGCAACGACATTTAGGCTAACGCGCATTTGAAAAAACTAACGGAAATACGAGCGTGATCGTTTGTTCCGGCTACATATTTCCCAACAAGCTCAAAAAGATCGCGGCTCCGTACAAGATCACCAGCAGAACTACAACCGCAATATACACCAAACCGGTAACCACGCCTCCGATCGCAAATCCGCGTCCTCCATAGCTTTGCGGATCCTTTTTGATCTGTGAAAGAGCAATAAAGCCGGTTATCAATGCCGCGGGCGACAACAGCACGCCAATGTAACAACACCAACCGATCGTCACGCTGCCGATACCAAGGCAAAGCGAGACGATCGCGAGCGTCTGATTCGGGGTCATCGACATCGGATATTGACCCATCATCTGCTGGCCCTGATAGACGGCAGGCGGTGGGGCCGACGGCTGCTGCCAGCTTACGGGATTTGTGACGCGCGCCTCGTTCATTATCATGGTCGGCGGAGGATCGTCACGATAGGCTCCCGGCTGTGGAGCCATCTGAAACAACAGCTCGCCGTCCTCTAGACAAAAATTGAGGTTCTCGTCGGTGTAGGTCTTATTACATCTTGGGCATTGCTTCATAGTTGATCCCGCTGCCGACAGCTATTTTTTGATCTGAAGATCCTTGAAAGCGATCTTGACCTTATCTCCGGAATACAGGCCTACAACCCCGCCCGGGTAGCCGTACACGTTCTTGATCGTATTGACCAGCGTGCCGTTGATGTAAAGTTCGATCTTATCCTTGGAAATATCTCGAACCTCAAGCGTATTCTCCTGGCTGCCGTCACGGATCGCGTCAGATTTTGTCCAGCTGATCACGTTCTTTTCGTCACTCGGAACGTGATTTACCACATGGTATTTCTTCTTCTTCGAATCGATCAGAAAAGCATAGCCTTGTTGCAGCGGAGTAGTGTTGCTATGAAAAACCAATCCGTAGCCGAGGCTCGAATCGGCGCTATCAACGTTTCGAAGGGTCACGGATGTATCGGCATTCTCGGTCTTAAACTCCTCGGTGGCGGCCAAAACGTAATAGAATCGCTTTTGCTTTGAAGCCAGCATCAGTTCCCCGCCGGTATATTCGGTGTCGCCGTAGAGCGAATTGGGGCGTACCCATTCGGAAAGGTCTACCTTCTGCACGTTCGAACGCGTTGACGATGTCGAATTCACGGGCGGATTCTTGTCTCCAAAGGTCGGCGATGACGAGGGCTTCGAATTGTTGTTTACCGTCGTAGTATTTGCAGCCCTTTCGGACTGTGTCCCAATAAAATACAGTGCTCCGAGACCACCGCCGCCGCACAGCAAAACCAGGAAACCGAGGATCAGAACTACCCAGATCCATGTCTTTGACGATTTGGTCTGCGGCTGCATTGTGTACGGCTGTGGAGCCGTGTTCCATCCCGGCTGCTGCGGCTGCTGCATCTGCTGGCCGGGATACGAGCCTGGTGCAGATTGGCTCGGCGAAGTTACGCGCGGCTGATTGAGCAGTACCGTGTCCGGCATCGAACTGCCGGCTGCCTGGGTTAAAACCGTGCCGTCATCAAGACAAAAGTTAAGGTTTTGATCGGTGTATGTCTTATTGCACTTGGGGCAAATTTTCATCGTCGTTGTCCTCGGGTAATTTTTGAGACTCGCTTCAGATTGCCGATATTATACGCATTTGTGGCGACAAACGCGACTTTTTCGGACACAAATTGTCTATGAATTTAAATTCGGCAGATCACAGGGAAATTCCGCACCGGCCGCAGAATTTTATGTGGGCGGGATAAGCTCCGCCGCAGCGCCTGCAAAGACGCTCTGCCTGCGGCGGCATCGAAGGTTGAAACTGTGAAGTAAAGCCGACCGCGGGGCGGGAAGCAGGCATCATCGAGGGCGTGATATTGAGGCCGCACCTACCGCAGAATCGTGAATGTTCGGGAAGACGGGCCGAGCAACGTGGACACGGGAAGCTCGATTGCGTTTCGCCTGCTGTGACCATTACAAAAGACCCGCCGCCGCAACGGCCGCAAAATTTGACGCCTTCTGCGAACCTGGAACTGCAGTTTGAACAAGCGACGATTCCAGGCATCAGGCTCGATGTAGGTGAACCTATACTACTTGAACCTTGCGATGACGAAGGCTGACTCGACGAACCGTGCAGCGTGCGAAGCTGTGCCTGTATGACCTGTTCGTTTCCACCGACCTGGATCTCGATGACACGCTCGTCATCACGTTCGCCGGCCTTTGAGACACGCAAAATATGCTGCCCGACCGGAATATCGGTCAGAACCACGCGGCCCGAACTGCCCACGCTGGCTTTTCGTTCGTCGTTTACGTAAACCTCGGAACCGTTCGGCGCCATGACCACAAGACGCGAACCGCCGGTGCGTTTATTCTCGTCGATGTCTTCGGCAGCCGCTTCGAGATCGCCGATCCACTCCGCAACGCTATTGGGCCTATCGTTCGGATCGATCTCGAGCGAGCGCATTATGATGCGGTCTACATCCGCCGGAACGTCGCTGCGAAGCGACGAGAGCGGGGCAGGTTTATGCATTATCTTCTGCATTACGAGCTGCATCAGATCACCGGTAAAAGGGGTTTTTCCGCCGAGCATCAAATACGCGATCGTGCCGAGGGCATATAGATCCGCACGCTTATCGACGCCGACCTCGGGCTGCATCTGTTCGGGCGACATAAATTCGGGCGTGCCGATTATTCCGCGCGAAGATGGCGTGGCTTTGGACGACGCGTCAGTAACGGTTTGATTGACGATCTTTGCAAGGCCGAAATCGCCGACCTTTACAAATCCGTCGCCGCCCTTCCCCTTCTGCATGATGAAAATATTGGCGGGCTTGAGGTCGCGATGCAGAATATTAAGGTCGTGTGCCGCATCAACGCCGTCGGCGATCTGCCTCAGTAATCTGACGGCCCGTTTTACGGGCAAAGTTCCTTCGCGTCTGAGCAGTTTGTGCAGCGTTTCGCCTTCGACGTATTCCATCACGAGATAGAAGATGCCTTCGGCCGTTTCGCCGAAGTCCGTGACGCTGACAGTATTCGGATGCTGTATTGACGCGGCAGATTGGGCTTCGCGTTCGAACCTTGCGATCGCCTCGCCTTCCTGGAGATCTTCGCTGCTCAGGAGGTCCTGTCTTACGGTCTTGACCGCCAGCTTTTTAGTTGCAAACTTGGTGTCCTTGGCGAGATAGACCTGACCCATTGCTCCGCGGCCGAGGCGGCTTTCGAGCAGATATCGGCCGGCGAGCACCTGGCCGCCGGGCAGAGAGTGCTTTGTCGCCGTCTGATCGGCGGGGCACGCCATTATTTCATCAGGATAGCAAAGCTCGCATTTGGGACATTCTCTCATTTCAACAATTATACTGAATGCATACGCATTATTAACCAAATGAGAACGCGTGAATTATATAAAAGTTGCGAATTTTGGAGTTTGAAATAGATTTTGCTATACTTTCGTTTGCTCTGGGTCGTTAGCTCAGTCGGTAGAGCAACGGACTCTTAATCCGTGGGTCGCAGGTTCGATCCCTGCACGGCCTACCAGATCAAATAAGCGGGCTTCCGGATTCCGGAATGCCCGCTTTATTCATCTCAATATCCCATCGGCTCAATATCGATTGACAGCATCGTCAAACTCCTTTCTCAGTTTCTTCCAGCCGTCGTTCACTTCGGTACATGACTCTTTGCAATCGACGGAGAGTTTGATCGCAACGCCGTCCAATTGCTTCGCTTGTCGAGCCTCCATCGCGCTCAGCTCGGTCTGCCAATCGACATTCATACCCTTTGGCCCTGCCTTGATCTCATCGCGCTTGGCGATGAGATCGGCCTTTTTTGCTTCAAAGGCTTTGCGGGCGTCGGCTACGCCCGCAGCCGTCGGGCTCTTTTCCACAGCCTTTGCCATTTCGTCAATGACCTGACTCTTTGTTTCGGTGAATGCTTGCGCAAGTTTGACCGGGCCGAAAATATACGTACAGCCGGCGAGGCTGAACGCAAGTACCAGGACCAGTGATTTGATGGTGGTGCTTATTCTCATAACATCTCTCCATGAGATCTTAGGTGTTTGATTAAACCTGATCTCTCCATTTGAGTACTTCCTCTCTCAATATCGGATTTTGCTGAAAACTGCCTGTCTGGCCGTGTGCCGCGGTGGCACGCTGGATGTGCCAATAGCTGAGGCCGAGTTTGCCGACGGCCCTGAGATAGTGGCTCCGAGCCCTGAATTTACCATTGAATAGCCCGCCGATCAGCCAGCCCGAACTCTTGAATGCTGATGTCGCGGTCTCCGCAAGATCCGGCGAGATCAGTCCGCGGGCAATGTCGATCGCAAGCATTTCGGTCAGTATCTTGTTCTGTCGACGCATGATGTAGATCGAAAATATGACGAAGATACAAAATAGCGGTATCTGCAAGACCGCGTAACAGATAAGAAAGGTACAAAGGCCGATGAGGCCCTGATTGTCTAGCGGCAGGCAAATGCCGATACCAAGACGATCGAACAGATCGGCACTGTATCCGGCGAGGGCGTTCCAGGTCGCATGTAGCCCGACCGCAACGCAATACCCAAGGAACGGGGCGACGACCTTGACCCAGGTCTTATGCGTTTCGCGGGCGATACCGCATCCGATGCCCGTCATCGCTGTAAAGGTGACATGTGCAAACGGTGAGAGAATGCCGCGAAGCAAAAAGGTTATGACCAACGCGATCGGACCGCCCTGAGCAATTGCACGCCCGTAATAGAGCACGTTCTCGACCGTTGCGAATCCGAGAGCGATCACGCCGGCAAAGACGATCCCATCCAGAATATCGTCAAAATACTTGCGGAAAAATATCAGCAATATCAAAACGCCGAGCCCTTTCGAACCTTCCTCAAAGATCGGTGCTGAAAGGACCGAACCTACGGCCTCACCGGCCTCGGGCGAATAGATCACAGTGGCGGCAACGCCGAGAACCGTGTTGATAATGAACGATACGACCACTGCGACCAGAGCTCCCCACGCAAACGCTAATGCGAGCAGCCATATCGGCTCCGGATCGTACCGGTCAAGCCAGACGAGCGGTATCAAATAAATGATAGCCGGCAAAAACGCGATCACCGACGCGATAACGGCGGCGACCGGCCCGACGCTGAGAAACATCAGCAGCACGACGATCATGGCCAAAAAGACCATAACAAAAAGGGTCAGGCCGATACCGACGTATTTGCCAGTCTTACTTGGCTCCGCCTTGATCGCTGTTGCACCGAGGCCAAAATTGGCCATTGAGTTTTGGAAACTGACCGGTTCGCTCCGGGCGATCTGATTGAATTGATCGATCTGAACCTGCCGAAACTGGTCCTGAGGGATGGCGACTTGAGTTAACACTTCGCCCTCGATGGCGACGCTTGCCGTCACACCGTTCTTTCCAAACTGGATCATATCTCCATTGGTCAGCTTGGCGGTCGTCACGGGATTGCCGTTGAGCAGCGTGCCATTCGTGCTCTGATTATCTCTTACGTAATAACCATCGGCCTTGGCTTCGATAAAGGCGTGCTGCTTTGAGGCGACCCGCTCACTCATCGGATCAAAACGAATGCTGCAGGTTTCGGCCCGGCCGACTGTGAGAAAGCCTGATTCTAGTTCGAACGTTTGGCCGGACAACGACCCGCCGTTTATCGTGAGATGCAGTTTCATACTGCAATAATAGAAACAAAAAGCCCAAAGTCAAGCTAGTTGCTCGACTTCGGGCCTTGCTGTGTTGGTCAAAAGGACTAAGGCTGTACGGATGCAGGTACCGGCCTGTCGCCGCTTGTGCCGAAAACGCGAACGCTAAAGCTGCCGGTCGTACTATTGATACGGTACCAGGCATTGCTGCTGGGCCGGAAAACCGCAATGTCGGCCTTTCCGTCACCGTCATAATCGGCCGGGATCGGTGTATCTTCGTCCACGCCAAAATGAAACACATACAATGAGTTAGCATTAGCTGACCGGAGGTAATACCAGTTCCCTTCGCTCGGTCGATAGACTGCAATGTCGGCCTTTCCATCGCCGTCGAAATCTGCCGATATTGGTCTGTCGGTCGAAAGTCCGAACGGAGCGATCAGAGCTGAGCCATTTGTGCTTCGTTTTACGTACCAGACTCCTGTCGAAGGCCTGTAGATCGCGAGATCCGCCTTGCCGTCACCGTCGTAATCACCCGAAAACGCTTTATCAGTATCGATTCCCCATGATTCGATGCGTATACCCGCTGTACTCTGCAATATGTACCAAACACCCGTCGAGGGACGGAAAACAGCGATGTCGGTTTTGCCGTCGCCGTCGTAATCGGCGGAGACCGGAGTATCCGAGCTGATGCCAAATTGGACCGCAAGGAAATTGCCGGGATTCGTGCTTCGGCGGATCCACCATGTTCCGGTCGACGGACGGTAAATTGCCATATCCGCTTTCCCGTCGCCGTCATAATCGCCTGGCGTGAGCTTGTCGTCCGCGAATCCAAAATTGGTCTGCGTTTGAGCAGAGTTCGAACTCGCCTCGATCGTCCAATTTCCGGTATTCGGCGTAAACGTCGAAAAGTCAGTACGTTTGTCACCGTCAAAATCAGAGACCTGATTTTCTGAACTTACATCGATAACATATAGGCCCGTTGCAAGATCGCCCAACAACACTTTGTCTTCGCCGAGGAACGGGAACACGGCCCAATTGCCGTTATAACTTGTCGGCAGGAGATTTTGCCCTTCCGATGTTCCGCAGATCACATCCCAAGGCTCATCGGAAAGCTCTGTTCCCGCCGTTTCCGAAGGTACGAACTCGGGGGCGTATGTGTCGTATTCGCCGACCTTTGCCGGATTTGCCGGATCGCTAATGTCAAAGATCTGGGTTCCCGCCTGATACCACGATATGTAGAGCTTATTACCCATTACCACCGGATTGTGCGGCGAAACGGCGTTGATACCGAGATTCGCCATCGAGATCTTTTTCACCTGAAACGGGTTCGACGGCGACGAAATATCGTAAACGCGGAGATCAGCAGGATTGGTGCCGTTGCTGGCGGTAGTCTCACGGCAGCTAAATAGATAGTTGCCGTCTTCGCTGGTCCAGCTGCTGTGCATCGAATTGCCGGCGGTAGTTGCGGAAACATCTTCGATGAATCCCATCAATACAGGTGCCTGAGTACCGATATTTGATATGTCGTAGATCTCCGTACGGCCGCGGCTGGTCGAATTGCCCCAGCCCGAGGTAAACATACGGTTACCGCGAATATGCATCGCGTGGACCCATTGCGGTTCGGTCGGGTTCAGGTCGCGTACGAAGACCGGAGCCGCCGGATTTGTAATGTTTATTATCTTGATTATCTTGTTCGAAGTGCCGTTGAAGTTTTCGATCAAGTAACGCTGTCCGTTCTGATCGAGAACGTTCATCTCGTGGATCGAATTGTGGCCGTTGCCGTTCGTCGAATTGACGATGCCCAGGAGAACAGGAGATGTAGGATTTGTCAGATCGACAATATGGACTCCGCCGCCGTTGCCGCTTCCAAAGTATCCGCGGTTGCCAACGACGATCGCTTCGAGAAACTGCTGATTGGCACCGGGATTGTACCAGGACGCGAGCGTCGGAGCACTTGGATTTGAAATATTGAAAATAAACGCACCGCGGCAATTATAGCTGCCCATCACTGCGATATTACCGTCCGCAAAGATATCGGCATATTTCAATGTGGACGTCGTGGCACATGCCGGGGCTATCGACGCCCTGAATCGCACGGGCGCTTGGGCCTCGGTCGCTATTGCAAATGCGGACAGAGCCATAAAGGCTAAAGACAGGGCGACAGGCACGCGGCCAGCTCGTAAAAATGTTCGAATCATCAATGTCTCCGGGATCAGGTTTAATCGCAAGAAAATCAATCTATATAGATAGTCCTTTTTCCGCGAAAAAGCAAGTGAAAAAACCCGACACACGATCGTTCGGGTTTCGGGCTAAGTGTCCATTTTCAAAAACGTTTTAGGCAATGTAGCGATCCTGAACTGCCTCGCGCATAGCGAGATCGAACGTTCCCGGATCGACCTTGCGAAATCGCTTGTTCCGGCTAAGTGACACTGCGACCGAGATCGTCGGATTATTGCCCTTAAATTTCATGCCGCCTGATATAAGCAAATTGTAGAGTTCGTTAACGTGCAGTGCCCTTCCGGCTTCGCGAAGAAGCAGTGTGCAAGCCTGCGTTATCGTCCGGTCGCTGAATCGCGAACTAAGCGGTTCCATGTTGGTCGAACGCGAAGGAACACCGCGATGTTGATTAAAATATGTCACCGTACCATGACCGCGTGCGCTTTCGCGGTTGGTCGGCGAGGTACGCTCGAACGTCGACTGTTGCCGGTTTAGCGGTTGGCTGATCTCGTATTCGTCGTCAATACGCATCCGGCTCGGTGTGGCCATCTGACGAACGCCCGAACGCGATGAAACCAAAAGACTGTCGATCATCTGTTCCGTCTGGACAGCGCTTTTCTCTAGTGCGTCGATCTCTTCACGGAGCAACTCGACCTCATTTTCAGCATCGCGAAGGCGACCCATCAGCCGGTTCTGAGCGTTGCGGGTTTGGCGCAAGCCTTGTTCAAGCGTTGGAATAAGATTTTCGTCTAACATATTGCTAACAGACGTTTTGTGCGTTTGGTTGCGGCGGTTCGTGCCAAGTGGATATTCGACGGGAAACTACGCTTTTCGTTGTATCACGAACTCAGGTATCTCCTCCAAAGCAGAACGATACTCTGTTTCGGGCAAAACATCAAGACTTTTTCTCGCGAGGCGGGCGAAATTGTTAGCTTCGTCGGTGATCGCGTCGATAATACCGTCGTTTCGGAGCCGATCCATGATGGATTCTCTCGGAAAACTCGAATAATCGCCGTCGAACATGATCTTTTCGAAAACGGCCTTCATCGACGGATCGGACTGGACGAGTTTGATCAGAGGTAAAGTAAGTTTGCCCTCGAGAAGATCAACACCGGCGGCCTTGCCGAGGCTCGCGTCATCGGACGTAAGATCAAGGATATCATCGGCCAATTGGAACGCGATGCCGAGATTCAGACCGAAATCACGCATTGCGTTTTGAACCTCAAGGCTCGCTCCACCGAGTATCGCACCGATCTCACAGCACGCCGAGAACAGAAACGCCGTCTTTCGCCGCAAAATATCAAAATAGTCGTCGACCGTAATATCAAGCCGGGCGATCATCGTCATCTGGATCAATTCGCCCTCGGTCATCTTTCGAGTCAAACGCGTCAGAATATCGAGTATCTCAAGAGAACGCTCTCTGAGTGCCGTCTCAAACGCCGACATATACAGCCAATCGCCCATCAGCACCGCCGCTTGATTGCCGAATCGAGCGTTGATCGAAGCCCGATTCCGCCGCACATCGGCGTTGTCGATGATGTCATCATGCACCAACGTCGCCGTATGGAGCATCTCCATCACGGTCGCCAAACGAATGACATTGTCCGCAGAACCTTCGCCGCCGACGCCGTAATTTGTCAAAACCAACAACGCCGGCCTCACACGCTTCCCACCCGAAGCCCGCAGATAATCGCCCAAATAGTTGATCACCTGAATATTTGACCGAGCCTGCCGCTCAAATTCAGCCTCAACAAGCGACAATTCTTCACCGACCAAGCCAAATATCTTGCGCGCCGTGGCGTTTGGGAGGAGTTCTTTTTTTGAGGTTGCAAATGTCTGCACGACGGTTAATTGGACCTAAAATTATCAAACTGCATATCGATACCGAAATCCTTGCCTTTTAATGCTGCAATCACTTCCTGCAGAGTGTCGCGGTCTTTGCCTGAGACGCGGACGGTTTCGCCATGGATCGATGGTTGGACCTTGAATTTGTTGTCCTTGATGTAGCGAACGACCTCTTTCGCCTTTTCGATCGGGATGCCCTGCTGGACCTTGACGAGCTGGCGAACGGTGCCGCCGGCTGCCGCTTCGATCGTTTGGTAATCGAGAGCCTTGAGCGAGATGCCGCGTTTGAGCAATTTGCTCTGGAGGATGTCGTTCATGTTCCGCAAACGCGTTTCGTCCTCGGCGGTCATGATTAGGTCTTTGTCCTTTAGTTCGACCGCCGCTTTGCTGCCCTTAAAATCAAACCGCTGCGAGATCTCTTTCGAGGTCTGATTCAAAGCGTTATTCAGCTCGGCGTAGTCGGTCTTCGAGACGATATCAAATGTATTTTCTTTTGCCATATATAAGATTTTGCCACGAATTACACGAATTGCACGAATGCAAGACTAATTCGTGTCATTTGTGTAATTCGTGGCTAAAGGCAGATTGAAAAAATTAAGAAAGTTTTTTGTCGTCTGTTCGGCTAAAGTTTCGACACCGATCCCGTAAAAATCAGCAAGAAACGCCGCCGTGTGAGCGACAAAACTCGGCTCATTGCGTTTGCCGCGAAATGGAACAGGCGTGAGGAACGGGCAATCCGTCTCGATCAATAACCGGTCGAGCGGCACGACACGGGCCGCTTCACGGAGATTATCCGCCTTTTTAAATGTCACATTTCCGGCAAAGGAGATCAGAAATCCGATCTTCATAAGCTCCTCGGCCATCGCTACGGTGCCGCCAAAACAATGCATTATGCCGCCACGAAATTTTGAACTACAGTTTTCAGTAATCAGTTTTGAGTTTTCAGTTTCTTCGGAGCATTCCTCTGTTAATATCTCAACCGTCTCATCATCCGCATCGCGGCTGTGAATGATTATCGGAAGGTCCAACGACCTCGCCGTCCGTATCTGCCGCCGAAAAACGTCACGCTGGACGCTGCGAGGCGAATGATCGTAGTAATAATCAAGCCCGATCTCGCCCCAGGCGATCACTTTTTTGCTGGTTTT
>CAZVDM010000003.1:0-59882 GCA_964625555.1 uncultured Chloracidobacterium sp.
ATTTCGCTGCTGCTCCGCCGTCCTCCGGGCCGCGAAGCTTATCCTGGCGACGTTTTCTACTTACACTCACGCCTGCTCGAGCGCGCTGCCAAGATGTCGGACAAACGCGGCGGCGGATCGTTGACAAGCCTTCCGATCATCGAAACACAGGCCGGCGATATCTCGGCCTACATCCCGACCAACGTGATCTCGATCACCGACGGACAGATCTTCCTTGAGAGCGATCTGTTTAACTCGGGCGTGCGTCCGGCTATCAACGTCGGCAACTCGGTCTCGCGTGTGGGCGGCTCGGCTCAGATCAAAGCCATGAAGCAGGTCGCTGGTACCCTGCGTATCGACCTCGCCCAATATCGCGAACTCGCTGCTTTCGCACAGTTCGGCTCCGATCTCGACAAATCGACACAGTCGCAGCTTGAACGCGGCAAACGCCTGACCGAGATCCTCAAGCAGCCGCAGTACAAGCCGATGGACGTTGTCGAACAGGTGCTGATCATCTGGGCCGTGACCAACGGCCTCGCCGATGATATTGAGGTCAGTGACCTCAAACGGTTCGAAGAGGAATTGACCAAATTCGCCGAAGAATCGCATCCTGCGGTCTTGAATACGCTTCGTGACAAAAAGTCGATCGACGACGATCTGAAGGCTTTGATGAAAGAAGCGGTCGAAGATTTCAAAGCAACACGCTGGGAAACGGCATCCGTGGCTGCGGCCTAGTTAATTAGTTTCGAGTTCCAAGTTTCGAGTCAAAGTATGCTCGAACTTGGAACGCGGAACCTAGAACTCAGAACTAAGAAAATGGCTAGTCTTTTGGACATGCGCCGGCGAATTAAGTCGGTCAAGAATACACAGCAGATCACCAAAGCGATGAAAATGGTCGCTGCGGCCAAACTGAAGCGTGCTCAGGATCGCGTGACATCGTCGCGACCATTTGCGGGCAAGATGTCGGCCGTGTTAGGCGGATTGAGCGCAAAGGTCGCGGACGAATTTTCGCATCCGTTGCTTGATGCTCGTGGTGACGAAAAATATCTGATCGTTCTCGTTAGCGCCGACAAAGGTCTGGCCGGAGCCTTCAACGCCAACGTGATCAAGGCGGTGCAGGCTTTTATGAAAGAGCATGCCGACAAACCGACGGAAATGATCCCTGTCGGACGAAAGGGCCGAGACTTTTTCAAACGCCGGGACGTCAAGTTTACCGAGGAATATTTGGGATTGACCGGTTCAGGCCAAGTCAGATTGCAGGACGCGCTCGATATCGCTGCCAAGGTCATCAAAACCTTTACGGAAGACGAAACGATCGATAAGGTCTTTATCGCGTTTACCGAATTCAAGACCGTTCTTTCGCAAAAACCTATTATTGAACAACTCTTGCCGATCCCGCGCGATGCCGAGGCCGAAAGCGGCGCCGGCGCCGGCCAAGCTGAATATATATACGAACAGCCCGCCGCTGAGATATTCGGCAAATTGCTCCCGAAACAGGTCGAAACACAGATCTATCGCGGAATGATCGAATCGGTCGCTTCCGAACAAGGTTCGCGTATGACCGCTATGGATTCGGCATCGAAGAATGCCGGCGAATTGATCGATTCTTTGACCTTAAATATGAATCGCATCCGCCAGGCGGCGATCACGAAAGAGATCATTGAGGTCGTTTCAGGAGCCGCGGCAGCGTAGAAGTTAGACGATAGCCCAAAATGCCAAGCAGCCCGATTCGCATATGCGTTTCGGGCTGTTTTTTTGTGCCCGCATAGTTTCGCATGGGCGCATGCCGTCGCTTCACCCTGGTCCGGAAAAAATTTGTTTTTTCTTGCCAAGTAAGCTATCATCTCGCGCAGATCTGCAAGTGGCCCTGAGACACAACCATATGAAACATATACTGTTAACCAAGCTCGGACATCTGGGCAAGTTGGAAGGCAAAATTGTGTTTAACAAGAAGTAGCCGGATCTGACCTGAAAGACGACACAGCGGTGGCATTGGAAAACGCACGAACTTAAAACAAAAGCCCAATTAAAAAAGAGAGGTTAAGACCATGGCAAAACTCGAAGAAATGCAGACCGTCTATACGAAGTATCCTGACACGGTGTTTGTCGCCGAACCGAAGATCGGGGCCCGCGTTATCAAGCGGCTCGGAAACCATACATCGATGATGTGGCTGGCGGGCGCATTCTCCGATAAGGGATTCCGGTTTCACAAGGTTTCGATCGCCGGGAAGGTCGGTTACGTTCCGGAGTCGGCGATGGCTCTCACCCCCGATCCGCCATCGTTCGAGGGAATATGGAACTGCCCGACCTGTAACGGCTTGGGGCATCTGCCGATGCCCGCCGGTTGGGGTGCTTACGCGGGCCAGGCACTGTTCCCGACCTGCCGCACCTGCAAGGGGACAGGGCAGAGAAGCATGAGCACGCAGGCATTCGCGAGTGCGGGTGGGACAAAAGGGTGATCACCTGCTCCCATAGGTTTCTTCTCCCTCATATACGATTCGCAGATATTTGCTTCCCGCCATATCAAGCGAGAAACTTCGTGCGGCGGTGAAGTAGAGAACTAAAGAGGTAAATTTATGAAACGACCGATCTACTACTTGTGTCTATTGCTCGCAATACTCCCCGCGGCCGCATTCGCTCAAGTTTCGGAAAAGTTCGATATTGTTATGTTTCAGGTGCCGAAGGGCTGGCAGAAGGAAGTCGGGAAAGATTCTATTCAGCTAGGTGTCGAAGATGTAAACGGCGGCGTCTGTCTTCTTACCATCTTCAAGTCGGTACCTGCTACCGAGAATTCAAAAGAGAATTTTTCGATGGCTTGGGAGAGTCTCGTGAAACCGATCGTCACCGTTAAAGCCGCGCCCGAAATGCAGCCGCCAACGAACGAAAATGGTTGGATCACGGAGAGCGGTTTTGCCCAATATGAGAGCGATGGTAAGAAGGGATTAGTCATTTTAGTCACGGCCTCAGGCGGCGGCAAGATGATCAACCTTGTCGGTCTGATGAACACGGCTGCTTATCAAGAGGAGATCACAAAGTTCCTGAGTTCGGTCGTTCTTCCAAAGGTCGAACCCGCGAAAGCCGCACCGACGAGTCAGGCCGTTCGTCCTCAGCCGGCGCGGACGAGCAATTTCAAATTCAGCACTTCAAATTTTGATGACGGCTGGACCAGCACGGAGCAGGAAGATTGGGTAGAAGCGGTGAAAGGGAATATCAAGGTTTTGATCCATTACCCAAAGCAAGGAACGATATTCCCTGCCGACCCGGAGCCGCTGACGAACGCCGCTTGGGATATTCTAGTCGCCCCGCGGTACAGCAACCTGCGAAATTACAAAACGGCTTATATCAGCACTTACAACAGGCCTTATTTGGGTATGGGATATGCGACCGAGAGAGCCTCGGGCCGACAAGTATTCGTGCTTCTTTTTCGGCAAGGCAATACGGGCTGGCTTGAGTTTGTCGCTCCCGACAAAAATAGTTTCATACAGCAATACAAATTTGACCCTGAGACGATTCGATGGGATAGCGAGAGCGAACTGCTCACGCCCCTTATCCAAATGGTGAACTATAACAAATTCGCCGTTGCTGAAAGCGACTTCAGTGGCATTTGGACCAGTGATTTTACCGGCGTCCAGCAATTGTATAGCGTATACACCGGAAACTATGCCGGGATGAATATCAACCAGTCAAACGAAGAGTTTGTATTCGGCGCAGGCAACTCCTACAGTTGGAGGCTGCTTGTGGTAAGCGGCATGGTTGGCAACACGAATTATGCCAATGTAAAGTCAGCCGGAAAATTCAGTGTCCCCAATAACTGGCAGATCCAGTTTTCAAAAATAGAGTCTGGCCCCAAAACGTATAACGCCTTTTGGTCATGCATTAAGGGTGCCAGGCTGTTGCATCTTCTCGACGCTAGAACCCCGGGAAGCGGTATCTATACCGTCTTTGGTAAAAAATGAACGATCGAGGTAACGTCAGGGGGCCTATGAGAAATATAGCGATATTGGTTTTCGCATCTGCTGTTTTCCTTTTGGGCTGTGGAAATGCACATGCACAGATCCAAGCTGCGGGCGGCGGATATTATGTCGCCGGATACGGGACGGTTTACGGATCTTTCGGACAGGCAAGCGCGGCTCAGAGCCGAATGTACGACAAAATGAAGGCGCAGAATCGCAGGGTGGCGGAGCGCAATGCCTTGATACAAAAATGGGGGCTGGCCGCGGTGGAGAAGGCTGAACGCGATGCGGCATCTGGTTCGACCACATCAAACGCTCAGATAATAGTGCCTCCCAAACCTGTGATACGAAACCACGGGTTATTTCGTCCCGATGCGAGTGTGGATACCGGCAAAGCACTCGCCGACGTTCTTGGCGACACAGCGGAGCAAAGAGCATTGATAAAACAAATATATACGGCCACTAGGGCGGCTTACGATAAGGAGGCATCATCGAGGAGCTGGAAGAATAATATAGCCGCCGGCCTGACGTTCTTTTCCGTGACGGCCATGACCGTTTATCATGATGCCGAAGAGCCAAGCGACGACGCTGTAGTGAACTATTTCAAAGCCGCGAACATCGCATTGGACGAAATACCCGAATTTGGAAAAGTCGCGGACAAAGACAAACAAGGGTTTAACAACATGCTGGTCGGCTTCAGCGGGCTGCTGCTCGCCACGTATTCGGAAGCTAAGCAAACGGGCGACGCAGCCGCTCTCGCTAACAGTCGGAAACTCGCGGGAATGCTGATCGAAATGGTGTTGAAGACCGATCCCGAAAATCTTAGGGTTGAGAATGGCCAGATAGTGACGAAGTAGGCAGTAGAGCAGACATTTCAATGAACGGCGGTACCGGCGCTCTTTCTATTCGTCGGGCCGCTTTTATGCAAGAGCGCGGGGGTTGTTTCAAATCGGATAGTGTTGTAGGCTACCCTCGTAAATACACTATTCAAACAGTAATATTTGCGAATTTTTTAACCGAAACGACATTTAAGACTTGGAGGATAATATGGGAACTCTAACAGGGCTGGGCGGCTTGGTAATGTTCATCGGTTGGATATGGCTTATAGTTGTGGCGTTCAAGCAGGCAGGGGCTCTTTGGGGCATCATTAATATTTTCTTTCAGCCAATTACCGGCTTGATATTTTGTATCGTCAAGAAGACCGGATGGCTGCAGTTTGGTATTATGATCCTCGGGTTCATTTTGTGGGGCGGCTTCGGCGGTTTTGCGATGATGAGGAATTTGTCCGGCCTGAATTAGATAAGCATTAGTGTTAATTAATACTGAAAAGTGGCGTGAGCGTTTGATACGTTTCGCGCCTCTATTTTTGTGGATCGTTGTGATCTTTTTCCTTTCGAGCAATTTAGGTTCCACATCCCATACCTCGATGTTTGTTAGGCCGATCTTAGACTTTCTTTTTCCAAACGCTCCCGAGGAAATGCTCCGGCTTTATCACGCATATGTTCGGAAAGCCGCACACTTTACCGAATATGCCGTCTTGGCGTGTTTGGCTATTTGGGCCTTTGGCCGATCGGCGAGCGGACTTGTTCGTATGCTGGTGTATGGACTGATAACAGTAGTTTCTGTCGCTGCGATCGACGAATATAACCAAAGCTTCAATTTGTCGCGGACCGGTTCTTGGCTAGATGTTTTACTCGATATTTCAGGCGGTGTCACAATGCTCGCGATATTTTGGATATGGCGTTTATTATGTCCGTCGATCGCTACGGACCGGACTGCTAATTGAAAGATCTGACCGAAAAAACTTCTAATAACAGCAACTTTGTGTGATATTCTATCGTTATTATTCAAGACAAAGGAGATCATTAGATGAGCATTATTGACAGGATAAAACAAGAGGCATTAAACCAATTTATTGAGGTTATTGAGTGGCTTGACCCGTCTCAAGACACGTTGCTCTATCGTTTCCCCGTGGCCGGACAAGAGATCAAAAACGGCGCTCAATTGATAGTTCGAGAGTCACAGGCAGCGGTTTTTGTGTTCGAGGGACAGGTCGCCGACGTTTTCACCCCCGGCAAATATGAGATCGATGGCGGCAATACTCCGATCCTTTCGAAGCTCGGTGCTTGGAAATACGGTTTCAACTCGCCTTTCAAATCAGAGGTCTATTTTGTTAACACCAAACAATTTACGGACATGAAGTGGGGGACGTCGAATCCTGTCATGCTCCGCGATGCCGATTTTGGCATTGTCCGACTGCGTGCCTTTGGCGCGTACAGCCTGCGGGTTTCTGATCCGGCGGAATTCATTCGGCAGATCGCCGGAACGAACGCTCATTTTCAGACCGAAGACATAGACGGCCAGCTCAAACGGGCGATCGTCACTGAGTTTTCTGACGCCCTTGGCGAACTGAAGATCCCAGCGCTCGACCTTGCCGCTCAATACAAAGAGATCGGTGAACAGATCCGCGGCAAGATAAACGAAGATTTCTCAGCATACGGACTCGAGGTAACCAAATTTTACGTCGAGAATGTCAGCCTGCCCCCCGAAGTCGAAGCGGCAATGGACAAGCGGGCATCGATGGGGGCTCTCGGCGATGCACAGACATATATGCAGTTTCAGGCGGCTGACGCATTGCGTGACGCTGCACAAAACGAGGGCGGCGGAGCAGGGCTCGGAGCGGGACTCGGTGCCGGATTTGCGGTCGGCGGCCAAATGGCTAATGCCTTTGGCGGTCAGGTTGGCGGAGCGGGCGGCGGCCAAACGGCGGCGACGGTTCCATGTCCGAGCTGCGGCAAGGCAAACGGAGCGGGCGTAAAATTCTGCTCAGATTGCGGTGGCAAAATGGAAGTAGCAAAGGTTCCGTGTGTGAAATGCGGTGCCGAACTTCGTGAAGGCGCAAAATTCTGCTCGGAATGCGGCTCGTCACAGGAAAAGGCCAAGTGCGGCAACTGTCAATTTGAGCTCGCCGCCGGTGCTAAGTTCTGTCCGGAATGCGGAACAAAAACAGAAGCCGCCGAACCGCCGGCATAAGGTCGACGTTTCTTCCTAAAACTCAGCCACGAACAATTACGAAATGGTTTCTCTTTGTTCGTGGCTTTTTCGTGTCAGTTCGTCGCTATCCCTTTTGCTTCCTATGCGTTAATATTCAGTATTATGCCTATCAGCCCTGAACTTTTAGAGATCCTTCGATGCCCGAAGTGCAAATCAGAGGTCAAGATCGACGACGCGGCAACGCGTTTGAAATGTGTAAACCCTGAATGCTCATTGGTTTATCCGATCCGTGACGAGATACCTGTAATGCTCATCGACGAAGCCACTGTCGAAAAGTAATGGCAAGATCGGATATCGATTGGGGTCAGGTCAAACGCGTCCTGGTCGTCCGTCTTCGATCTATCGGTGATACGGTTCTCTCTACACCATCGTTGATCGCCCTAAGGCGTTTTGTCTCAAACGCCGAAATAGATATTCTTCTCGAAGATTGGGTCGCGCCGCTGCTTGATGGTTTTGAAGGCGTAAACGTCATCGCCGTCGGCGAAGGCAATGCCGCTAAACTCAAGGCGGCCAATTATTTACGCAGCCGAAAATATGACGTTGCAATAAATCTGCACGGCGGCACGACCAGCTCATTCTTTATCCGTGCGACAGGTGCGAAACACCGTATCGGACTTTCGCATTACCGATACAAGCGCTTCTATAATCATCTTTACTCTTCCGCAGCCGATTTTTGGCATAGTCACGTTCTTCATTCGGCCGAACAGCAGCTCGCCGTACTCGGGTTTGCCGGTGTCCCCGTTGGCGACCGGCCAAAGAGCCATCTGGCCGTAACTAAAGCTGCAGATAAAAAACTCGAACGCCGGTTAGCCGACATCGCGCCTCGCTCCATGCATTCCGCGTTCGCGTTGGTACATCCGACAGCTGCGTTTGCTACCAAGCAATGGGCGACAGCGAATTTTGCACGGACAGTCGAATTTCTGCATGAAAAGGGCCTGTATAGTGTGGCGGTGGCGGCAAAGCTCGAAGCCAACGTCCTTAACGAACTTAAGGACGAGTCAAAAGCTCCGATCGTCATTTTCAATGACCTGACGCTTCCCGAAATCACCGCTCTAGCGTCAAAAGCCAACATTTTCGTCGGAAACGACTCAGGAATCGCCCATATCGCGGCCGCGGTCGGCACACCAACGGTTGTGGTATTTGGTTCATCTAACCGCAACCACTGGCGTCCGTGGACCGACGCACCGAACGAGATCGTCTTCGAACCGCTTCCATGTCAACCGTGCCCCGGCCGCATTTGCGCGGAATTCGGCGAGCCTAAGTGCATCCTTGGCGTGACGCCAAGCGCCGTATTCACGGCGCTTGAGCGCGTTTTGGCAGCCGCTAAAATTTGACACTTGCCGTATAAACCACTAGTATTTATAGTTTCGACTCTAGAGGCCGAAGTGTGTCTATTAGCTGTTAATTATGTTCGAATCGTTATCCGATAAACTCAAGAAATCGCTCAAGAATCTGCGCGGCCAGGGTAAGTTGACCCCTGAGCACGTGGATGCAGCGCTAAGAGAAATACGGATGGCTCTGCTTGAGGCAGACGTAAACTACAAGGTCGCCAAGGATTTTGTCGATGCGGTTCGCGTAAAAGCTGAGGGACAAGAGGTTTGGCAAGATCTGAAACCGCACGAACAGGTCGTCAAGATCGTCTATGACGAACTTGCCGAGTTGATGGGCGGAACGTCGTCGCGGCTTGTTTTCACCAAGCAATCGCCGAACGTCGTGATGATCGTCGGACTGCAGGGTTCTGGTAAAACCACCTCGACCGGTAAGATCTCACGCTGGCTCGCTGACAATCAAGAACGCAAACCCTTGCTGGTATCGGTCGACGTTTACCGACCCGCCGCACGCGAGCAGTTAAAAGTTGTCGCAAATGCGGTAAACGTTGCAGTTTACGAGGCGAAAGAGACCAACGACCCGATGACCATCGTCCGCGGAGCGATGAAATACGCGGTCGAGATGGGCTTTGACACTCTGATGATCGATACGGCCGGGCGTCTGCATATCGACGACGACCTGATGGTCGAACTCGAGCAGATCAAGGCCGAGACGAAACCTGTTGAGGTTTTGTTTGTCGCCGATGCAATGACCGGTCAGGATGCGGTCCGTTCGGCAGAAGTTTTCCACGAACGCGTCGGGATCACGGGTGTTGTCCTTACCAAAATGGACGGCGACGCACGCGGCGGTGCTGCTTTGTCGATCAAACAGGTGATCGGCCAGCCGGTCAAGTTTGTCGGCGTCGGTGAAAAGTACGACGCGATCGAGCCTTTTTATCCTGATCGTATTGCTCAGCGGATTCTCGGAATGGGCGATGTTTTGTCGCTGATCGAGGAAGTTCAGGGTAAGATCGACGAGAAAGATGCCCAAGAGCAGCTGCGGAAAATGACGAGCAATCAGTTTACGCTCGAAGATTTTCGCAACCAGCTCGGACAATTCAAAAAGCTCGGCTCGATGTCCAAATTGATGAAGATGCTCCCCGAACAGATGACCGGAGGCATGCAGATCACGGACGAGCAATCGGCCGTCGTTGATCATCAAATGCAGCGGACCGAGGCCATTATCGGCTCAATGACAAAGCAGGAGCGCAACAATCACAAGGTCATCGATGCGAGCCGCAAAACGCGAATCGCGAACGGTAGCGGCTCGACCATCGCCGAGGTCAATCAACTCATCCGCCAGTACGAGCAGATGAAAAAGATGATGGCCAAAATGAGCAGCGGCGGAATGTTTGGCGGATTAGGAAAGAAAATGATGGGAGGCCTCGCAGGCGGCCTTGGCGGATTGCTTGGCGGCGGTAGCGACATGGGCCTCGGAGATGACGATTTTGGCGGCGGAAACGGCAACGGTCACGAATCGCTGTCACAGAGAATAAAGAAGAAGAAAAGACACAAGAAACGGAGATAGTTGGTTGTTCTTAGATCTCAGATCGTAGGTAAACGCTACGAACTGCGATCCACCGACAACGAACCAGGAAAATTATGTTAGCAATTAGTTTAATGAGAATGGGCGCAAAGGGGAAACCCTTTTACCGCCTCGTGGTAAAGGAAAAGCGCTCGAAGCGGGACGGGAAATATCTCGAAAACGTCGGAACCTATAACCCGATGATCGATCCGGCTGAGGTCAAACTCAATCATGACCGTATCAATTATTGGATCGGCGTCGGAGCACAGCCGACCGATACGGTCAAGAGCCTGATCAAGAATAATCAGCCGGTCGAGGAAGTCTAGAAAGTCGGACTGTCTGGGAAGCTTTTTCTTCCAAGACTTTCGAGACTTTCAACACTGCCGACTTATTATGAAAGAAGCTGTCGAAAGAATTATCACGGCCCTCGTTGGCGAGCCCGACCAGGTCGAAGTGACCGAGAACGCGGACGGAAAGAACGTACGTATCGAGGTTCGCGTGGCCGAGCATGATATGGGCCGGATCATCGGCCGAGAAGGCCGGACTGTAAAAGCGATTCGAAGTATTCTATTCGCAGCCGGACAGCGTCATAACAAGCGGTATCAGCTCGATCTGCTCGAGGATTAGATTTTCGAGTCCGATGGATGAGTTGGTCGCAGTTGCAAAGATCACTAAGACGCGGGGGCTCAGGGGCGAAGTCGTATGCGACATACTGACCGATTTTCCTGAGCGTTTCGAGGATCTGGAAGATGTGACAGCCGTGATGCCTGACGGAGATCGGCGTCAGTTGAAAATTGAAGATCATTTTTTTCAAAATGGCAGGGTCATCTTGAAGATCGCAGGTTACGATTCGATCGAAAGCGGCGAAACGCTTCGCGGAGCGGAGATTTGCGTTACCGAAACGGACGCTGTTGAGCTCCAAGACGATGAGTTCTTCGAATGGCAGTTGGCGGGTTGTACGGTTGAAACGATCGACGGGATCCCGATCGGTGTGGTGGTCGAACTGATGCGGACCGGCGGCACGGAATTGCTCGTCGTCAAAGGTGATGAGAAAGATCATCTGATACCATTCGCTGAAGCGATCTGCGTTGAGGTCGATATTGAAAACAAGTTGATAAAGGTCGATCCGCCGGAAGGGCTTTTGGAGTTTTAGGTGAAGATCGATGTTTTAACAATTTTCCCCGAGTTTTTCACTCAGGTCTTTGATTTCGGGATAATTCGTCGGGCAAAACTGGCGGGAATTGTTGAAATAAATGTCCACGACTTACGAGAGTATTCGACGGACAAACACAAAATGGTCGATGATCGGCCGTTTGGCGGCGGAGACGGAATGGTTCTGAAATGCGAACCGATCTTTGCCGCAATTGAAAATCTTACGGAGACAAGCGATCGCGAAGCTTATCCGGGAGGTACGCGAGTCGTTTTGTTGTCGCCGCAGGGAAAGCCTTTCAAACAGGCCGATGCGCAAGGATTTGCCGACAATGCTGAGCATATCGTGCTGATCTGCGGCCGTTATGAGGGTGTCGACGAACGCGTGAATGATGCACTCGTGACCGACGAGATCTCGATCGGTGACTATGTCCTTTCCGGCGGCGAGCCGGCGGCGATCGTGATCGCGGACAGTATCGTCAGACTTTTGCCGAATGCCCTGGGCAGCGATACTTCGGCTGAGAACGATTCGTTTTCGGACGGTTTATTGGATTGCCCGCATTATACGCGGCCCGCAGATTTTAGGGGAATGGTGGTTCCCGAGGTTTTACTTAGCGGCAATCATGCCGAAATCGAAAAGTGGCGCTCTATTAAGGCGCTCGAAAAAACGCGAGCTAATCGCAGTGATCTATTAACAGGAGAAAATGGTGAAATGTGAGCGGAACATTCCGTTGACCTCTGGCCGAAACTAAGAATGAACAGACTAGACAGTATTGAAAAGGCACAATTAAAAGAGAATATTCCCGCTTTTCAGCCGGGAGACACGCTTCGTGTGCACGTACGGATCAAGGAAGGCAATAAGGAACGTCTCCAGGCGTTTGAGGGCATCTGTATTGCCCGCAAGCACGGCGGCGTTCGCGAGACGGTTACAGTCCGCAAGGTCAGTTTCGGCGTTGGCGTCGAACGTATCTTCCCGCTCCACGCAACCGTGATCGATCATATCGACGTCATTCGCCGCGGTAAGGTCCGTCGAGCCAAGCTTTATTATCTACGCGATTTGCGTGGTAAGGCAGCTCGCATCAAGGAACGCGATACGCGGGCCAAGAAACAACAGGCAAGCTAGAACATAGGAAGAAGCATGGGAAACGCGGGAATGTTCGATTCATTTGAAAAAGATGGATCGACGCCCCGCGTTTCCTTGTTCCCTGACCTTAGGATCACAACGATCGGTATTGAATTTGAAGAGCAGGCCCGTTCCGAAGGATTTCGGTTCATTGCCGGCGTCGACGAGGTCGGCCGCGGCTGCCTGGCCGGACCGGTTGTTGCGGCGGCGTGTATCCTCGATCTGACCAAAGCATTGCCGAAAGGCCTGGACGATTCGAAAAAGGTCACTGCAAATCGACGCGATGAGATCGCTGAACAGCTAAAGATCGAATGTGTCGCGTATGCTGTCGGCCAGATCGAAGCCGACGAGATCGACCGCATCAACATCCTCGAAGCAACGAAAAAGGCAATGCTTGCCGCGATCGCCAAACTCGATCCGGCTGCCGATTTTCTCCTGATCGACGCACTCTACTTGAAACAGTCAAGACTTCCGCAGAAACCGATCATCAAAGGTGATTCGATCTCGGCATCGATCGCTGCCGCGTCGATCCTTGCTAAAACCTATCGCGACGATCTGATGAAGGCTTACGACGTCGAATTCCCGCAATACGGCTTCGCGGGCCACAAAGGTTACGGAGCTGCCACACACCTGGCCGCTTTGCGTGAGCATGGCCATTGTCCGCTCCATCGAACGTCATTTCGCGGCGTTTTGCCAACGGAATCAAGCTAACGCAAAAATTGTTTGACACGCACGTCAATGTGAAGTATAAAGGTGCGCGGTACCTCACGCCTTTAAACTTCGCTTGTCCGAGGTATTACAAAAGAAGACCTTATAAGGAGAATCAGTATGTTTATGGTCAGAAGACTTTCACTCCCTTTTCTCACAGTTGCAGTATGTTTCTTATTCTCATTAACAGCGTCGGCCCAGGCTACGCGCACCTGGGTGTCGGGTGTCGGTGACGATGTCAATCCCTGCAGCCGCACCGCACCATGCAAGACATTTGCCGGCGCGATCTCAAAAACGGCGACAAACGGTGAAATAAATTGTCTGGATCCCGCGGGATATGGCGCGGTCACTGTTACAAAATCGATCACGATCGATTGCGAAGATACGCAGGGTTCAATATTGTCGGCAGGGACCAATGGCGTGATCGTAAATATCACATCGGCAACAGATACCAAGAAAGCATTCACATTGCGTGGCATTAGCATTAATGGTGCTGGCACGGGTATAAACGGAGTCCGGGTATTGGCAGCTAATCAAGTAAATCTCGAAGAAGTGGTGATTTCAGGCGTCACGCAGCATGGTGTATCACTCGAAACTACGACTGGAACCACAAAAGTCTCGATCGATAATTGTGCAATGAGAAATAATGGCGGGAACGGAATAAACACGTTCATTGTCGGTGGAAACGTCTCGCTCAATGTGAGCAATAGCCGCCTAAACAACAATACGACGGGCCTGAATCTGAGCAATGCCACGAAAGCTACGATCTCCGACTCGGTCATTAATGGCAACACGACCGGTCTTCAGGCCGCGTCGGCAACGCTTGGAGTGAATTCGTGCACGATTTCACACAATACGACCGGGATCACATCTTCGGCGGGAGGAGCGATCCGGATCATGGGAAATTTGATCACCAATAACGGTACGGGCTTATCGCTCGGTGGTGGAACGATCACATCATTTGTGAGCAATGTATTCAGCGGAAACACGGTTGATGGCGCACCGTCATCGTCAGTGCCGCTGCAATAGACTCGCTCATCATTGATCAACTAAGGCCGGGACATGACTCATGTCCCGGTTTATTTGCGCACCAAAATTGAGATCGGATCCAATAATCAAAAGAACCTTTCCGTCAGAATCGGATCCATTCTGTCGGCTGTTTCGGGTGCGAGAGAGTGATGGTCGTTTCCGCTTTGAATAGCGGTGCCCGCATTTGAAGTGCTGTTTCCGCGGTCAAGCGAGCAAGGTGAGGGTCATTTGCTCGCTGCGAAAGATGAGCGAGGACAATGTGCCGTGCACTGCCGTCAAATTCGCCCTGAAGCCAATCAGAAAGGTCTTCGTTCGAAAGATGGCCGGTTCGCGACATTATTCTCTGCTTGAGGTCCCACGTATAGACCGCGCATGCACGCAGCATATCGCGGCTGTGATTTGATTCGACAACGATCGCGTCGCAGCCTTTGAGCTTTTCTTTTATCAGGTCGGTAATATGGCCAAAGTCCATTAGTGTTGCCACTTTGACGCCGTCCCTTTTTGCGACAAACCCAAAATTATCCGCAGCGTCGTGCGGTACGCTGAAAGGTTCGAAATCGATATCGCCGATGCGAAACTCGCGCGTCGATTCGATCTCGACGGTCTTATTTTTGAGTGCGAACTGCCGTTTTGACGATTCGCTGTCGCCGTTCTGCCCGCCTGCCTTGGTTGAGTAATACGAATCTGCCGTCGGCCGCGATATGTAAACGGGGCATGATAATGACGCCATGAGAACACGCAACCCGCCGGCATGATCACCGTGTTCATGGGTTATCAACACTCCGTCCAATTCATTGTGATCGACGCCGACCTCGGCCAGACGCCGCAATATCTCACGCGAACTCATCCCCGCATCGACCAGCACGTTAGTGCGTTCGGACGAGATCAGCACCGCGTTTCCGGTCGAGCCGCTGCCAAGGACGGTAAATCTCATAAAGTGGCTGCTTAATCTGATTTGTCGTTCTGATACTTCGGCCGCAGTGCTTTTGACATTGCTCGCGACGAAATTTTATGCGGCACATGTGCACCAAGCACCGAGCCCACCTGATTTGCAAAGCCCGAGACGACCTTGACCTTGCCCTTTTTGAGACCCCGCAATGCCGCATCGACCACTTGCTCGACTGTTTGTTGTCCCTTGACCTGTATCGGACGCTCGATGCTTGAAGCAGCAAAAAAGTTTGTCTTGGTGGATCCGGGACACAATGCCATCACCCGAATTCCAAGTGGACGATTTTCCTCAGCTATCGCCTCGGAAAACGACGATACAAAGGCCTTCGTCGCAGCATAGGTCGCCATGAACGGTATAGGTTGAAAAGAGGCGGCGGACGAAACATTGATGATCGTCCCGTGTTCCCGCTCTCGCATTGGCACCAGAAACCGATGTGTCATTGCTACGAGCGACCGAATGTTTAGATCTATCATCTCAAGCTCACGCTCAACGTCGAGCTTTGCAAAATCACCGACCGAACCAAATCCGGCATTGTTAATGAGCCAATCGACCTCAAACCCATGTCGCTCGGCTTCGTCGAACAGCCTTCTGTCCGAGTCGAGTTCCGTCAGATCGAGCACCACATAGTGGGCCGTGATATTGTGCTTGAGCATTAATTCGTCGCACAATTCGTGCAAGGCCTTTTCGCTGCGGGCCACCAGCACCAAGTCATGTCCGTCAGCTGCGAGCCGGCGGGCAAAAGCCTCGCCGATACCGCTCGATGCACCCGTGATAAGGGTTACTTTCATATTTCTTCTTCGTTCTTAATAAATGAAAAATATATCGCCGAGATGCTGGCCGCAATAATAGTAAGTGTACCAAAGAATCGGATCGCCTTCGCGACGCCTTTCGTAGATTCAAGCGATCCGGTGGCCGTTAACAAATAATTCCAATCGTGAAAACTGCCCTCGCTGCCGGTAAAACCGCTGGTCAAAACGAGCTGCATTACCACCGCGTCCGAAGCGTAAACCCAAACATTTAGCACACTCTGCCCGACCCAAAGCACAACGATCGCCGCCGAATAATACTGCTTTCTCCAGATAAAATAACCGGCAAAGATCAGCGGAAAGACCACCTGAAAAAGCGAACCGCCCGCAACCATCATAAATTCGCCAAAGGGGCGAAAAAGCAAGTGTCCGGTCTCATGAATCGGCAGATCGACATTGTCAAGAAAGCTGCCCTGCATTGGGTCCCAGGCTATCCACAGGAAATAGAAGACTAGTAGAACGGCGAATATTAGTTTTGGAATATTTGGCCGCATGAGATTAGCCGAGACGGATCGTAATGTCGTCATGTTTGGGCTTCAAGAATTCATCAAGCGTGATAGCGTAAAACAGGCATTCCATCCCGTAATGCTCATCAGTCCGCTCATATTGCATCCCGCATTTTTCCATAATTCGCCACGAACCGATGTTGTCTCGATGACATACCGCGACGATGCGCTCGAGCCCTGCAACCTCGAACCCGTACTTCAACCATGCAAATGCGCATTCAAAACCAAATCCCTGCCGCCAGTATTTCTCTGCAAGATTGTAGCCCACCTCGATCTCGCCCGATTCTTCGAGCGGTTGCAGGCCGCTGGTCCCGATCATTTCGCCGGTCGATTTGAGCGTCATTGTGCTGAATCCGAAGCCAAATTTCTCATGACATTCGAGATAGAACGGCAAACGCTTTGCGAGTGCCTCGGCGTTTTGCATTTCAGGCCCGCCCATATAGCGGTTGACCGCGTCAGGCACGCGCAGTTCGATCAGCCACGGGAGGTCTTCGGGTTCTAGTTTTTTGATGATCAGGCGTTCAGTTTCGAACATAAGTAAAATTATGGTGATAGCCGTGAGATCTCCCACGAATCGCCGTTTCTCTCGTAACAGATCCGGTCATGCAGCCGGCTTGGGCGTCCCTGCCAGAATTCGATCCGATCCGGAACGAGACGAAAACCGCCCCAATGCGGCGGTCTGGGGACATGACCGATCGCGTACTTTAGAAGTAGTTTCGCTGCCTTGGTCATTATGACCGTTCGTGAGTCGATCTTGTCGCTCTGGTCTGATGCCCAGGCACCCACACGGCTCGTAAGCGGACGTGAATCGAAATATTCGTCCGATTCCTCAGATGACACTTTGCTCGTACGGCCGCTGATATTTACCTGTCGTTCCAGTTCAGGCCAAAAGAAGTTCAATGCGGCAAACTGATTTTCGGCCAGATCCCGGCCCTTTCGGCTGTTGTAATTGGTAAAAAAGACAAATCCGTTTGAGTCGAATCCTTTCAGCAGCACCACACGCGACGACGGCCTGCCCTCGGCACTTGCGGTTGAGAGCGTCATTGCGGTCGGTTCGTTGACCTCTGCGGCAAGTGCTTCATTGATCCATGTTTCGAACTGTGCGAATGGATCGGCGGCGACTTTTGTCCTCGACAGCTCTTCGCGTGAATATTCTTGCCTGATGTTCGCGAGCTTCTTATTGTCCATTTAGGTCAGATCTGGTGGATCAGCAGGCCGTCCTTCAGTTTTGGTTCGAACCACGTCGATTTCGGCGGCATGATCTCGTTCATGTCTGATACGGCAAAAAGGTCCTCCATAGTTGTCGGGAACATCGAAAATGCCACGGCGTATTCGCCGGAATCAACCATTTTTTCAAGTTCCACAGTGCCCCGGCCGCCGCCGACAAAACTAATGCGTTTGTCCGTTCGAGGATCGCCGATACCCAAAACAGGCGTGAGGACAAACTGCTGCAATATGCTCACATCGAGCCGCTCTATCGGATCAGGCTCACGAAAATACTGCACGTTGAATGTCAGTTTGTACCAGCCGCCATTAAAGTACATGCATGTCTCACCTCGGCTGGAAGGTGTCTTTTTGTCAGT
The DNA here is from genome assembly GCA_964625555.1 of uncultured Chloracidobacterium sp. Lineage (GTDB taxonomy): Bacteria > Acidobacteriota > Blastocatellia > Pyrinomonadales > Pyrinomonadaceae > OLB17. The sequence continues at coordinate 17,732 of CAZVDM010000003.1, forward strand.
CTCCTCAACGACGAAGCTCTCGCCCAATTTCGCAAAAAACTCGTCGTTTGTCATTCCGTTCAGATCATGCACTACACGGTTGTATGCGAGAATGTGCAGATCTTCGGCCGGAAATATACCGGCCATGACGAAATTGTACTCTTCGCTGCCTGTGTGATCAGGGTTCTTTGCACGCGAAAGTTCACGTGCCAGTTTTGCGCTCTCGGCGCGATGATGACCGTCGGCGATGTAGATCTCGGGAACCTCCGCAAACGCCGCCGTCCACGGCCGAGTCTCGGTAATGCGCCAGATCGTCTGCTTCACTCCGGCCGAGCACACAAAATCGTAGAGCGGTTCTTGATCGACAGCGTCAGAGATCAAACCACGTATGGCGTCGGTATTGCGAAACGCAAGAAAGATCAATCCGGTTTGAGCTCCAACGGCGAGGATGTGCGATGTCCGGTCCTCGACCTTGTCGGGCCGTGTTTTCTCGTGTTTCTTGATCGTGCCGTTCTCATACTCATCTACCGAACAGCAGGCGACAATGCCTGTTTGAAACTGCCCGTTTGAACCGAGGCGGTACACGTAGATAGCGTCCTCAGGGTCTGCGACCAAAACACCGTCTCGAGTGAATTGTTCGAGATTCTGCCTTGCACGCTCGTTCGCGGTTTCATGCGAGACGGCTTCGCCCTCAGGAAATTCGCCCTCGGCACGCGTAACGCGGAGGAAACTGAGAGGATTCGATGCGACGAGCTCACGAACCTCTGAATCATAGATCACGTCATACGGTACGCACGCGACCTTGCTTGCCTTTTCGGCCTGCGGTCGAAGGGCCTTGAATGGTTTTACTACAGACACTAATTTCTCCTGTGGCGTCAAAAACTGGGCGAAGGCTCTGTCATTGGCGGTGTTTGGTCCGGCATATGGGTTCCGCCTTTGATCAGGTCGTCAAATTTTCGGTTCTCGTCTTCGATCTCCTGTTGGATCTGATTTGCGGCTCCGGCGTTGTCGATCTTCCAGGCACCTTCCTCAAAAACGAAAGGCACTTTCTGCCACGTGCCGCCTGACGTTTTTACTTCGATCGTAGCTTTCTCGCCGTTTATCTTTTCGTCGCGGAAAACAACCTCACGGTCCTTTTCATTGAATAGCGTTTGGCGTTTGACGATGTCATCGACCGTCGAACCATTTGCCTTTGCCTCTCGCTCGTGCATTTTGATCGTTTCGCTTGAAAGGAGCAGCTTCATCGTCGTAGTATCTTTGGCCTTGATGGCCTTGATATACGTAATAAAAGTCTCTTTTGGGGTTGCCGGCTTCTTGTCGCCGCCGCACCCGAACAGAGCTGCCGTTACTAACAATACGATCAGAATTCTTGACCAATTACGCATTTTACAGATACCTTTATCCCAGCACTCAAAACCTTAAGTATAGCGTAAAAACAGGGAGCAAAAAACGCCGCATGCAAACGAAACGTATTATTTTGACCGATGGAGAATTAAACGCAGCCTTGAGCGAATTGGAGGGCTGGAGTGTAGAGGGCAAGTGTCTAAGACGGCGGTGGACTTTCGAAAACTTTGCAGCATCGCTAGCCTTCGTCAACCGCGTAGGCGTTCTTGCCGAGGATGCCGATCATCATCCTGACATAAAATTTGGTTGGGGTTACGCTGAGCTACTGCTTACCACGCACGACCGGGGCGGCATCACGGATGTCGATATTGCGCTCGCAGCAAAGATCGGCCTCATCTAACGACGGCGTCGATCGTCCCCGGACGAACGCGATTTGTGGGGAAAACCAATCGTGTTTTTTTTGCTGCGCGATCAAATTGTGGTACGTACCACAATTTGATCAACAAAATTGAAGAAAATGCCGTAAAATCGCGTCCTGCAGCAGTTTTAAAGGGGTTTGCGACAGTGTTTTAGGGGGCATGCGACAGTCAAAAGCGGAATCAGCAACATTAAAAAAAGGCCTTGCAACAATCAAAAATCGCGTCTCAAAAACTGTCGCTGGCTGCGGTTTCTGCTGTTGGTGTCCGAGTACAACGAAGATCCCAACGCTCCCCAGCCTCCCCATTCAAAAGTCCGATCTCCAACGTCCCGTCGCCGACCCACCTCGCATCCATCCATCCCGACCGCCCATCGGCCTCCATTCGCTCCAGTTTCCTTTCGGGGCGATCGGTATACCTTTGTGTCGAAGTCCAATTATGAAAAGGGTAAAAGTCGGATGGTGTCAGACACCGCGTTTTTGGGGCAGGACAAAAAGGATCGGGGCCTGACCAACGATTCGTGCGATCATCGCTTACACCGTTTGCTCGATCTTATTTTTGTGCGGCACATGGGGTTGGCAGGTCTTTGCGGAGGGCGATGATCGAGCCGCCGTATCGTTTTGCCGCTTGATCGTAGACCTGCAGGACCGTGGCGGTGCCATATTGGCATTTCGGTCCCGACTGATACTGAAATACGCCTGTCACCGTCCGATACTGCCGCTGGCTGGTCGGCTGATCACTGTATTCGAGCCAATTATCACCCGCAAAATAAAGACGCGTTGCCGAGATCTTTTCGATAGCGAGGCGTTCGCTGATCGCGATGCGCAATTCGCCGTCGTCGAACGTCCCGGCGATCGGCAGTTTGGTCTCGTCGAGCGAATCGCGAAGCACCATTGATTCGAACGAATTCACCATTTTTGGGTATTTAGTAAATCCGCGGGTGAAATCGCAGACAAACACCGCCTTAGCGAGATAATCGTTCAATCCTCTCGGCAAAGAAGGAATGTTTGTGATCCTGAGTTCGTTGCTCCAACGTCCGGGTTTGCTGGCGGCGACATTCTTAATAAATATCCCAAGCGACTTGTTTCCGCCGGCCTTTCCCGGCGAAAGGCTCATTTTCAGCTCCGTCAACGCAAGTTCATTCTTGCTGAACTCAAGTATCGAATGGCTCTTTGCCGTGACGTCGCCTTCCGGCCCATATTCGACAAAAAGAATGTAACGCTCGCCGCTTTCGTCCTGCAGGCGGTACACGTAACGATCCAATTTGCCATTGAATTTTACATAGAGCCACAGATCGTCGCCGTCGGCGACAATTTTCGTCGCGTTAGGTTTAGCCTCCGCGAAGCTCTTATATTCGAGTTTGGTCAAGGCCATCTGAACATCGACGTTCATCACGGCTGGCTTCGCTTCGGGATTTGCCGTGCTTTGTCCGGACTCATTTTGACGGCGTTCCTGCTCCGTGCGTTCGATCTGCTCGGTCTTTTCGGCGGCGCGTTCGGCGAGTGTTTTTCCCTGTGCCTGACGGATCTGGCCTTGAGACACAGACGCAAATGCAAACAAAAAAGCGGATAAAAGTGCGAGTTTTTTCACAATAATTACTACACGACTGACAAGCCCTAAAGTTCCTGCGCGTTCTGGTTTTGATGCACCGGCGACTAAATAGATGTCAACTAATTCAGAATTTCGCCAGTTCTTGAATACCACCGGATCAACGGCCTATGAAGTCTGCTTCAAGATCTTAGATTCCATCCACGATAGCGTTCAACGTAGCCGAAGGCCGCATTGCGGCGTAGGCTTTTTCCGTGTTTGGGTGATAATAACCGCCGACATCTTGAGGTTTCCCTTGGGCGCCGATCAGTTCTTCGTTGATCCTAGCTTCGCCTTCCAGCATCGCTGTCGCAACCGGAGCGAATTTGGCGGCAATTTCCGGATCTGACGTCTGTTTTGCGAGGGCTTCGGCCCAATACATCGCAAGATAAAAATGCGAACCGCGGTTATCGATCTGGCCGACTTTTCTTGCCGGCGACTTGTCGGTCTCCAGGAATTTTGCATTTGCTGTGTCCAGCGCATCGGCCAGGATCTGAGCTTTTTTATTGTTCTGAGTCTGAGCCAAATGCTCAAAGCTTGCCTGCAGAGCCAGAAATTCACCAAGCGAATCCCAACGCAGATAGCCCTCTTTCAGGAATTGTTCGACGTGTTTCGGAGCAGAACCTCCGGCACCGGTTTCGAATAGACCGCCGCCATTCATAAGCGGGACTATCGAAAGCATTTTCGCTGAGGTTCCAAGTTCGAGGATCGGGAACATATCGGTCAGATAATCACGCAAAACATTTCCCGAGACCGAGATCGTGTCTTTGCCCTCGCGGGCACGTTTTAGCGTCTCGGCTACGGCATCTTTTACATCCATAATGCGGATGTCGAGGCCGGTCAGATCGTGTTCTTTCAGGTATTTTTCGACTTTCTTGATGATCTGTGCATCGTGGGCACGGCCCTTATCAAGCCAGAAGATCGCGGGTGTGCCGGAAAGTCTCGCACGGTTTACTGCGAGTTTCACCCAGTCGCGGATCGGAGCGTCTTTGGCCTGGCACATACGGAAAATATCGCCGTCGCCGACGCTCTGCTCGAGCAGAACGTTTCCGTTTTCGTCCTCGATCTTGACGGTTCCCTCGCCTGAAATTTGGAAAGTTTTGTCGTGCGAACCATATTCTTCGGCCTTTTGCGCCATCAGGCCGACATTCGGAACAGAGCCGAAGGTTTTCGGGTCGATCGCCCCGTTTTGCTTCATATCCTGAATGATCGCCGCGTAAAAACCGGCGTATGTGCGGTCGGGGATCATGCAAAGGGTGTCTTCTTCTGCGCCGTCTTTATTCCACATTTTCCCGCCGCCGCGTACCAGTGCGGCCATCGAAGCATCGACGATAACGTCCGAAGAAACATGGAAATTCGTGATTCCTTTGTCCGAATTGACCATCGCGAGCTTGGCACTCGATTCGATCGTCTTGGCGATGTCAGCCTTGATCTCGGACTCTAGCGGATGGCCGGCGATCTTTTCGTTAAGAGTTGCAAGGCCGTAATTTGGATTTACGCCCAACTCAGCGAAAGTGTCTTTGTATTTTTCAAAAACGTCTTTGAAATACGTTTCGACGATAGCCCCGAAAATGATCGGGTCGGAGATCTTCATCATCGTCGCTTTCAAGTGTGCGGAAAGTAGAACGTCCTTTGCTTTGGCTTCGTTGATCGCCTCGCCGACATAAGATCTCAGGGCGGACAGGTCCATGACCGACGAATCGACCACTTCGCCCGCTTTCAGTGGCGAAAGGTCTTTCAGAACTTTTTCTGAACCGTCATCTCCGTAGAATACGATCCTGAATTTGCCTTCGTTTTCAACCGTGGTCGAGTTTTCGGTTCCGTAGAAATCGCCGCCGTTCATATGCGCGACCGACGTTTTCGAATCCGAAGCCCAAATGCCCATACGATGAGGATTTGCTTTTGCGTAATTCTTGACCGCTTTTGGAGCCCGACGGTCTGAGTTTCCTTCTCGCAGCACGGGGTTTACGGCGCTTCCCAATACCTTCGCATACTTCTTGTTAATGGCTATTTCTTCGGCCGTTTTGGGCTCCACTGGATAATTCGGCACCGCAAAACCTTGCTTCTGCAGCTCGGCGATCGCGTCTTCTAACTGTGGAACCGATGCGGAGACGTTCGGCAGCTTTATGATGTTGGCCTCAGGCTTCGTTGCAAGTTCGCCTAATTCGGCAAGCGCATCAGGAATTTTTTGATCGTCCTTTAGGTACTCGGGGAAGTTGGATAAGATCCTCCCCGCCAACGAAATATCCGGAACTTCAATTTCAATGTCGGCAGACGCTGTAAATGCTTTTAAGATCGGCAAAAGAGAATACGTCGCCAACATTGGGGCTTCATCGGTTAACGTGTAGTAGATTTTTGACATTAGATTGCTTTGTATTTTGAACTAATTTTGATTAGCAGTGGTCGAGATGGATCAAACCAGGGCATTTTGCTATTAAAATAATGCTAGTCTTCTTTGAAACAAAACGTAAATTGAAAAGCGAAAAATATCTAAGTTATTCTACTCTTTGAGCAGCTCTTTTACCTTTGAGTCAATGGTTCAAGTTCAAATATGTCCACTGTGCGATGCACCGGTAGAGATTTCGGAGCGTTATCCGAATTACGTTTGCGGGAATTGCTATCAGCGGGCGAAGGATGAGGACGGACGTCCGCTGAAATTCCACAACGCGTCGTTCTCCGGCGGGTTTGTTGCTAAGTATGCCGACACCGGCGAGGAACGCGACAGCCATTTGTGCTATATTGACGGCATCAAGTGCTGGGCCGATGAGGCCCACATGGGCGGGATCGTAATCCGACCTTATGAAGACCGGTACAAATAAAGACGCAATAGTTTCGATCATCATGGGCAGCAAATCTGACTGGCCGACGATGGAGATTGCCTCGACGACGCTGACTGAATTCGGCGTGCCGCATGAGACCAAGATCGTCTCTGCACATCGGACACCTGATCTGTTGTTCGAATTCGCCAAAACGGCCGAAGATCGCGGAATCGAGGTGATCATCGCCGGTGCCGGCGGTGCAGCTCATTTGCCCGGAATGTGCGCCTCACAAACAGTTTTACCCGTGCTCGGAGTTCCGGTTGAAAGTAAGGCACTGAAGGGCCTCGATTCGCTCCTATCGATCGCTCAAATGCCTGCCGGCGTGCCGGTCGGGACACTGGCGATCGGGCAAGCCGGAGCCAAAAATGCCGCATTGCTCGCGATCGCGATCCTCGCAAATTCGCGGCCTGAATTACGCAAAAAACTCCATACTTTTCGCTTAAAACAAACCCGTACGGTGCTAAAGAGCAAACTTACCTGATCACTCGTGTTAAAACTTGTTGACACACCGAGTCCAAAAGGAGTCAAATCTTAATAGACCGATGTTTTTTGCGTCGGATCTATTGGGGTTGGCGTATGAACAAAATGAAGTGCAGCAGCTGTGGGTTGGTCGATTTTGAGAGCGGGGGCGGATGCCGCCGATGTGGAGTTTCGATGTATGGAACACCACCAAGTGCCGCGAAAAGCCGAGATAATACAACTCGTCGGACGATTCCTATAGTTCCGATAGCGGTCGCGGCTGCAGTTGTCTTCGGCCTGTATTTTTATTTTGCAGCAGAGCCTGCAAAGCCGGTCAATGCGAATGTCGCGGCTCGCACAAACTCGCAGCCTCAACCACTACCAACACTTTCAGCCAGAGCCGAACACGAGCAACGGACGACCGGATCCTACAAAGATGCTATCAAGAGCAGCCCCGGCCTCGCCGAGTCGCAAAAGCACCTCGAAGAAACAAAAAAGCTGATGAAATGAGCCTTTCCAAGCTTATCGATCCGATAATCCGATTGCCTCGAATTCTATTGTTCCACGATCTGAGTTAATCTATCGGTTCAAATCCTTTTGGAGATTCGAACCGGTGACACGCGTTATTTATCCCAATTCAACTATCGGTGTATTCGGCAGCGGGCAACTCGGGCGGATGTTCGCGATCGAGGCGCGCAAAATGGGCTATCGAGTGCATACTTTTTCGCCCGAGAGCGACACTCCGACAGGCCAGGTCGCAGATATCGAGACAGCGGCGGCTTACGACGATCTGTTTGAGGTGCGACAGTTTGCACAGAGCGTCGATGTGGTGACGTTCGAGTTTGAAAATGTGCCGTCGGAATGTGTTCAGGCCGCGGCGGAATTTGTCGATGTGTTTCCAAAGGGCGAGATACTTCACACGACGCAAAACCGTCTGCGTGAGAAGACATTTCTTTCAAACAACGGCTTTCCGGTCACGCCGTTTCGGCATATTAAAACTATCGAAGACCTGCGAACTGCTGTCGACGAACTCGGTACACCGTGCGTTCTGAAAACCGCGGGTTTTGGTTACGACGGCAAGGGGCAGAGCAAGATCAGATCGGCGGCCGATATTGAAACTGCTTTTGTGGCACTAAAAGGGAACGAGTCGGTGCTCGAGGCCTTTGTTGATTTTGAAAAGGAGGTTTCGGTCGTATGCGCGCGCGGCCAGAACGGCGATTTTGTCCATTACGGCGTTATCGAAAACGAACACGCCGATCACATTCTCGACGTTTCATTCGCTCCGGCGCTAATTTCCGCGGAAATCGAGAACAGTGCCGTCGAGATCGTCCGAACTATTGCAGATACACTGGGTTACGTCGGCACGCTGTGCGTCGAGTTCTTTCTTGGCAAGGATGGAAAGCTGCTGGTAAATGAGCTTGCACCGCGACCGCATAACTCGGGCCATCTGACCTTTGATGCGTGTTTTACGTCGCAATTTGAGCAGCAGCTGCGGGCTGTCTGTGGGCTGCCGCTCGGATCGACCGAGTTTTTCCGGCCGGCGGCGATGGCGAATTTGCTGGGGGATGTTTGGGCAGAGGGCGAGCCAAATTGGTCCGCCGCGTTGCGGCTGCCCGACGTTAAGATACATCTATACGGAAAGGCCGAGCCGCGTACGGGCCGCAAGATGGGCCATATCACCGCACTTGCCGATTCGGCGTCCGGGGCAGCTGAGATCGTTAGACAAGCCCGGTCGGCCCTTGCGAGCCGCTGAGTCAAATCAAGTTCCTAATCGTCTTCCCTTTCGATCTTGCTCACTTTTCCTGAGACTGCATCGACCTTTACTTCGAACACGTCGCCGTTGTCCTTTCGTATGTAAAATTCGTAGACTGTACGACCGTGTTTGTTCTCAGACTCCTCTTCTACGATCTTGCCCTGGACTGCCTGCAATGCAATATTTCGTGCCTGCTCGATACTCAGATCTCCGGCAGATCGTGATGAATTATCGTCGGAGTTCGAATTTGAATTAGAGTTTGTCGAATTTGAGTCGTCACCGCGACGTCCGGGTTTCTTATCTTTGTTATCGTTTGACGACTCGTCCGTCGCAGCCGGTCCGGCAATGCTGTTTGCATTTACGATCGCCGACATCGAGCCGGCCACGAATACAGCTAACATCAACAAGCGAAAAATCATCTTCATATTTGTTTCCTCACACAACAGTGCCGACGGCTTGGGCAAAAAGACAAACAAGTTGGCGGATCTATAATCTTCGCGCTGTCTCGACTCCGGCGATGACGCCGACGAATCCGATCACGACGCTGAGAACCAAATAGATGAAAGCGGTAGTAAAATAGCGTTCACGGACCAGCCCAAAGATCTCGATCTCGAATGTAGAAAACGTAGTAAAAGCACCGAGAAACCCAACTATGATCGCCATGCGAAAGTTTTCGCTGACATTTATTTTGTCGGCGAGCAATATCATCAAAAATCCGATCAGAAATGAGCCTGAAATATTGATCAGGAATGTCGGAAACGGAAACTTCTCAAATAGATTCGCGGCCGGTGAGATATTGACCAGATAACGAGCAACAGCTCCGAACGCACCGCCGATCGCTACTGATAAGATATTCATTCCGCTCTGCATTCCGGGAATTATACAATTTCCCAAACCTCAAATCATTTGCTCAGCACCTAAGTACCAAGTAAACTTAAAGTTTATGGCTGAAACGCTTGCATTTTCACCCGCTGCAGACCGAGCGACTATTTATGATGAGATAACGCCACAGATCGAGTCGTTGGTCGAAGGTGAGAATGATGTGATAGCAAATCTGGCGAACATCGCGGCCGTTCTGAAAGAAGCCTTCGGATTTTTTTGGGTCGGGTTTTATCTGGTCAAGAATGGTCAACTTGTCCTAGGTCCGTTCCAAGGGCCGCTCGCATGCACGCGGATCGATCTTGACAAAGGTGTTTGCGGGCACGCCTGGTCGACCCGGCAGACAGTGATCGTTCCGGACGTTGATGAGTTTCCCGGGCATATCGCATGTGCGTTTGCATCGAGATCCGAGATCGTCTTACCTTTTTTTGGAAACGACGGCGAAGTATATGGAGTGCTGGATGTCGATAGCGATGAACTAAACGACTTTTCGCAAACGGACGCCGACGGCCTTAAGCGGATCGTCAATACAATTGAGAGATTCATCTAGGGCCACACGAACCCTAGCTAACTAATGACACCTGTTGACCATCCCTATTGGGTCTGGATAACTTTTTTCGCGGTCGTATTGACGGCGCTCTTTGTCGATATCGGCATTGTTAACCGCAAATCGCACGCGCCGACGAGAAAAGAGACGATCACTTGGAGTATCGTGTGGGTCTCACTGGCGCTCGCATTCAATGTGTTCGTCTATTTTCAGGTGGGCAATCACACCGGCGACTGGGGCATTGCGCTCGCTCAGGCAAAGCTATTCCTCACCGGCTATCTGATCGAACTGTCGCTCTCGGTCGATAACCTGTTCGTATTTCTCCTAATATTCTCGTTTTTTAAGGTTCCTAAGAAATACCAGCACAGAGTCTTGTTCTGGGGAATCATGGGCGCTCTGGTAATGCGCATGATCATGATCTTTGCCGGGGCCGAATTGGTGGAGAATTTCCATTGGATCATTTATATTTTTGGGGCATTTTTGGTCTACACCGGACTGAAGATGTTTCAAGATGACGATGAGATGTTTGAGCCGCACGAAAGCCTGATGGTTCGGCTTGCAACAAAGTACATACGGATCTCCAAGCACTACGACGGCGAAAAGTTCTTTACCGTAACCGACGGAGTGCGCACCGGGACGTTGTTGCTTCTGGTCTTGATAGTCGTCGAATTCACTGACCTGGTTTTCGCGGTCGATTCGATACCTGCTATCTTCGGCATCACCACCGACAAGTTCATTATTTACACGTCAAATATTTTTGCGATCCTTGGCCTCAGAACATTCTTCTTCTTGCTGGCTGAAATGGCGAACCGATTCCATTATCTTAAGTACGGCCTGGCCTTCGTGCTAACCTTTATCGGGATAAAAATGCTCTTGCCACTTCTCGCGGCAGGGCTGATAATGGTATTTGGCGAATCTGATTCGTCTGCTTTTGTCTCTTTCCTGCGAAGTTACGTAAACCATGAATACGACCAGACTGTTATCAATATTTCACTCGGTACGGTTATCGGGGCGATCGCAGTGTCGATAGCACTTTCGATCATTTATCCGCCGGAGCCGGCAGAGCCGGAGGCAGCGGCGGAATAAGCCCGCCATCGATGGACGAGAATAAATACCGCAAATTTTACGTTGAATGGTGGCACATCCGTAAGAGTACGATCTACGGACTGATCGCCATTGTTTTGTTGGGCGGATTGATCATACTTGGTAGCTGGTATGCGTCAAAGAACAACTGGTTTCTAGCGGACGAAGCTGTCGATATTCCAAAAGATGCCGCCCGGATAGTATCATTCGAAGGCGAGGTTCGTATAACTCGTGCTTCGACCCGGGAAACAATAATCGTTACGAAATCAACGTGGGTCGCTGCCGGCGATACCATTCAAACACAAGCTGATGGTCGTGCGATCATTCAGATGATAGACGGCTCAGTCTATTCGGTTCGTCCAAACAGCACGGTGGTCGTTCGTGATACTAATTCGCTCTTCGGCGGCAAAAACGTTCGTGTCCGGGTAGACGATGGTCAGCTAAATGTTCGTACAGGAGATCAGCCGGCGGACACAAATAATATTGTCGAGCTTGGAGAAAGCGAAAACCAGCTGCAGTCCAAGACCGATGCAAGTTTTAGCACAAACGGTCCGGACGGCGGCGAGATCCGTATCAGCCGCGGAGGCGTCGAGACTACTCTTGGCGGAGAGACGACTACCCTCAATGAAAATGAGTTTGCGACCGTCAACGGCTCAAAACTGTCGGCCCGCGAAAGGCTCCTTGCCCCGCCGCGGCTTTCATCACCGGCAAATTCTGAACAGATCGTTGATTCGACCGGCGGCGGCGTGACGGTGAATTTTTCATGGCTCGACCCGGACGGCAATCCGGCGGCGAGTTTTTATATTCAGATCGCCAAATCTTCAACATTTGTTCCTGATTCGATCATGGTGGACCGCAGCGGTATGGCAGCTCGCGACTTCCGACTCGCCGGACTGTCGCCCGGTGCTTATTACTGGAGGGTGAAAGCGACCGCCCGCTCAGGCCAAACTACGAATTGGAGCGATCCGTCGAGATTCATTATTGTAAGAAACAGCGGAAATATCGCGATCGATGCGACCGAATGGAAGGTCGAAGGCGTCGGAGGCGGAATATACTTCATCAGCGGACGCACCCAGCCGGGAATGATCGTGCGGGCGGCGGCAAGGGAAACTTTTGCGGCGTCTGACGGCACATTTAAACTTCAGATCAATTCGGTATCGACTGAGGCAAATGTCGAGATCGGCGACGATCGGGGCAATCGCGGCGGATTTGTTATATCGCTGCGAAGCGGAAATCTATTGCGGCGATACTAAGTTTTTGCGGAGTCAAATATCGGAGCGGGCCACGATCATACACAAAGTCGAAACAACAGGGGCGGACGACTGAAGTTCGCCCTTTTGTTGACGTTTGTATACATGATCGTCGAAGCGGTGGGCGGATGGTTTACGAATTCTTTGGCTCTGATCGCCGATGCCGGCCATATGCTCACCGATGTCGCGGCGATGGCGTTAACACTTGGCTCGTTCTGGTTCGCCTCGCGTCCGGCGACCGCTCGAAAGACGTTCGGCTTTTATCGTCTCGAGATCCTCGCAGCGTTTATCAATGGGGTTGCTCTTGTTTTGCTTTCGCTTTGGGTAATATACGAGGCGTACGAACGCTGGCAGTCCCCGCCGGCAGTTAACGGTTCCGAACTAGCACTGATCGCCGCCGGCGGCCTTGTCGTCAATATCATCGCCGCCTTTCTCCTGCATTCCGATCATAAGCATGACCTAAATATGCGAGGAGCATTTCTGCATGTTGTTGGCGACCTGTTGGGTTCGGTTGCCGCAATTGCGGCCGGAGTACTGATTCTGGCGTTCGGCTGGCTATGGGCGGATGCGGTGTGCAGCATCGCGATCAGTTTGATCATTATCTATGGAGCTTGGCGATTGGTAGCCGAATCAGTCAACGTCTTGCTCGAAGGCACTCCACGGCATATCGATCTTGCGGCTGTCGAGAAGACGATCCGTGAGACCAACGGCGTCGGCGGCGTTCACGATCTGCATGTATGGACCATCTCGTCAGGCATGTACGCCCTGTCGACTCATATCAGCCACGACGAGTCGGTTGTGCATTCAGAACTGCTCGCCCGAGTGCGGGACGGTCTGCATGAACAATTCGGCATCGATCACCTCACGATCCAAATGGAAACAATGACGCGAGAGACCGAGGCCGTTTATATCTGTGAGACCGGCACGCGATGTTTCGAACCCGCAAAACAGCACTAAAAAATGCCCACGATCGAACTAAAATACGGCAGCACTTCAATACCGTTTGAGTACGAACTGTCCGCGTTTGAGATCCTCGGCGGCCAACTCGATCTGCCTCCTCTTTCGGACATCGAGATCGGTGAAAAACTTGACTCGCCAATTGGGACCAGGCCGCTTGAGGAGATAGTCGGCACTGGGGAAAGCGTGCTGATCGTCGTTCCGGACGCCACGCGCCAGACGGCTGCCGGGCAGGTCGTGAACCTGCTGGTTCGCCGCTTGATCGCAAATGGCTCGCAACCGTCGGAGATCACTATCATCTTCGCAACCGGCATACACCGTAAGGTCAGTGAGGCGGAGAAATCCGAGATACTGACGCCGTTCATCGCTCAACGGATAAAAACGCTCGATCATGATCCGCGAGATCTGGCAAAGCTTGTTCGGCTCGGTGAAACTAATGGAGGTATACCGATCGAGCTCAATCGGGCGCTCGTCGAGTCCGACCATGTCGTCTTGGTCGGCGGGGTCACTTTTCATTATTTCGCCGGTTTCACGGGCGGGCGAAAACTGATTTGTCCCGGCCTCGCCTCGACACGGACGATCACGGCTACTCACAAGCTGGCATTCGACTGCGAAAACAGGTCGCGCCGTAACGGTGTGGACACAGGTTTGCTTGACGGAAACGCTGTCCACGAGGCATTCGTCGAGGCTGTAAGCAAAGTGCGGCCGGCTTTTGCGCTCAGCGCGATCGTAAATTCACACGGTGAAGTGGTGGAACTCTATTGCGGCGATTGGATCACTTCCCACAGAGCGGCGTGCGACGAATTCGCGCGACGACACACTGTTAATGTCGCCGAAAAACGCGGTCTTGTGATCGTCAGCTGCGGCGGTTTCCCGCACGACATTAACTTCATTCAGGCTCACAAGGCGCTCGAAGCCGCGTCTCACGCCTGTCGCGAAGGCGGAACGATCGTGCTTTTGGCAGAATGCCGCGACGGCCTCGGCCGTGACGATTTTTTGAAATGGTTCGATGCGGAGACCAGCGAGGCGCTTGCTGTGAAACTGTGCGAGAAGTATCAGGTCAACGGCCAAACGGCGTGGAGTCTTTTTCGGAAGGCTGAACGTTTTAATATCCGAGTGGTTACAAGTCTGAACAGCGATGCGCTATCAAAGATGAGCCTGATGGTCGAAACATCGCTCACTCATTATGGTGGGGATCGCGGGTATATACTAACAGATGGTGCCCAAACGATGGTCCGGGCGTTGGATAACTAATTTACGTTAAATGTCCGTGCGATCGAATCTGCCTGTCCGCGGAGCGACCGCATAGAATCCTGAAAGCCGGTAAAGCGGATCACATAGACCGTATTGTCGTTCGCACGAAGGTAATAAAAGCGGCCGCTCATGGCCTTAGCGGCCTTGACGTAGTCAAAATTAAAAACCATGCCCGGCAGCCGCCCGCGGAAATTTTCATCCTTACCGGCAATGAAACCGGGCAGAAACTGAAGTTTTTGTTCTTCATTATTGTGGACGAGGTCGGTTAGAAGTTCGGTTTTCTGCACTGCCAAACGCCTGATCTCGAGATGGCCGCTCAGGCGGTCGCCGTAGACGTATTCGACATTTGGGCTTGTTGCCGACGGCCTGACAGTCAACTTCCACTTTGCGTCCGGCAGTTTGAAAGTATAATCGGCATTTGGATCGGTAAACGTCTCTTCCTGGCCGAATGCGACAGCCGAAAATATGAGAATTGCCGTAAGCAGAGCGAATATTGTGGCGTACTGTCGTTTCATCTTCATATCATCTTATCGCAGTCGTTAACGATTCTAGCGAATTCTTTGTAGAATTACGAGATTTATGATGCGTTAGCACGATCGATTGTTGTCCCGTTTTATGCTGCCGCCGTTTAACCTTGCCTCCAAGTATTTCGCCTTTCTACCGAATCGCGGCGTCTAAGTAAACAGAGCTGGTAATAGCGCATTCATATATTGAGGTATCGTCCCATGAGAATAAATAGTTTCCCGATCCAGAAGTTTGTAACCGTTTTGATGGCACTTTCAATGGTGACTCCGATCTTCGCCGGTTATGCGGCTCCCCGATCGATTCCAAAGTCACTTACCGAAGAACAAAAGATCATGCACGTTCTAAACCGTTTGGGTTTTGGTGCACGGCCCGGCGACGTAGAGAAGGTAAAAGCTATCGGTATTCAGAAATACATTGACCATCAGCTTGATCCCAAGGAGATCCCAGATACAGTCGCCGAAAGCAAGGTAAAGGGCCTGGACGTTTTTGGTATGTCTACGTCCGAGCTTTTTGCAAAATATCCGAATCCCGGAGCTCTACTTCGGCAGATCGAAGGAACCGGCAATAATGCCCAACCCAAAGCGAATCAGCCTAACGCTCAGACTCCGGCCGACCCTGCGGATATGACCGATGCGGACCGCAAAGAACGGCGCCAAAAGATCGCCGCACTTTATCAGGAATACGATCTTAAACCGGCTGCCCAGATCGTCCCGCAAATTGCGGCGAATCGTGTTCTGCGTGCGGTCTATTCAGAACGACAACTGCAGGAAGCAATGGTCGATTTCTGGCAGAATCACTTTAACGTCTTTGCCGGCAAAGCGGCCGTCCGCTGGTACATTCCAAGCTACGAACGCGACGTGCTGCGTCCCAATGCGCTCGGCAAGTTCAAGGATCTGTTGGTCGGAACGGCACAGCACCCGGCGATGCTGTTCTTTCTTGATAATTTTGAGTCGGTTGCTCCGACTTCCCAGGCAAATGGCAATCGCGGAAATGCTCAACGGCTGCAACAGTTGATCCAAAGCGGAGGCCAGCTTCCGCCGCAGGCCCGCGAACGCCTGAAACAGCAATACGGCGTCAACGATGCGGAGCTTGATCAGCGGTTGAAACAAATGCGAAGCGTACCGCAGCCGGCTCAACAAGCGCGAAAACGGGGAATTAACGAAAACTACGCCCGCGAGCTGATGGAGCTGCACACGCTCGGCGTAGATAACGGCTACACACAGCAGGATATTATCGAGGTCGCAAAGTGCCTGACCGGCTGGACCATTGCTGATCCGCGAGGCTATCGCAAAGTCGCGGCAAGCACTATTCAGGGCAATGAAGAAAAACGCCTCGGACGGCTTCAGCGTTTGCAGGGCGTGCCCGAGACGGTCGAAAGCGGGGAGTTCTATTTTAATTCACGTGCTCACGTTACGGGAACAAAGACCGTGATGGGCCAAAAGATCGACGAAGGCGGCATCAAGGACGGCCTGAAAGTATTGGACGTCCTAGCAAATAGCCCAGCGACCGCAAAGTTCATTGCCCGTAAGTTGGCGGTCAAATTTGTCAATGACAATCCTAACGAGGCATATGTCAGCCGCATCGCCGATGCGTTTCACAAATCCGGCGGGGATATAAAGGCTACGCTCAAAGCGATGTTTAGCGATAAGGAGTTCTTTGCAGTCGAAAATTATCGGGCTAAGATCAAAACCCCGTTCGAACTCGCCGTCAGCTCGATCCGAACGCTTGGTGCCGACACAAATGCGAGTCCTGCCTTGCTTGCCATGCTCAACAAACTCGGCGAAGTCCCGTATGGTTATCAGGCACCGACCGGTTATCCCGACACGGCCGAAGACTGGGTCAATACAGGCGCATTGCTCGAACGCCTCAATTTCGCCGTCGCGATCGCCAGCAACCGGATTCCCGGAACGCGGGTCGATCTCAAGGCTTACGACACGAAGGATAAGGCGAAGATCCTCGATCAGGCGATCTTAGCGATACTCGACGGCGACGTTTCGGCTGCCACGCGGGCCAATCTACTAAAACAGCTCGAACAGCCGCTGCCCGAGGTCAAAGCCGGAAATGAGCTCAACGACACCGGAATGACCGTACCAAATATGCGCGACGGACAAGAAGGCGGCCGGCAGAACCGGCAGGCACGTTTGCTCAGTCCGAGCGGCAATCCTGACGTGTTCAAGACTATTAGCCTCGTTTTGGGAACACCTGAATTTCAGCGGCAATAGTTTTTTGCTCTCCTAAGTCTAAGCCGGCCGTCATAAACGTGATCGCCGGCTATTTTTTTGAGGTGATATGAAATACATACTTCTTACTTTTTTAATTCTCATCAGCCTTGCCGCCGCTGCCGCCCAAAACAAACCGGCATTGACCGAGAAGCAAAGGTACGAACTAGCCGCCGAATATTCACGCGCGAACAAGGGCGTATCGGTCCTTGTGATCAAGGGCGACAAGGTCGTTTTCGAAGATTACCAAAACGGCAGTACCGCGAACACACCAAATTTTCTGGCGAGCGGAACTAAATCGTTCACCGGCGTCATTCTCGCCGCCTCGATCGAGGACAAGCTCGTCAGCGGTTTTGACGAAAAGGTCGCCGACACGATCACGGAATGGAGATCGGACAAACGAAGATCGCAGATAACCATTCGCCAGTTGCTCTCGCTCACCAGCGGCATCGATGCCGGACAGATCGGCCTCGTCCCGTCTTATCAGGAAGCAATTGAGTCACAGGCGGCGTTCGATGCGGGAAAACACTTCGAATATGGCCCGGCACCATTTCAGATCTTCGGCGAACTGATGACACGAAAGCTAAAGCCAAAGAATGAGACCGTAATGGCCTACCTCAAACGCCGAATTCTCGACCCTATAGGGCTCGAGGTCGCATTTTGGCGAATGAAGGACGGACAGCCTATGCTGCCGCAGGGAGCGAGTCTGACAGCACGCGAATGGGCGAAGTTCGGATTGTTTCTAAAGAATGGCGGTAGATGGAATGGAAAGCAGATCGTCAATAAGAAGTTACTCGACGAGCTGATCAAGGGATCCGAAGCCAATCCGGCATATGGCCTGACATTCTGGCTAAATCGACAAGGCAAAGACCCGCGCGGCCGGCCGAATACCCGTAATGTTATGACGGAGATTAGCGACAATGGCTTAATAGACGGACTCGATGATCTTTACATGGCTGCCGGTGCCGGCAATCAGCGTCTGTATATCATACCGTCGCTTGATATGGTGGTCGTCAGACAGGGGAAATTTGGCTCGTGGGACGATAGGGAATTCCTAAGCAGATTGATCCTTGGAAAGTTGGCAAATTAGTCCGATAACAGGTGCTTGTATAGTTTTTTCAGCTCACGCAAGTGTGAGTAGATACTGAGATTCTCGAGGGCGAATTCTCTTGCTTTCGCGGCGAGTTGGTTTCGCCGTTCATTGTCGTCAAGCAATCCGACGATCTTTTTAGCAAGCAATTCCGAATCGCCAGTCGGGAATATTTCGGCATATTCACCATTTTGCGAGGCTTCGAGGTGCGGCTCGATGTCCGAGACGATCATTGGCGTGCCGGCAAGCATCGCTTCGGTGATCGCGACCGGTAAACCTTCGTAAAACGACGAAAGGATAGCGATATCGAGTTCGGAGAGAATATCCGGAACATCGTTTCGTGAACCCAGAAAATGGACTCGGTCGTTTATCTTGCTTTTCTCGCAAAAGTCCTTACAGGCCAACAATTTCGCCTCGGCACCAGGCTCGACGCCGCCGGCAAAAATGCAGTGCGCGTTATCTATTTCTAGTAGTACAGAACCCATCGCTTTTACGACGGAGAATTGGTCCTTTCGATGATCACGATAAAAATTCGCAACCATTCCGACTAGAGGCGTATCGGCATTTATGCCAAGCTCTGCGCGGGTCGAATGGCCTGACGGCATCAATCGGTCAGGATCCGCTCCGTTATAGATCACGGTGAAATTCTTCGACGTGTCCAGACCGTCCTTTTCGCTAAGCCACTTTTGCAGCCCGCGGCTAACGACGACATTTGCGTCCATTCTCGGTATCAGGAACCTTGCTGCCGCCCGGTTTTTCCGATCTTGGATGAATCCTTGAAAACTCATCACCGTGCGGACGTTCTTAAGACCACGGGTAGCGAGATAAAGGTGGATCCCGTCAACCGGTTGGTATCCATGTACGATCTCGATGTTTTGCTTTTTTATGATACGCCTGAGCTGCCATACCAGGAGTGGATCGACCGGAAGGCGCCGCTGAAACATAACGAGCTTTGTGCCCGATCCTCTAAAATCCTCAGCGAGAGCCCCGCCGCCGCCCGCAGCGACGGTAAGTTCCAATCCGAATTCAGCAGCATTACGGGCAACATCGAGAGCCTGCATTTCGGCTCCGCCGCGACCAAGCGTGTCGAGGTAATGGAGAACTCTCATAACGAGCGGTCGGGCCGAAAATACCTAACCAAATTAACAATTTAACTGTAACGAACTACAATACCTACGATGTCAGAGATCACCGTAGTGGTTCCGTCTTATAACCATGCTCGATTTGTCGAACGTACTCTGCGGTCGATATTCGCGCAGAGTCACCGGCCCGAAAAATTGATTGTAATTGACGATGGCTCGAAAGACGAATCTGTGGTCATTGTCGAGCGAACACTCCGCGAGTGCCCATTTCCCAGCGAGTTGATCGTCCGCGAAAACCGCGGCCTTTGTGCAACGCTAAACGAGGGACTTGCCATTTCAAATGGCGATTATTTTGCATACATTGGTTCCGACGACGTTTGGAAACGCTCGATGTTGACCGAACAGATCGCACTGCTTGATTCCAGACCACAAGCGGTACTAGCGTTTTGCCATGCATACCTGATCGACGAGGACGACAATATAATAGATTCGACCTCAAATTGGACGGATTTTGCCGACGGCGATATGCTTCCTCATTTGCTTCGCGGCCAGATATTTTCGAGTCCTGGTGTTGTTTACCGCAGAGCCGCTTTGGCGAACCATCGCTGGAATGAACAGTCGATCCTCGAGGACTATGAGTTATACTTGAGGCTTGCCGCCGAAGGCGAATTTGCTCGAAATACCAATATCCTTTGTGGCTGGCGACAGCACGGTTCAAATGTCAGCGGTAATATGCCGAAAATGGTTGCCGAATGGATAGCTGCCCAGGACCGCGTTGCTGAAACACTGCCTATGGGCCGCGAGAAACTCGATCGCATTCAAACCGAATTACGGTTTCGATCCGTCGCAAGCCTCGTTCGCAGCGGATTTAGGCGCGAGGCGTTCAGGATGTTTAGAGAGAATATTGGCGGAGCCAGATCGATCTCGCAAGTTGTAAAGCTGCTTGCCAGGCTCGTCGTGCCGAGATCTCTCTTCGAAGCAAATAAATTGCGAAAGCGAAGAAGATCGATCGCCCGCAATGGAAAAATGACGGTGTGACCGCACAATGCCCGAAACCGAGTTAACGATCATTGAACCTAACCGCCTGCTCAGAAGCCTCGAGCTGCGCGACCTGTGGCGCCATCGTGAGCTGCTGTTCTTCATGATATGGCGGGACGTGATGATCCGTTATAAACAGACGATCATCGGCGTTTCCTGGGCGATCTTGCAGCCGGTGCTGACAACGGCGGTCTTCACGCTGATATTCAGCAATTTTGCGCGATTTGACACGTCGGACGTGCCTTACGCGCTTTTTGCGTTGAGCGGGGTGATGATCTGGTTGTTCGTGCACACATCGATCACGATGGCGAGCAATAGCTTTGTTACCAATACCAATCTCGTTACCAAGGTCTATTTCCCGCGACTGATCTTGCCGCTCGCCGCGACGATAGCCGCTCTTACAGATCTGGTGTTCAGCGTTGTGATCGCGGTCCTGTTAATGTTCTACTTTGGTGTCGCAGTCACGCCGCAGGTAGTTTTTGCACCATTATTTCTATTGCTTGCGATATTACTCGCCGCTTCGCTGGGCACGTTGTTCTCAGCACTCAATGTCCGATTTCGCGATGTAAAATTCGCTTTGCCGTTCCTTTTGCAGGTTTGGATGATAGCTTCACCTATCTTTTACCCGTCAAATCTGCTGTCCGAAAATTGGCGGCTTGTTTTTGCGATCAATCCAATGACCGGCATCCTATCGGGATTCAGATCGTCCTTGTTCGGAACCGTCTTTGACTGGCAGGTGATCGGGATATCTTGCATTTCGATCGGCGTTATCGCGGTCTTATCTTTGCTCGTATTCAAATGGATGGAGGATGATTTCGCGGACATAGTCTGATCGGCCTTCATAATACGATGAGAGTTTTGCGTGCTGAAAATCTTTCCAAGCTGTATTACATTGGTGACCGTTTGCCTAACTCGCTTCGCGATTCGATCACCAAGCTATTGCTGTCTGCCAAAACGAGAAAGCAGTACGACAAGAATAAGCTCTGGGCGCTCAATGATGTGAATTTTGAAGTTTCTGACGGTGAAACACTCGGTATCATCGGAACAAACGGAGCGGGCAAATCGACGCTTCTCAAGATCCTTTCGCGTATCACGAAACCAACAAGCGGACGCGCCGAGATCCGCGGCCGCGTCGGGTCGCTGCTCGAGGTCGGCACCGGTTTTCACAACGAACTTAGCGGCCGCGAAAATATTTATCTGAACGGTGCCATCCTCGGCATGAAGCGGGCCGAGATCAGCAAGAAGTTTGACGAGATCGTCGATTTTTCAGAGATCGAACGATTTCTCGATACACCGTTGAAACATTATTCCAGCGGAATGTATATGCGGCTCGCATTCTCGGTCGCGGCACATCTCGACCCTGAGGTTTTGATCGTGGACGAAGTGCTCGCGGTCGGCGACGTTGGGTTTCAGAAAAAATGTCTGACCAAGATGCGTGATATCGGCGAATCGGGCCGCACGGTTCTGTTTGTTTCGCATGACATGGATGCCGTCGCGCGGCTCTGCAGCAGAGCGAT
The DNA here is from genome assembly GCA_964625555.1 of uncultured Chloracidobacterium sp. Taxonomy (GTDB): domain Bacteria; phylum Acidobacteriota; class Blastocatellia; order Pyrinomonadales; family Pyrinomonadaceae; genus OLB17. Next base: position 39,530 of record CAZVDM010000003.1, read on the forward strand.
TTGGTTGAAAAATGGTGCGGTCCAAGCGGACTCCGAAGTTAACGAGGTTCTCGGCGCCTACCTTCACGATCAATCGCAAAGCGGGTCTGAGCGTTCGTGGGATGACAAAAATATAGCTCCCGGAAATGAGATCGTCCGTCTTCGCAGCGTTCGGGTTTGCGATGCTGACGGGAAAACAGTTGCTGCGGTCGATATTCGCGAGCGCTTTTCGGTTGAGATCGCTTACGAAGTTGTCGGCAGCGGTTCCGTTCTGTCTCCGAGCTTTCATTTATACGATGATCGCGGAACGTGCATTTTCGTTTCGTTCGATCAGGAAAAGGAATGGCAGAAGCGAAAACGCGATATCGGCACTTATGTAAGCCGTGCCTGGATCCCCGGCGATCTGCTGGCTGAGGGCAATATCTTTGTGACCATTGTGATCGCCACGCACGAGCCCCTGCATGTTCATCTCGCAGAAAGTGAGGTCTTAAGCTTTAGGGTTGTCGATCAGCTCGAAGGTGACTCGGCACGCGGAAATTACGCTGGAAAGATTCCGGGGCTGATCCGCCCGATCCTGAAATGGGAAACTGAACTGCGTTCCGGCAACGACTGACGCGAAATATTATGATCGGAAAGATCGCAAAGACCGTATTGCCGAGGCGAGCATTCGAGGCATTAAAGGTGCTGAAAAACGGTATGCCTGCCGAGGCGTTGCCCGATGCAACATACGATCAGGACGGATTGATCACGGTCCACAACTGCGACTTTATGCACGACCCCTCGTTCGCGACTGCATATAAGTCCGGCGAGGACCTCGATTCCTGGTTTGGCGGAAAGGTCCACTGGCGGGTCCATTCCTTGTTTTGGGCTGCGACGCGAGCACTTGCGTTGGAGGGAGACTTTGTTGAGTGCGGCGTACACCGCGGCGGTTTTTCGCGGGCCGTCGCCGAATTTGTCAATTTTTCGCAGTTGTCGGAACGTAGATTTTATCTGCTCGATAATTTCGAAGGGCTCTCAACCGAACAAGTGACCGAGGCGGAAAAGGAAAATGGGATCCTCGAATATCCGTATTCAGGCAACTACGAGGCTGTAATCAGAACCTTCAACGAATTTCCGAATGTCATCATTGTAAAAGGCGAGATTCCGGATACACTGTGTGAAGTAAAGAGCGAAAAGATCAGCTTTCTTTCGATCGATCTCAATTGCGCTGCTCCGGAGATTGCCGCGGCAGAGTTTTTTTGGGATAAGCTGGTAAGTGGAGCGTCTATCGTTTTGGACGATTACGGGTGGGCAAAGCACATCGTCCAAAAGCATGCATTTGACGATTTTGCTAGACGGAAGAACGTCCCTATTTTGTCGCTGCCGACCGGTCAAGGCCTGATAATTAAACCCTAAAACGAATCAATTTCTGTTAGGTGTCAGCTTTTCTTAGGTAAAAACAAGCCTGGTCGCCCTCTCCTTGGGCGTTCAATTGGCTGGCCTGCCGCTCCCAATTATCGATTTGAGCGTTGTCAAATACAGTTCCTTCGCGCGAATGATCGTGTGACCGCGGATCGTTGAGCGGTATGTCGAGTTTATACTGTTCGCTGCCCCAAAATTGCATCGCCGTGGAATCATAAATTACTCTTTCCACCAAAAATCCCTTCTCCCGCGCAAGATCGCTGAAGCCTTTCTCAGTAAAAAGAAATAAGTGTCGTGGCGGATCGAGCTGGATCCAATCCGCGCCGTAGGTCTTCCACGCTTCGCTAACGACAGGCATGCGGATCAACACAGTGCCGTCAGGTGAAAGCAACCGGCGAATTTCGGCCAATGCGGCCTTTGGTTCAGGCAGGTGTTCGAATGAATGGTGCAGCATTATGACGTCGAACTCGGGCTCAAGGTCGGCAAGCCCGCATTTATTGATCCGGACGCCGGTCGAATACTGGATATCTGCGGGAATAAACGTATCAGCGCCAACCAGATCGCGAAACCCAAAATAGTGCAGCGTTTGCAGCAAACGGCCCGTGCCGCATCCAAAATCGAGTATTCGCGAATCAAACGTCAAACGCGGCGAAAGCTCGCGCAAATAAGCCGGATAATGGTATGCGACCCAAGGCTTTAAGCGGACGACCAGATGGCCCAAGAGACCGTGGCCCTTGTTCAAATAAGAGCCGGCGAGCCTCGCGGCCATACGTCGCGGCAGTGTCCGAGAAAGGTCAATGTCATCAACCTCGCCAAGCGACAGATAGTCGTCGGGATAATGTCGTGCGAGATCCGGGACCTGTTCGATCTGAATAGTGCCGCACGCCGCGCATTCGAAATAGCCGAAGGCCTCGCGCGTTCCGAACATCATTTCGCGAGCCGTGAAACTTCGATTATAATTAGCGTTTCCGCAGATCCGACACTCTGTTGCCATCGAGACTGAGATTAATCTAAATGGCTGCACGATGTGAAATCAAAAAGTTCAGAAATTGGCAGCGAGCGATTTGAAAGCATTTGACACATTTCACGACAGACGTCGAACTGCACTGCTTATCTCAGGAGCGGCGTTGATCGCGTTTCTCATAACGGTCAGCCATCGTCCGGACGCGCTGTTGAACCCGCAGTTCTGGGCCGAGGATGGCAAGATGTGGTATCAACAAGCTTATAACAATGGGATCTTGACGTCATTGATCACCTCGGAGGCCGGATATTTCCAGACAGTGTCACGGATCGTCGCAGCGGTGACCCAACTTGTTCCGTTGGCTCAAACTCCCCTCATATTCAACCTTACAGCGATCTCGATAAAGGTTTCCGTTGCGCTCTTCATTCTGTCATCGCGACTGGACCGGGCGGTTCCGAGCAATTCGCTTCGTGCTGCCTTTGCCTTTATTTACCTTGTGTTGCCGCAATCATATGAAACGACCGCAAATCTGACCAACGCCCAGTGGCACCTGGCCTTTTTGAGCTTTTTGATCATTATCGCGGCCCCGTCTCGAACCGTCGCGTGGAGGATATTCGATATTGGGGTCGTTGTTCTTTCTGCGTTTAGCGGCCCGCTTTGCCTGCTGCTTGTCCCCGTAGTATTGATCAGATATTACCTGACGAGAGAAAGCCGACTCGTACCGTTGATCTTCATCTTTCTTGTTGGCTCGGCCGTACAAATGACATCTCTGCTACTTTTTGAAAGGCCCTCAAAGCAGCCGCTTGGAGCAGAGCCCGGATTATTTTTTCGGATCGTCGGAGGGCACCTATTTTTCGATTCGATATTCGGCGACAAAAACTACGGCCGCGTCATTCGACTCGGTTGGTGGACGGACATCTCTGCCTTCTTTGTGTGTCTCGCAGGGTTTACGGCGTCTGTCTACGCGTTTATACGCGGGAATTTGGAATTACGCCTGATGATGCTCTTTTCGGTGTTGATCATTGCCGGAGCATTGATCTCGCCTGCGGTCAGCAGCGATGTGCCGCAGTGGACAGCGATGTGGCCGGAAATGGTAGGTTCGAGGTACTGGCTTATCCCGACATTCTGCTTTTTTGCTTGTATTGTTACAATTGCCGTAAGATCGGAAACTCGTTGGATCAGGTCGTCGGCAGTTGGGGTTCTTTGTCTTTCACTGATCGGTATAGTGGCTGACTGGAAACACCCGCGCTTCGTAGATTTGAAATTCGCCGAACATGCTGCTCGATTTGAAGAAGCTCCGGCGGGACAGGAGGTCGTAATACCGATCAATCCTAATTGGGAAATGCAGCTCGTCAAAAAATAATCTTATGGCGATCGCCCAAAATATCAGCACATTGCTCGCCGCTGTTAGCAACTACGGCATAGGCGGGCCCATGCCATATTTTGAGAGTTTTCGCCGAAAGCGGCGGGACAAACGCGACTATCAGAAATGGATCATACGCAATTCGATCGATGATCAACGACGGGAAGAAATGCGTCAAGAGATAAAGCGTTTCGATTCCCAGCCGCTCTTCTCCGTCATTCTGCCGGTATTTGATGTTGACGAAGTTTGGCTACGCAAGTGTATCGACTCGGTCATTGCGCAGACCTATCCGAAGTGGGAGCTTTGCATTGCCGATGACGCCTCGAAACGCGCACATGTCCGTCGTCTGCTCGACGAATATGTATCAAGCGACGAACGAATAACGGCGGTCTTTCGTCCGGAGAACGGTCATATTTCTGCCGCTTCGAACTCAGCACTTGAGATCGCCTCCGGTGAATTCAGCGTATTGCTCGATCATGATGACGAACTGACCGAGGACGCCCTTTTTTGGGTGGCCAAGGAACTTAACGATCATCCGGAAACCGCGATGATCTATAGTGACGAAGATCTGATAGACGAGAATGGTTTGCGCTCGGACCCTAAGTTCAAACCCGATTTCAGTCGAGATCTGATGTATTCGCTCAATGTGGTCACACATCTTTCGGCGTATCGGACAGAATTGTTACGAAAGGTCGGCGGATTTCGGATCGGACTTGAGGGAAGTCAGGACTATGATCTGGCCCTGCGAGTGATCGAGAAAATACCTGAAACTGCGATCCGCCATATCCCTCGCGTTCTCTATCACTGGCGCACAATACCGACATCCGTCGCCGGAGATGCCGGTGCGAAACCCTACGCTTTTGCGAAGGCACGCGATGCGATCCATTCGCATTTTGAGAGAACCGGAGTCAATGCCGCCATCGTTGCTGCCGAGGACGATCTGAACCGCGTCAGATACTGTCTTCCGTCGGAATTGCCGTCGGTGACGGCCGTTGTTTCGGGCGGATCGCGTGCCGGATTACTGGACGTAACAGATTATCCAAATTTGGAGGTTATCGAGATCGATGTTTCGCAAGCTACGGCGGAACGGCTTAATACGATAGCGGCTTCGGTGAACAGCGAAGTTCTGTGCTTTTTGGACGGAAGCCTAAGGCCTCTGTCGGCGGACTGGCTCTCGGAGATGGTTTCGTTCGCGGTACAGCCCAAGATCGGAATTGTCGGAGCCAAACTGCTGCAATCAAATGGCAGTATCGACCAAACCGGCTTCATTCTTGGCGGTCCGGAAATAGTGCGGCCGGCACACCGTGGTTATCCTCGATCGCATCACGGCAATTTTTTCCGAGCGGGATTAATAGGTAATTATTCGGCCGTATCGGGCCGCTGCATGGTCATTCGACGCTTTATTTTTGATAAGATTGGAGGTTTCGATCCGGAGCACTATTCGCAAAGTTTATTCGACGCTGATCTGTGTCTGCGCTTATCGGAAAGCGGTTTCCGGATCGTTTTTACGCCTTATGCCGAGTTGATCGAAACGTCGAGATCCGTCATCACGGAGCCCGACGAGAAAGAAATTGACTATTTTCGCAGACGCTGGCGCGCAGTGGTGAATGGAGACCCTTTCTACAACCCTAATTTTACCGATCAAGGTGAACCGTTCAAATATCGCGTCTAGTCAGATCGTCCTATCGCAAAGATCCTGATCAGTGCGACTCCGGCAACAAATCCGCCGATATGCGCAGCGTATGCCACGCCGCCGCCGCCCGACGGGGTCAAATACCCAAGTACAAGCTGATAGACGATCCAGATCCCGATTGCGACAAAGGCCGGAACAGTTGTAGCGAAGTGAAAGATGATAGCCCTAACGGACCTTTGCGGGAACAACATCACATATCCGCCCATTACGCCTGAGATCGCACCCGAGGCTCCGAGCATCGGAATTATCGAATCGGGCCCCATCAAGATCTGTCCGGCCGCAGCAGCAAGTCCGCAAATTATGTAAAAGACCGCATAACGAATATGCCCGATCCGGTTCTCGATGTTGTCACCGAATATCCATAAAAACAGCATATTGCCGAAGATATGCATGATGTCGCCATGCATGAACATCGAGCTGAGAAAATTAAAATATACCGGCAGCGGCGTCGCATAATGCTGAATTTCAGCCGTTTGGCCAAGCGAATCGCGAAGTACCTGGAGCCCAGTAATATCGATACCCGAGGTCACCTCTTTCGGGACCAGCGAAAAGGCATATGTGAACGAATCATTTCCGCCCAATTGCTGCAGCAGCAAGAACACGAGGATGTTAATGCCGATGAAAGCATAGTTCACCACCGGCTGGATCCGTCTGTCAGAATTGTCGTCGCCGATCGGGAACATATTCTAGCTCGCTTCGGGCCGCGTTTTCAGCAGCTCATAACCTTCGCTTCTTGCGACAAATGTCGCTGCCGTCAGGTCGCCGACCACATTGAGAGTTGTTCGGCACATATCAAGGATGCGATCTACACCGAGAATGATCGCGATCAGTGCCGGATCAATGCCGATCATCGCCAGAATACCAATGATGAACGGTATCGATCCCGACGGGACGCCAGCTGTGCCGATTCCGCCAAGGATCGCCAGATAGACGACCATAAGCTGAACACCGAGCGTAAGGTCGGCACCGGCGAGCTGTGCGAGAAATAACACCGTCACGCCTTCGTAAAGGGCGGTGCCGTTCTGATTCGCGGTCGCACCAACGGTGAGTACGAAACTATTGATCTCCTTAGGAACGCCGAGATTTTCCTCCGAGATCCGCAACGCCGTTGGCAGCGTGGCATTAGACGAAGAGGTCGAAAACGCCGTCACGATCACCGTCCAAATTCGCCTGAAAAAGTCGATCGGATTGATCCGCGACAAGAACCAGACCGAAAGCGAGTAAACGCCAAAGAAATGAATTCCAAGTCCCAGCAGCACCGTCACAACGAACCACGCGAGCGACCCTAGCAGATCGATCCCGAATTGAGCAATGTTGTTAAAGATCAGACACGCCACCGCGTACGGCGCGAATTTCATGATAATGTCGATGATCTTTGAGGTGATCGCAAACAGCGATTCCATCACACTGACAAACGGTGCCGAAACCGGTGCGGGCAGGAGAGTGATCGCGATGCCTATTATCAGGGCGAAGAACATGATGTGGAGCATGTTCGGATTTTCACCGGCAATCGAATTAAACACGCTCTTTGGCACGATCGTTTTGACCGCCTGCATCAGAGGCGAATCGGCCTTTGCGGCTTCGGCCGCTTTCTTTTGAGCGTCTGTCGCAGACGCGGCTCCGCTGCTGAATTTCTCTTTCAGCTGCGTTGCGATCTCAGGGCTGATGCGCTCGCCGGGCCTGATCGTATTCGCTAGCCCGAGCCCGATGACCACCGAGATCGCCGAGATGATAAGGCAGTAAGCGAATGATTTGAGTCCGATACGCCCTAATTTGCGAATATCGCCGATCCCGGAAACGCCCACGACGAGCGACGAAAACACTAGCGGAACAACGATCATCAGAAGCAGGTTAAGAAACAATGTTCCGACTGGTTGCGTGATGTTTGAGATCGTCCACGAGACATTTTCGCTTGTCCCGCCAAGAACTTGGTTTGCGATGAGCCCACCAATTATACCGACCAAAAGGCCGATCAGGATCTTGGTATGCAGAGCAATTCCATGCGGCTTATCGGGAGTCTTGTCGTCCAGATCGGTGGCTATTTCGCGGTCATACGGGTCGCCCGAAAACTGTTCCTTGTCCTGTTCGCTCATTGTCTGCTCCTCTGACGGATCGAATGCTGAAATTTGTGTGAGTTTACCAAATCTTCCGAAGTTTGGGTATCATTGAGAGGTCAACTCGTTTTTAAGACAATATGCGTACGATCAGATCGGTCCTAGTCTCAGGCATAGTGCTCCTTTTCTTAGGGTGTGTCGGCGTTTCGGCACAGCAGCGATATATATCCAACTTAACGGGCAGCCAAGTGGTGCCGCCGAACGCGTCGATAAGATCGGCCATCTGTACCGGTGACCTTTCGCCGTCGGTTGCCCTGCCGGGGCAATGGGAGCTTCAGATCCGAAGCACTTTCCAGTCGTCGTTTCCTGCAGGTTCGACCTTTTCGATCCATCGGGCGGCGTCCGTCGGCCAAAATTCACAGGCGGTGTTCACCGCTCCCCTCGGGCAGGCGCCGGGATCCTGGTTCGTGACCGCATTTCTAACTGAGCAGGATCTGGTCTCGCTTCGTTCGAATCGTTGGTACTTTTTGATCACGTCGTCTGATTTCCCCAATGGCGAAGTGCGTGGACAGCTAAAGCTCGCAAACGGTACGTACAACGATTACGATGGTGACGGGCGAACTGACGTTCAGGTCTATCGAAGTTCCGTTAATACTTTCTTTGCGCTCCGCAGCATTGACGGCGGGTATATCGAGCAGCCGCTCGGAAGCCCTGGCGACTCCGTTTCGCTGACCGTCGATTTCGACGGTGACGGCCGGTCAGACTTTTCTACGGCGAGATACAATGCCGAAGTGCTCTGGCGAATCAGAAAGAGCACGACCGGCCAGGTCGATGAAACCCGTTGGGGCAGCTCGACGCTTGGCGATTTTTTTGCCGCGGCCGATTATGACGGCGACGGAAAATCTGATATCGCCGTATTTCGCGGCGGTGAATGGCACATCCTCGAAAGCTCGACCGGAAACTACAGATATGACGTTTGGGGAACCTCCGGAGACGCACCGGCGGCGAACGACTTTGACCGCGACGGCCGGGCGGATCTGACGATCGCCCGCAGCGAAGGCGGACAGCGTGTTTGGTACACGCGGTTCAGTTCGACAGGACAAATGCGGGTCATCACCTGGGGCCTCAGCAGCGACGCCTTTTTTACGGGCCGGTGTGATTTTGACGGTGATAGTGCCGCCGATCTGCTCGTGATCAGAAATGTCAGCGGCCAGCGGCAGTTTTATGTGCTGCGGAGTTCTGATTCGCAGCTGCAGGTGATTTCGTGGGGACTGTCGTCTGACGTCGTCAAGCTCGGCGATTATGACGGCGACGGGCGAACCGACGCCGCCGTGACGCGAGCCATAAACGGCCAACGCGTTTTCTACATTCTTCAAAGCACGAACGGCCAGATAAGGTACGAAACTTTCGGCTTGGCGGGCGATTTCTAATCATGTTCGAATCTATTCATTTCCATTCAGCAGGCCGAAAGACCACGAAAGCGTCGATGCCCGAGGTATTGGAAAAGCTTCGTACTATCGTCGGAGCCGATAAGGTGGTCGTTGACCCGGAAAAGGTCGAGCCTTACGGTGCGGATGCAGTGAAAGAGAAGTTTCCGCCCGAGGCCGTTGTCTTTCCCGAATCGACGGCTCAGATGGTCGAAATATTAAAGCTCGCGAACGAATATTTGTTTCCCGTGACTGCCCGCGGCGGTGGGGTCGGGTACACGGGCGGAGCGGTTCCGGTTGACGGCGGCATCGTCATCGGTACCGATCGAATGAACAAGATCATCGAGATCAACGTCGATGACCTATACGCGATCTGCCAACCTGGAATTACCACATACGCGCTTCAACAGTCCGTCGAAGAACATGGCCTGATGTTCGCGCCCGACCCTGCGAGCTATAAAGACAGCTTCATCGGCGGCAACATTGCCGAGAACGCCGGCGGAATGCGGACGCCGAAATACGGTGTTACCAAACATCACGTCCTCGGCCTCGAGGTCGTAACCGCAACGGGTGAGATCATTCGTACCGGCGGCAAAACAGTCAAAAATGTTGTCGGATTCGACCTCACCGGTCTGATGTGCGGCAGCGAAGGAATGCTGGGCATAATTACCGAAGCAACGTTAAAACTGCTCCCGATGCCCGAGGCGACGTCGACGGTTCGTGCCAATTTTCATTCGATGGAGGCAGCCTGTAGGGTGCTGACCAAGTTCACGCCCGAGGGATTGTTGCCGATGGCGATGGAGGTCATCGACAAATTCTGCGTCGAGGCTGTCGAACAAAATTTTGCGTTTGGTCTGTCAAAAGATGCCGAGGCGATCTTGCTAGTTGCGGTCGATGGTTCAAAAGACGAGGTCGCCAAAAACGCTGAAGTGATCGAACGCATCATCGGCGAGAACGGCGGTTTCGATATTCTCCGTGCCCGCTCGAAAGAAGATGAAGACAAACTCTGGGACGTCCGCCGTGCGATCAGCCCAAGTTTAATGAAATACGGCACGCTCAAGATCAACGAGGACGTGGTCGTCCCGCGTTCCAAAGTTCCCGAACTCGTCGCAAAGATCGAACAGATCGGAAAGAAGCACGATACATTCGTAGCTAATTTCGGCCATGCGGGCGACGGCAACATTCACGTCAATTTCGTCATTGACCGCGACGATCCTGATGCCATCGCCCGTGCACGTGAATGTGTCTCCGAAACATTCAAGCTTTCAGTAGAGCTTGGCGGCACCATTTCGGGTGAACACGGGATCGGGTATGTAAAATCAGGCTATTTGGGGTACGCTCTCGGCCAACCGACGATCGAAATAATGAAAGGGATCAAAAAGGTCTTTGATCCGAACGGGATTTTGAATCCCGGGAAAATGTTCGTTTGATGGATAGTGTGTGATAAAATCGGAGTCATTATGCAGACCTTAGAAGCGACGATTGACAGAAAAGGGAAAGTAAGACTCTTGACCGAAATTCGACTTCCCAAAGAGCGACGCGCCTTGTTAACGATTTTGGACGAAGAACCGCAAGACTCGCCGGAGGCCAATAAGGAAAGGCTATTGAGAGCCTTCAAAGAGGCACAAAAGGCAAACCTTTTCAAAGACATTGACGATCCGTCAGAATGGCAACGAAAACTAAGGGATGAGTGGGAATAGGGCTATACTCGACAGTAACACCATTATTTACGCATCAAAAGGACTGATCGATGCAGATAAGCTGTTGTCGGAGAACGAATTCTACTATGCCTCGATAATTTCGCTTATTGAGGTTTATAGTCACGAATTTCAGTACGCCGTTGAAAGGACGATCATTGATGAGATTCTGGCTAGTATAGAGATAGCCGACGTAGATAGAGCCATCGCCGACCAAGCCATCATCTATCGTAAGAATAAGAACAAAAAGATAAAATTGCCGGACGCCGTAATACTAGCCACCGCCAAAATATTGGGAGCCGAACTAATAACCAATAACGTGACTGATTTTCGCGGCGTCGACACCTCGGTAGAGCTCGTTGGTATCGATGAACTTCGGATCAAATGACTTATTTGTCATTGGCTATTTTGGTATCCGATCACCGGAGTCTTTCGGTATTTGCTAATGCTCAAGAATCTCCGAAAAAAGCTCCGCGGTATCGCCGCCATTCACAACGCATATATGCGTTTGAAGCGGACGTTCAGCTCCGAGTTGTTGGGAATGACTTCGGCGACCGAACAAGCCTACATCGCAGAGTACGGCGAAAACCAATATACCGGCGTCGGAGCCGTGGTCGACCTCGGCAGTTGGCTCGGTTCGACAACGATCCCTCTTACGAACGGCCTGCTCAAGAACTCAAATTTTCGCGGCAGCGGCCGAAAAGTCTTTGCCTACGACCTTTTTATCTGGTTCGATTGGATGAACTCGAGCATCGCCGGAACCGATCTGGCCGGACGCTATACCGAAGGCGACAATTTTGTTGACGAATTCAAGCGCCGGATCGCTCCGATAGCGGATTCGATCGAGGTTCGCGAGGGTGACCTCAAAGCTATCGGCTGGCACGGCGAGCCGATCGAATTTCTGCTCGTTGATGCGATGAAAGGCTGGGACCTGGCCGCATCGATCGTACGTGATTTTTATCCTTCGCTGATCGAGGGCCGGAGCCTGGTTTTTCATCAGGATTTTGCACATCATTTTACTCCGTGGATCCATCTTGTCCAGTGGAAGCTTCGTGATCATTTTGAATTTGTCGAAGAAGTGCCCCGATCGCAGAGCGTGGTTTTTAGGTGTGTAAAGGCGATCTCACCTGAAACGGTATCTCTCGATTGGGGCTTCGATCCTTTTGGTGATATCGATGTCGATGCAGCCTTTGCGTACTCTATGAAATTAGTCTCGAGCGAAAAGCTCGCAAATGTCGCCGCGGCTAAGGTGATGTGGTACATTCACCAAGAAAAACTTGACGATGCATCGCGGGTCCTTGCCGATTTGACGGGAATGGGCGTTCCGCTTGAAAATGAATTGCTAATCGTCAACGAAGTGCTTTCCGCGAAAACAAGATAGAATGATGAAAAATGTGATAGTCACCGTCTTAACGGTATTCATCGTTGGTGCTGCGTCCGCGGCGGCGCAATCGAAAAAGACGATCATTCTTGTCCGCCATGCGGAAAAGGTCGTGGCAGCGGCTGATGACAAGACAGGCGATGTCGATCTTACGAGTGATGGCCGTGATCGAGCCATTCGGTTTGCAAAGGTGGCAAAGAGATTTCGTCCCGGCGAGATATTCTCGACAGCATATAAACGAACCCGGCAAACGGCCGAGCCCATCGCTAAGATTCGAGGCAAAGAGATCCAGACGTACGATGCTTCAAAACACCCGGAATTGATCGACTTGATACTGAAAAGCAAAACAAAGCGATTTGTCATTGTCGGACACAGCAACACGGTGCCATTTCTGGCCAATCTGCTTGCTAGGAAAGAGATCTTTCGACAACTGCCGGATACGGAATACGGCGTTATCTATGTAATTAGGATAACCAATGGCGTCTTCAAAAGGTTGGAGATCTATCCCTACTGAAATGATCAAGAAATAGAGAAGCGAAATTTAAGACCGGGTCGACGATCACATCGCGCCCGTTACTACAGAGTGAAAAGACTAAATGGTGGAAACGCAATGAACATTCCAAATGGCCATAATGCCGTAATGCCGTATCTGATGATGGAAGATGCAGCGGGTTTCATCGAGTTTATCAAGACTGTCTTTAACGCCGAGATGACGCAGGAAAGTACGAGGGACGGCATCATCGGCCATTGCGAAGCGCAGATCAGCGGTGGCACAATAATGTTTTCGCAGAGCCGCGACGAATGGACGCCGCAGACTGCAAATATGTTCGTTTATGTCGACAACTCCGACGAAACTTATGCGAAGGCGGTCGACAATGGTGCTGCCACCGTAATGCCGCCGGCCGATCAGGAGTATGGCCGAAGCTGCGGCGTGACCGATCCGTTCGGAAATGTTTGGTGGATCACATCGGTAGCGTAATATCGGGCTGGTGAGGCCAAATGCCCAGACGTTTTTTCAACCCTTCCTCGCCCCAACCCATGATCGTGTCATGATTCCAACGGAAGAATGGCTTCGCGACCGGGGCCAGCATATTCATCCACGCCTTGGTGGTTTTCACACGCCAATCGTATTGAACCCGAGTCTGATCGTCACTCTGAGCTTCAAATTGCCATAAACCATGGCCGTCGAGCTCGCCAAAAGCCCTAGCCTCGATCAATTTGAGCCTTTCGACCCGCAAAACCTCACTGTCAAACTCAAGCTTGTAGGGCAACGCACTTCGCCAAACGGTCCGTCGGATCGAACCGACGCCATTGTCGCCGCCCTTTGCGAGTTCGGTTACGCTGAGCACGCCTTTCCACCATTCGGGCCATTGGTTGGCATCTTCGATCACGTTCCATACGCGCTCGACCTGGGCGTTGATGTTCCATATGGTCACAAATTCATAGTCGCTCATACAAAAATGCGGGAGAGTTATTAGATAACATCTCCCGCGATCAAATCTCAAATTTCAGATCTGAATTTGAGATCATATTTCTATTTCTTTGTTGCGGTCTTGGCGAAATAGCCTTGTCGATGTGTGACCTTCACCTTGTCTTTCTGAAGCAGTGAGTTAGTCAGCTGAATCTCGATCTTGCGGTACGACCCGTCGAGTTTTTGGTCTGAGGGCTCGTAGGCGATCAAATACTGAGAACGCATCTCTTCTTCGATCTGTCGGAATGCCTCGCGAAGCTCGCGTTCGTCACGCGGAAAAAATGCTCGGCCGCCGGTTTTCTCGGCGATCTTATTCATCGAACCGCGATCGACGCCGCCGTAAAAATCATCGCCGACGCCGATGGCATAGATTATCGCCTCGGCCTTGAGTGCCGCTTGTATCGCATCATCGAGCTTTTTTCGACCCGATGTATTGACGCCGTCCGACAGCAAAATTATCGCACGCCGCGTTTTCTCAGGTGCCGGGCCAAGTATTTCGTCCGATGTGACCCAGATCGAATCCCATATCGCGGTCGAACCGGCAGTCATCTGATTATCGCTGGACGCAGGAGGTGTGCCGGTTATTACTCCGCCGCCGATATAGCCCGACGGCGGTACGAACTGGACACGGTCGATCGCCCGACGCAGACGCGTCATATTATTCGTCATCCCCTGCTCAAGCGTCGATTCGCCTGTGAATGAGATCACCGAAACCTCATCTTTCGTCGGCCGAACCACCGACTCGAGGAACGAGATCGCTGCAGCCTTTTCCGACGGCAGTGTGCGTTCCTGCGAAATGCTTGTGTCGATCAAAATGGCCAGGCTCAACGGCAGGTCGACCTGCTTTGTAAACGACGTTATCTCCTGCACCTTGTCGTTTTCAAGAATGCGAACGTCACTCTGCGCGAGATTTGTGATCAAGCGGCGATTGCGGTCCTGAGCGGTGAACAGCACATTTACGACCTCGGTATCGACCTTGATGATCTCATCATCGTCCGGAACCGCCGGTGTCGGTGTCGGCGTCGGGGTCGCCGCAGGTGATTTTGCCGTCGGCTGCTGGGCACCGACAAACGAAAATCCGACCAGTGAAGCGGTAAATAATCCGACTGCTGTGATCGTCAAAATGATCTGTTTTCTGGCCATTGTTTGCTTGTTTCGAACCTCTACTTCAGGTTGTCTTTGATCGCCCGGTAACTTGTCTTGGTACGGATCTTAAAATCTTTTCCTTTTTGATCTGCGAACCTGACTTCGATCTTACGTACGCGGCCGTCGTAATTCTGGTTTGCCGGACGGTAAGTGATGATATATTGCGACTTAAGCTCCTGCGATATCTTGGTGAAAGATCTTTCAAGCGCGAGCATATCGCCCGTAAAAAACGCCTCGCCGCCGGTTTCTTCGCAGAGCCGGATCAGTTCCTTGTCACCTCGGTCGTTGACCGTTCCGGCCTCGACGCCCGGGACCGTGCCCAAGAATCCTGCCTTCGTTGAGATGGCGAAGATCGTCGTTTCGGTTCGCTGCGCAATGTCGATCGCGTCTGCGAGATTGGCGCGGCTGAATGTGTCGTCCCCGTCGGTTATGATCACGATCACACGTCGGCCCGGTACGCTACGCAATTTTTCGTCGGCAAAGAACCACACGGCATCGTAAAGCGCGGTCTGCGATCCGGACTTTTTGACCGAATCCACGGCTTTCTGCAGCCGGTCGAGTTTATCCGTGAAATCCTGACGAAGCTGGATGTCGTGGTCAAAGGTCAGGAACGCTGCCTTATCTTTGCGCAATGTGATCACGGAATGGAGAAAATTGGCAGCCGCTTCTTTCGAAAAGCCAAATTTCCCGGCAGTCGACGGCGACGTGTCCATCAGCACGCCGACAAATACAGGCGGATTGGATTTTTCGTCAGAGAAAAAGGTCACTTCCTGCTGCACGCCGTCCTCGAACACTTGAAAATCGCCACGCTGCAATCCGCTGATAAGTTGCTTTTTTTGCGTAACGGTAACCGGCAGACGGACCTCGAATGTTTTTGAAACGCCCGTGTCATCGGTCAGTACCGGCGTGGGCGTAGGTGTCTGAGCCGATACGTTTGCGGCAAATACGGCAATGATCGCGAATGCGGAAATATAGAAAAAACGGTACATTGATCTCATAACTTGTACGCCTGTTTCGATGCGTGTTTATTGTGCGCTGTTGCCTTTGGGCATTGGTCGAAGTATAGCAAAATTGAACTCTGACTACACACAAACCGCGTCTAATGCCTTTCACAGAATTGCGCGCTTCGTGCTTTTCGCGTAACAATTATCTCAACATGAACCCAAACATTTTCAGAGAATACGACATCCGCGGCATCGTCGGCGATCATCTGACGGACGAGGCCGTCGCGACGCTCGGCAGGGCGATCGGTACGTTTTTTCGGCAGAATAATGCGAAGCGAATAGCGATAGGTTACGACGCCCGTGTTAGTTCGCCGGGATTTTGCGAGCTGCTGACCGCGGGATTTATCGCCGCGGGCCTCGATGTCGTGCTCGTCGGAATGGTCCCGACTCCCGTCCTATATCACACCGTCTACACCCGCGACGTCGATGGCGGCGTGATGATCACCGGCTCGCACAATCCGCCTGATCACAACGGATTTAAGATCTGCCTCGGCAAGGGAACTCTCTTTGGCTCGCAGATACAGGAGATAAAAGAGATCGCTTTTTCCGGCGATTTCGCGAGTGGCAGCGGTTCGGTCGAGACCATCGAGGTCCTTGACGAATACTGCCGCGACATCGTCTCAGGCATCAGGCTCGGCCCGCGTAAGATCAAAGCCGTGATCGACGCCGGCAACGGCATGGGCGGCGTCACAGGCGTGCCGGTCTACCGCGAACTCGGTATCGAGATGGTCGAGCTTTTCACCGAGCCCGACTCGAGCTTTCCAAACCATCATCCCGACCCGACCGTCACCGAAAACCTGGAAGACACGATCCGTGCGGTTCGCGAGTCAGGTGCCGACATCGGCATCGCTTTCGACGGCGATGGCGACCGCATCGGCGTGGTCGACGAGAACGGGCGTATCATCTGGGGCGACGAACTGATGGTCCTTTTTTCACGCTCGATCCTTGAAACGACGCCAGGAGCAACCATCATCGCCGAGGTAAAATGCTCGCAAACGCTATACGACGACATCGCGAAAAACGGCGGAAACGCCATAATGTGGAAGGCAGGCCACTCACTGATCAAGGCCAAAATGAAAGAAACCCACGCCGCCCTCGCCGGCGAAATGAGCGGCCACATCTTTTTCGCCGACCGATTCTACGGCTTCGACGACGCAACATATGCCGGAGCCCGCGTCCTCGAGATCCTCTCAAAGACCGACAAACCTTTGTCCGAATTGACCGCCGACCTCCCCAAGACCTTCTCCACACCCGAGCTCCGAACCGACTGCCCCGACGAAACAAAATTCGACGTCGTCGCAAAAGTGGCCGAGCATTTCGCTCAGACGAACGAGGTCATAACGATCGACGGTGCCCGCATACTCTTCGAACACGGCTGGGGCCTCGTCCGAGCGTCGAATACGCAGGCAATCTTGGTTTTAAGATTTGAGGCAGACTCGGACGAAGCACTTGCCGACATACGCAAAATTGTCGAGACAAAGGTCGGGGAATATATCGAAGCAAGATAGGCCGCTTGATAAAACGGAATTTCGGAAATTGCACAAGAGAGATGTCGATCTCGTCTATTTGGTTAAGATCGAATACGGCGTTATATTGCATTCAATGACAAAACGAATTTTGAATGTCTGTCTGCGGTCCCAGGTCGCTGTTTTGGGGTTCTGTGTTTCGCTCGCGATCGTTTCAAATGCGTTTGCGGGCGGCAGTTCTGCGGAGGTTGCCCGTTGGCAGCAGAAGGCAACGAACGTTTCGATCGTCCGTGACGACTGGGGCATTGCGCACGTCACGGGCAAAACGGATGCGGATGCCGTTTTCGGGGCGATATATGCGCAGGCGGAGGATGATTTTAATCGTATCGAGGTCAACTATCTGAACTCGCTCGGCCGTCTCGCCGAGGCGGAAGGTTCGTCGGCGATATGGAGCGATCTGCGGCAGAAGATGTTCATCGACCCCGCAGAACTCAGAAAGTACTACTCCGAAAGCCCGCCCTGGCTGCAGAAACTAATGACCGCGTGGGCCGACGGTCTCAATTTTTACCTCGCCAAACATCCCGAGGTAAAACCGCGCGTCATAACCCGATTTGAGCCGTGGATGGCGTTGAGCTTTACTGAGGGAAGCATCGGAGGCGACATCGAATCGATCGATCTGCGCCAGCTCGCGGCGTTCTACGGCGGCGAGCCGGGCGGCACGGCGGTTCACGAACCTGAGGACGTTTTCAAAGAACCGCTCGGATCAAACGGCTTTGCCATCTCACCAAAGAACACGAAGGGCGGCAAGGCATTGCTGCTCGTCAATCCGCACACGTCGTTCTTCTTCCGCTCTGAGCTGCAGATGACCAGTGGCGAGGGGCTTAATGCCTATGGTGCCTCGACCTGGGGCCAATTCTTTATCTATCAAGGCTTTAACGAACGTCTCGGCTGGATGCATACATCGAGCGACGTCGACGCGATCGACGAATTTCTCGAGACGGTCGTTAAAAAGGACGGCAAGGTCTATTACAAACGCGGCAGCACCGAGCGCCCGATGATAAGCAAAACGATCACTGTCGCGTACAAGACCGACAAGGGAATTGCGGAACGCACCTTTACGACATACAGCACTCACCACGGCCCGGTGATCCGTGCGGAGGGCGGTAATTGGGTGACGATCGGCCTGATGAACGAGCCGGTCAAGGCACTGATGCAATCGTACGGCCGGACAAAGGCCAAGAATTATAATGAGTTCAAACAGGTGATGCAGCTTCAGGCAAATTCGTCCAATGCGACGATCTATGCCGATGCCGACGGCAACATAGCCTATTTTCATCCGAATTTCATCCCGCGTCGCGACTCCAAATTTGACTGGACAAAACCTGTCGACGGCAGCGATCCGGCGTCGGATTGGAAGGGCCTCCATACCTTCGACGAATCGCCGAATCTCTTTAACCCGGCAAGCGGCTGGCTCTACAACACCAACAACTGGCCGTGGTCCGCTGCTGGAGCGAGCAGCCTCAAACAGAGCGATTATCCCAAATATATCGACAGCGGTGTCGAGAACGCCCGCGGTCGCCACGCGATACGCGTGCTTGAAAACCGGCGTGATTTTACACTCGAATCGCTTAATACCGCCGCCTACGACACCTATATGCCGTGGTTCGAAAAGCCCGTTCCGGCCCTTGTAAAAGCATGGGACGCGCTTGCCGACGGCGATCCCCTGAAGGAAAAGCTCTCAGGCCAGATCGCTCTGTTCCGTCGCTGGGATATGCGTTGGGCGACCGATTCCGTGCCGACCTCGCTTGCCGTATTTTGGGGCGAAGCATCCGCGCGGAAAATAGCCGCCGATGCTCGCCGCGATGGTATGGCATTTGAGGATTATGTAGGAACTAAGATGCCTGCCCGGCAGATGCTCGAAACTCTTGCCGAAGTGTCCGACAAACTCGCGGCAGATTTCGGAAAATGGCAGACGCCGTGGGGCGAGATCAACCGATTTCAGCGTTTGACCGACGACATCGTCCACCCGTTCGATGATTCAAAGCCGAGCATTCCGGTCGGATTTGCGTCCGGCAATTTCGGTTCGCTTGCTTCGTTTGGGGCCAGGAGTTATAAAGATTCCAAAAAGATATACGGCAGTTACGGAAACAGCTTTGTCGCCGTCGTGGAGTTTGGAAAAACCGTTACGGCAAAGGCCGTGACCGCTGGCGGCGAAAGCGGCGATCCGTCGTCGAAACACTTTAACGACCAGGCCGAACGTTACTCGACCGGCAGCCTTCGAGACGTCTATTTTTATCAATCGCAGCTCAAGGGCCACACCGAACGAAAGTACCGGCCGGGCGAATAGGCCGCCTCCGCTAGCTTTCGTTGACCTTGAGAACGGCCAAAAAGGCCTCTTGCGGGATCTCGACGCGGCCTACTTTTTTCATCCGCTTTTTGCCTTCTTTTTGCTTTTCCAGCAGTTTGCGCTTGCGGCTGATATCGCCGCCGTAGCATTTGGCGATGACGTTTTTGCCCATCGCTTTGACGGTCTCTCGGGCGATCACCTTGCTGCCGATGGCGGCCTGGATGGCGACCTCGAACATCTGCCGCGGGATGAGCTCTTTCATCTTGGCGGTCAGCAGGCGGCCTTTTGCCGTGGCCGTGTCGGCGTGGAGAATGAGCGACAATGCATCGACCGGCTCGCCCGAAACGAGCACGTCGAGCTTTACGAGCTTGCTCGCCTGATAGCCTGAGACATGATAATCGAGCGACGCATAGCCCTTCGAAACGCTCTTCAGACGGTCGTAAAAATCGAGAACGATCTCGTTCAGCGGCAGTTCGTAAACGAGCATCACACGGTTCGTCGTGATGTATTCAAACTTCTTCTGCACGCCGCGTTTCTCATCCAGCAGCGGCAAAATGCCGCCGAGATAATCATCATTGGTCAGGATCGTCGCTTCGATGAACGGTTCTTCGATCTTCGTGATGCGGCCGGTGTCGGGCATTTTCGAAGGACTGTCGATCTCCGCCACTTCGCCGTCGGTTGTCGTTACACGGTAGCGCACGCCCGGCGCCGTCGTGATCAGTTCGAGGTTAAATTCGCGTTCGAGGCGTTCTTGCACGATCTCCATATGCAGGAGTCCAAGAAAGCCGCAGCGGAATCCAAACCCAAGTGCGGTCGAGCTTTCGGGTTCAAAAAAGAACGACGCATCATTGAGCCGCAGCTTCTCCATCGCGTCGCGAAGGTCTTCGTACTGCGCGGCGTCGATCGGATAAAGCCCGGCAAAGACCATCGGCTTTACTTCCTTAAATCCGGGCAACGCCTCGC
>CAZVDM010000004.1:0-31658 GCA_964625555.1 uncultured Chloracidobacterium sp.
ATATCGTCGTCTGCCGCGGCATTGGACAGTAACATCGGCGTCGGTGCGGAGTCGATCGTAAACTCGACATCTTGGGATCTCGCCGCTTGGCCGGGTTCGTCCACGGACAACTCCGCGGGTTCCGACATTTCCGGAACCTCCGCGACCGTTTCGTCGGCTTCTTCAGTCATTGAAATTACGGGTTCGTTCGCCTCTTCCGAAGGCGAGTCGGGGCCGGCGACATGTTCGTCTTCTTCGACCGACCCGACATAAACCGGATCGGCTTCATCGTACGACTCCATTTCATCGCTCGCAGCCAATTCTTCGGCAGATGAGCTAAATCGCCCAGATATCGAGCCGATCGAGCCCGTCAGACGTTCGGCCAAACGTGGCACGTCGGAATCGTTGTTCTCCTCAACAGTCTTGACTTCGAAATCGCCCGACGAACTGCCGGACAAGCTATCCGTATAGTCGAGAGTGTCTTGCTCGGATATTTCGCTTGAGATCTCAAGATCGGGTGCTGTTTCGATGTTGATCGATTCGTCAGTGAGTGCGATCTCCGGCATTTCTGCAGATCGTTCAGTAATGGACGCGTTATCTTCCGCCTCACCTGGAATCTCGACTTGCTCTTCAGTGATATTTTCGACGGTTACCAAAGAAGGCGCCACTTCTTTAGCGAAAGGGGTCGGTTCAGCTGCGACGGCCGCCGGCGGTTCCACAGGCGAAGGAATGACGATGGTGCTGGAAAATGCTTCTTCATCCCCCGACGCAGCTTGAACCGCGACACCCGCTATCGAGATGCCGCAATATGGGCAAAATGTATCATTGTCCGCGATATCCGAGTCGCATTCGTGGCAGTGCTTCATTGCGAAAAGTGAGTTTCCCCTGCTGAGCTAATTATCGGTCTTAAAGCGTAAAAAAGTTTTTCCGACGATGACCTCGTCTCCGTCATTGATCACTTGAGCCATTCCGGGCAACAATCTGCGGCCGCGGTTTACATACGTTCCGTTGGTTGACCCGAGATCTTCGATGAGATAATTTCCGTCCTGCAACCGAACCCGGGCGTGCCTTCGTGATACTTTCGCTTCCGGATCATGCGAATCGAGGTCGACGTCGGGAAATACGCCGTTATCCGCGTCCCAGCGTCCAATTATCGCCTCGGCACCGCTTATCCTGAATTCCGTTCCGGGCCCGTCACCGCGCTCGATCACGAGTTTGGCGCTCATCGTAGAACCGGTTCCAGCTTGGCTCACCTTTACTTCCGCCGGTTCAACATCGCCATTTAGCGGCGGAATTCCGATCGAAGTGACCTGGGCCGGGCGTTGGGCCGGTGGTTCGGAGATGATCGCAACTTGGGTCGGCGTTTCGACCACCGGCGGAACATACAACGGAGCCTGGGCCGCATCTTGTTGAAAACGAACCAGCTTTGTCCCGCATTCATCACAAAATTGTGATGTATCAAGGTTGCCCGTTCCGCAATTATGACACTTGATCATAGTGTTCTGATCCCAATGAGATTATTGAAAAACACGACGTGTATATCAAACGACATTTTACCGTTTAATCAGCCGTTCGTAAATGCTAAATCTAAGCACTAACTACGTCAATTCGAGTTGTACGGTTCTATCATACTGCGTATCGGTTAGATATCACGCGAGATTTTTGAAACAATGGGATTGAGAAGGTCGTAGTAGCGGTTTATTGATCGTTCAAACTTTCTATAATTTTAGACTGACTATTTAATATTCGTTGAGAGGAACACTGAATTATGGCACTTAGCCGCAAGAGCAAGATCATTATCGGAGCGTCCGTGGCTGCTCTTTTAGTAATAATTGTGGTCGCTAGCATTTTCGCGACGCGTACGGATACCCCCGAAGTTACCGTTGTAAAGGTAGAGAAACGAAAAGAGTTACGGTCGACAGTTACGTCTTCAGGTGAAGTTCGGCCGATCCAATTTGTAAATCTCACCAGTGAGGTTCAGGGAAAGATCGAAGAGATCACGAAAAAGGAAGGTGATCCCGTGCAAAAGGGCGAGATCCTCGTGCGGCTCGATCCTGACCAGCTTTCGTCGAACGCCGATGCACAGCTCGCCGCATTCCAGACGGCACAGGAAGATATTCGCTCGTCTCAGACGCAAGTAACCGGAGCTCAGAATCAGCTTTCGCAGGCGCAACAGGGATTGATGGCGTCGGATGCTGCCGTGACGACCGCTCGTCAGAATGTCGTAACCGCACAGACCGACGTGGATCGGGCTCAAGTTGATGTAAACACCGCTCAACGCGAGGTCAATCGAAACGCCCAACTCCTGGAGTCAGGTGTGATCTCGAAACTCGAATACGATCAAAAGAAGGACGCCCTCGAAACTGCACAAGTCGGTCTTAAAAATGCAAAGGCGCGCCTTG
Source organism: uncultured Chloracidobacterium sp. (assembly GCA_964625555.1). Taxonomy (GTDB): domain Bacteria; phylum Acidobacteriota; class Blastocatellia; order Pyrinomonadales; family Pyrinomonadaceae; genus OLB17. The sequence continues at coordinate 2,382 of CAZVDM010000004.1, forward strand.
AATCCGCAAGACTTTCGGTCAATGAAACGATCGCTCGAAGGAACCAGCAGGCCGTTGCGGTCAAGGATGCTCGCAGGGCCGTCGATACCGCAACCATCGGCGTAAACAGCAGCCAATCTCGGGCAAATCAACAGGCAGCGGTGCTTCGCGGTGGCAAAAACCAGCGCGATAAAACTGTGGTCATTGCTCCGATCAGTGGCGTTATCGCCGAAATTCCCTCAAAAGTCGGAACATTCGCTGTTGCCGGCCTTTCAACAACTGCATTAATGACGATTGCCGATATGTCGACAGTCAATGTTGAGGTCAAGGTTGACGAAACATCGATCGACAAGGTCGAAGTCGGACAAAAAGCAAAGATAAAGGTCGATGCTTTCGGCGACAAAGAAATTATCGGTGAGGTAATGCAAAAGACCCCGTTGGCAGTCGGCAAATCACAGACGAGCGGCGGACTTTCGACGAACATCAACGTTCAGGAAGCGAAAGAATTCCGTGTTGTGATCCGGCTCAACGATCTGCCGGAAGATGTCAAAAGCGGCCTCCGCCCGGGAATGAGTGCTACGGCCGAGATCACAACAAAGACGGTCGCAGATGCTATCGCGGTTCCTTTGCAGGCCGTTATCGAGAAAAAGCCGGATGCTTCTCCGTCGCCTACCATTCAGGGCGACAGTCAGGCGACGCCGATGGATAAACCAAAACCGATCACCGGTGTTTACGTCCTCGACGGCAATAAAGCAAAATTCCGCGAGGTTACGACCGGCATCATAGGCGAATCTGACCGCGAGATACTGACCGGTCTCGAGGTTGGCGATGAGGTAATTACGGGGCCTAGTCGAGTCCTAAATACCTTAAAAGAAGGGGCAACCGTAAAGCGCCAAGTCAAGAAAGAAGGCGAGAACGCTAACAAGTAATGTACAGATTTATGGACGAAGAAAACGGAAACGGACAATCTGCCGCACCGGCAGAGCCTACCGCTCAGACCGGCGAGTCGCTGATCCTCATGAAGAACATCTGGAAAACTTACCAGATGGGCACCGAGGAGCTGCACGCTTTGCGGGACGTTTCGTTCGAGGTCAAAAAGAACGAGTATCTTGCGATCATCGGGCCGTCCGGTTCCGGCAAATCGACGTTAATGAATCTCATCGGATGTCTAGATTCGCCTACCAAAGGTGATTACTGGATCAACGGAAATCTTGTTTCCGATATGACCGACGACGAACTGGCCAGGATTCGTAATAAGGAAGTCGGATTCGTTTTCCAGACGTTTAACCTCTTGTCCCGTGCGACCGCATTGCATAATGTTGAATTACCGTTGATCTATGCAGGAATGCGAGCGGGCGAGCGTCATGACAAGGCTCAGGCCGCATTGGCGTCGGTGGAACTCGGCGACCGTGTTATGCACCGACCGAACGAGCTCTCCGGCGGTCAGCGACAGCGTGTGGCGATCGCACGTGCCTTGGTAAATCATCCGTCCATTTTGCTCGCCGACGAGCCGACCGGTGCTCTTGATTCAAAGACAAGCGTCGAGATCATGCACCTTTTCGAAAAATTGCATGAGGAAGGAAATACCATTATCCTTGTGACACACGAACCCGAAGTAGCCGAACGAGCCCATCGCGTGATCACCATTCGCGACGGACGCATCGAGAGCGACGAACGCATTAGATAATGGAATCATTTCCACCACTAATTTCGATCACATTCATGCTGACCACATTCCTGTGCGTCGGCATTCTTTTTTTGGCGATCAAGAAACATACACTTAACACTGCTGCGGCAAAGATCGTGGTCTTTTCGGTCGGGTTTTGGCTGCTCTTTACAGCGATCTTGGCGAAAGGCGGATTTTATGAATCGACAACAATGTTTCCTCCAAGAGTCGTCTTGTTTGGGGTTCTTCCCGCTAATTTACTGATCATTTGTCTTTTCATATTTGCACGGTCGTCCTTTGTCGAAAATCTGCCGCTTAAAGTACTGACGTTCCTGCATATTATTCGAATTCCTGTTGAGTTCGTGCTTTATTGGCTATATCAGGAAAAATATATCCCCCAAATAATGACATTTGAAGGAGCTAATTTCGATATACTTTCCGGCATAACCGCACCGATCATCTATTTGATCGCATTTCGCAACAATTCCGCGAACCGCCCGCTGCTGATCGTCTGGAATTTACTGGCTCTCGGCCTTTTGGCAAATATCGTCGTGACAGCCGTCCTTGCGTTTCCTTCGCCGATGCAGCAGATCGCATTTGACCAGCCGAACCGGGCGATCATGTACTTCCCTCTTATTTGGCTCCCTGCGGTTGTCGTTCCGATCGTATTGTTTTCGCATCTGGCGAGTATTTGGAAATTAGCTACGGGCCGTGACTCGTGACACATACATTTTAGACAGTCTTTCGTATAATTAGTTCGTAATGGGCGTCCTTGCCACATTTCGAGTTGTTAATGAGTCATTCCGTCTGGCTCTCTTAAGTCTGCGGGCCAACAAACTACGCACTCTCCTCACCTTGCTTGGTGTTATTGTTGGCGTCACATCTGTCATTTCTGTCATCACGATAATCAGCGGCCTTGACGCAACGGTTGCGACGGCTTTTTCCTCTCAGGGATCGACCGTATTCAGCGTTGCCAAACGCCCAATGGTCATAACCTCACGGGAGGACATGATCAAATTCAACCGGCGAAAGGAAGTAACGAAAGATGATGCCGAAGTCATTCAGCGGCTCTGCAGGTCATGCAGCAGCGTTGGAATGGCACTTAACGGCGCCGGAATGATCAAATTTGCGGAAAACAAGTCCGAAGGAGTAAGTGTACGGGGCCTGTCACTGCCAATGTTCGACATCGAGAACATAACGATCCAGGCGGGCAGGCGTTGGACCGATCAGGAAGGCGTCGGCGGCCGCAACATTTGCGTGATCGGCACGGATCTGCTGGAAAATGTGTTTAACGGCCGATCCGCCGATTCCGTGATCGGTGAACAGATCCGTGTTGACGGCGTGCCGTTCGAAGTGCTTGGCGTCGCAACGCCTTTTGGTAAGGTCCTCGGTTTTTCACGCGATAATTTTGTATATGTTCCATTTCAGGCGAGCCAGAAAATGTATGGCTCGAGAAGCTCGATAACGATCCACATCAAGGTGGCAGACTCCGGCGACTTCGAAACGGCAAAAGACGAGGTCCGGGCCCTGATGCGAAACCGACGCGGCAAAACGACGGCCGACGAAGAAGACGGCTTTTCAGTTGAGTCGCAAGATGCATTCTTGTCGATTTACAGCAGTGCGACATCAGGAATCTATGCCGCCACTATAGCGGTAGCGGCAGTCTCGCTGGTCGTCGGCGGCATCGTTGTGATGAACATCATGCTTGTCTCAGTAACAGAACGCACCAAAGAGATCGGATTGCGAAAAGCCGTCGGCGCACGACAACGTGACATTTTGCTGCAATTCCTGATCGAAGCGGTGTCTGTCACCGTCCTCGGAGGCCTGATCGGGATAGTTGTCGGCTATGGCCTTGCGTTCATTTTGTCGCTTGCCATGGGATTTCCTGTGTCGATCCGCGCCGAGTCGGCCTTGATGGGAATCGGGGTGTCATTGGTGGTTGGAATCGTAAGCGGCCTCTACCCGGCGATGCGGGCGGCGAAACTCGATCCGATCGACGCAATGCGGAATGAGTGATCGAAACATAAAGGGATGTTAAAACGCGACTCGATCAGAGAATCAGCAGTAATGGCGTTTGATACGCTGCGTGGGAATAAACTGCGCTCGGCGCTTACGATCCTTGGCGTTACTGTGGGTGTCGTCACGATCCTTGCGATGGTCTCGATCATCCAGGGCCTCAACCGTGCGTTTTCCGACCAGATCGAATCGCTTGGTTCGAATACCATTTTTATTGCCAAATTTGACGCAAGTTTTGGCAAACCGCCGGGACAGGAAGAAAGGCAGCGAAAAGAACTGACGATCGAGGACGCCGACGCCCTTAGGAATGAAGTTTCAACCGCTGTTGGCGTGTCTCCCATGCAGCGACAGCTATCGGTGACGGTCCGCTACAACGATAAACAATCAGACACTCCGATCCTGCTCGGCGTTACGCCCTATTATGAATTTACTCAGTCGCAATATGTCGATTATGGACGGTTTATAATCGACAACGATATACGAGACAGATCGAACGTAGTGGTCCTCGGCCGCGACCTTGTCAAAGCCCTTTTTCCCGCCGGCGAGGATTCGATCGGTGCCGAGATCAAGATAGACGGAACACCGTTTCACGTGGTCGGTGTAATGAGTCTGCTCGGGTCATTCTTCGGCCAGTCGCGTGATAATATCGCTTTCATTCCGCTGACGACGACACAGAAATATTATCCTCACCTCGAGCAGCCGCAAAGCGTATTCGTGATCATTATTCGGCCGCGAACCCGTGCCGATGTTCGACAGACGATAGACCAGTCTCGCGACGTCCTGCGGATTCGCCGCGAGGTCAAATACGGTGATAAGGACAATTTCGGTATTTCGTCGCAAGATGCATTGCTCGATATTTACAACCAACTGACCGGCGCGACTTATTTGGTATTGACCGCGATATCAGCGGTGGCACTTATGATAGGCGGCATCGGTGTCATGAACATTATGCTCGTTTCTGTGACCGAACGTACGAAAGAGATCGGTATTCGAAAGGCCGTAGGAGCTACACGCGGCAGTATTCTCTCGCAATTCCTCATCGAGGCGGTAGTGCTAACGGCGATCGGCGGGTCACTAGGCGTCGGAATTGGTGAAGTGCTTAGCCTGCTTATCAATTCGTATTCACCGCTTCCCGCATACATTCCGATCTGGGCGATAGTCCTCGGTGTCGTCGCTTCCGCTGGGATTGGCGTGGTTTTTGGTGTCTTCCCTGCCTGGAAAGCTGCGAATCTCGACCCGATCGAAGCATTGCGGTTCGAGTAGTCGACCGGACGGAGAAACAATTATCCGTCGTCACTCGTAATACGCCTTTGCTTTCGTTAACCTAAAAGCGGATGAATTTTGCCGAAACTATTAAACTCGCATTCGCGGCGATCTGGGCGCATAAGCTAAGGTCGTTTTTGACTTTGTTGGGAATGATCATTGGCGTAACTGCGTTTATGATCGTGTTGTCGCTGTTGCAGGGCTTCAGCTCTTATGTCGACGAAAAGCTCGCCGGTATCGGATCGAATTCCTTTACAGTTCGCCGATTCAGCTTTGATGATTTCAAGGACACCGATACGATCGCGGCCGCCCAGCGGCGAAATAAAGAGCTGACCTTCGACGAAATGAATTTTATTCGCGAGCGCGCTCAGTTAGTCGGGCTGATCGGAGCAAAGGCGGGTGGTAATTCACGCGAGGTCCGGGGCGGCGGCCAGTCTATAAGTTCCGTTCAGGTCACCGGTGCAGAGCCGATAATTGCGGTGATCGAAAAACTCGACATCGCGGAAGGCCGTTTCTTTTCCGAACCCGAGAATAACAACGCCACCCGCGTTGCATACGTCGGAATGGACGTCGCGAAAAAGCTTTATCCGTCCGGCAGTGCGATCGGCGAGGAATTGACGATCTCTGGTATTCCTTATCGGATAATTGGCGTTCAGACAGCCAAAGGCACGGTGTTCGGGCAGCCTCAGGACAATTTTATAACGCTCCCGATAAAGACTTTTGGAAGTGCTTTTGGCGGGCTGCGAAATCAACGGGCTCCATATTTTGTCGTGACTGCGAAAGACGACAAGAAATTTGCGGACACTGTCGAAGAGGTCCGAACGCTGATGCGGATCAAGCGAAAGATCCCGTTCGGGGAAAAGGATTCATTCGGTATACTTACGCCAGACGCGATCCAGAAATTGATCGGCGGCGTCACCGGCCCGATCGCGACAGTGATCCTGATCGTTCCGTCGATCGCCTTGCTCGTCGGCGGGATCGTTATTATGAACATCATGCTCGTCGCCGTGACCGAACGAACTCGCGAGATCGGGATACGCAAGAGCCTCGGGGCACGTCAATCAGACATTCTTAAACAATTCTTGTACGAGTCGGCAACGCTTTCTGCACTCGGGGGAATAATCGGCCTAATTCTTGCGGAGATTGCCGGAGTCATCGTTACAGCTGTATTTTTTCAAACAAAGATCTCGCTTCTGGCAGCATTTTTTGCCATCGCTTTCTCGGCCATTGTCGGGGCTCTTGCCGGTCTTTATCCGGCATGGAAAGCGGCAAGGCTCGACCCGATAGAAGCATTGAGGGCTGATTGATCAAATGAAAATTGTAACCAGCTCATTTTTGGAAAATTTTAAGATGGCGATCGACACGCTTCGCGGAAGCAAGCTGCGGTCGTTCCTCACAATTTTCGGCGTTGTCATCGGTGTCGTTACTGTAATGGCGATCTCATCGATGATCAGCGGCATCAAGATAGCCGTCGAGAAACAGGTCGAATCATTTGGTACTCGTTCGATCTTCCTCTATAAACGGGATATCGGCATCCGCACAAGTGCGCCATCGCGTGAAGAGCGTATGCGAAAGCCGCTTACATTGGACGATGCCGATGCGATCAGTAGGCTTGCTACGATCGAGGTCGCGGTTCCATATCTCGATATCTCGAACAATTTTTTCGGCCAAAAGCTGAACGTTACCGGCAAGAACGGCAAAACATCATCTTCTGTTCAGCTCAACGGCACATTGCCGGAAGCGGAAAAGGCACCGGGCGAGGTGCTGGTCGAGGGCCGCTGGTTCACGCCGGCCGAAAATGAAGCGAAAGCAAACGTCTGCATCATTGGCGATTCGGTACGCGAGGCATACTCGCCTTTTTCTTCGCCTATTGGCGAAACACTCGAGATCGGCGGGACCGAGTTTCGAGTGATCGGGACTCTACAAAAGCGCGAACAACTATTTGGGGGCGGCGGCGGAAATAACGACCAATCAAATACCGTCTACATGCCGATGGGAGCCGCTCTAAAGCTCAAACCCAACGCCGATGACCTTTTCATTTTGGCGATAGCCCGCGAGGGCCAGCTTGAGAAGGCGAAGGACGATGTTCAGGATCTCTTACGTATCCGAAGGCAAGTTCCGTTCGGAGAAAAGAACAATTTTGCAATGGAAACGGCCGCCAGCCTGATCGATCAGTTCGCCGCGATCTCGAACGGAGTCTTCATTGCGATGATCGTAATATCGTCGGTCGGGCTGATGATCGGCGGGATCGGCGTTATGAATATCATGCTCGTCTCGGTGACCGAACGAACACGTGAGATCGGCATACGTAAGGCCATCGGAGCAAAGCAGAAAGATATTCTGATGCAGTTTCTGATCGAAGCCGCTACTTTGACGGGATTTGGCGGGCTTGTCGGTTTGCTTATCGGTTATGGGATATCACTGTTGATCCGTATCGTATTCCCATCGTACGTGCCATATTGGGCGCCGCCGTTGGGCTTCGGCGCCAGCGTACTTATCGGGCTAGCATTTGGGCTGTTCCCCGCATGGAAAGCAGCCCGACTTGATCCGATCGAATCTCTGCGATACGAGTAATTAAACTATCCAAATAATAGAGCACCGACGACCTTGAACGTCACGCCAACGAGTGCCAGTATCAGGACCAACGCCCACGCGGCTCCTGACGAGATCTTACCAACTTTCTGCAGGCCGATCGCCGCGAATATCCACCCAATGATCGCGAATAGATCAAGCGAACTAGCCAATGCCGTCAGCACCGGCTGAGCTTTGGCATCAAGAAAAAAGCCCGGATTTGCTTGGATAAGGCCTTGCTGGGCACGTCCGACGTCGATGTCGTCCGGATTCTTTAAGAACAAGACGAGCAGATTTGTGATGGTGAAGAGTACGGTCTGCGGCAGCGAAGAATAGACATAGACAGCAACACCTCGCAAAAACGTCGCGGATCCGCCCATAGCGTTAGCCCCAAGCCAATAGATCAGACCGCCGATCAAAAAAACAATTATCATTACGATCGGTGTCGCACCGTATGTAATATATTTGGCGATCGGCCCGGCTTGCTGCTGGATTATCGTATCTTTCTGATCTTTCGACATATCCGCTGTTCGCGAGCTCGATTCGATACGGCTGCGGACAATGTTCTCAAGGCCGATCTTTTCAATAAAAACGATCTGGAACACGGAGAACAGCAGAATGACGATCAAGCTGCCCAATATAAATCGCGGTTTTCGGCGTAGATCTTCGAAAGTGTTTCCGGGTTCAATAAAGATGTTTCCGATAGTACCGATCTCAGACATTTGTGCAGCTTCGGCCTCAGGGGCCGCGATCTTTTCCGGTGGCGGCGGTGCTTGCCATTCTTGTGGTTCTTCGGGTGATCCTGTCGTATTTTCTTCACTCATAAACATTCTCCTTTGTTTGTGAACTCGAAGTGCGGCTTCAGCAAACAACTGCCGCGTAAATTGTACATGCTAATTACACTCGATGTACGTCTTCCGAATGCCTTTCGTTTCAACTAAATACCGACTGATTCGCCGATGCGAATACAAGCGGCAAAATGTCCCGGTGTGATCTCACGCAATTCGGGATCGAGACGCGAACATTCCTCGATCGCGATCGGGCAACGCGTGCGGAAGCGGCAGCCCGACGGCGGATTGATCGGTGTTGGAACATCGCCGGTCAGGACGATGCGGTCGCGCTTGTGTTTTGGATCAGGGATCGGAATGGCGGAGAGCAAAGCCTTTGTGTACGGATGTTGTGGATTTTCATAAAGCTCGGCCGCGTCGCAGATCTCAACTATCTTGCCCAGATACATCACCGCAACGCGATCGGAAATGTGTTCGACAACTGCGAGGCCGTGCGAGATAAACAGATAAGTCAGCCCAAACTCGTCCTGGAGATCCTGCAGCAAGTTAACGACCTGAGCCTGAACCGAAACATCGAGAGCCGATACGGGTTCGTCGCAGATGATCAGCTTCGGTTTTAACGCCAAAGCTCTCGCGATACCAATACGCTGCCGCTGGCCGCCGGAAAACTCGTGCGGATAGCGATCAGCGTATTTCGGATCAAGTCCAACCTTCGCGAGCAGGTCTTCTACCTTGGCGTCCTGTTCTGATTTGGATCCGATCTTATGGATCTTCAATGGTTCCGATACGATCGACCGAATACTCAAACGCGGATTAAGGCTTGCGTACGGGTCCTGAAAGATGATCTGCATCTCACGACGCAGGCCTTGCATTTCATTATTGCCAAGGCCAATGATATTCTTGCCCTCAAACCACACTTCCCCTCTCGTTGGCTCGTGCAAACGAAGCAAACACCGTCCGACAGTCGATTTCCCGCACCCCGATTCGCCCACGAGTCCTAGCGTCTCGCCCGCGATGATCTCAAACGAAACATCATCGACAGCCTGAACAACGTCATCGCTATTATCAACGGGAAAGTGCTTAACGAGATTTTTAACCTCGACAAGCAATGCTTCCGAAACTTTTGGCGCAACAGCGTTCATCTTCCTTTTTTTCCATTCCTGTCTTTGCGTTCTTTGCGGCTTGGCGGAAAATTTCCACGCAAAGTCGCTAAGGACGCAAAGTAAGAATCAACCGGATACCGACAAAGTCCGTTCCTTTGCGATTTGAAACCTTAACTTCTCGTCGTACAGCACGCAGCGAACCCGGACGTCATTCGCGAGCGGCAAAAGAGGAATATCACCTCGAGTGCAGATATCGAGCCGCTGTGAGCATCGCGGAGCGAAGTGGCAGCCGATCGGCAGATTCGTAGGGCTCGGGACTGTGCCATCGATGGTTTTGAGTCGTTCGGATTTAAGCGAGCCTACCTCTGTCAATTTCGGCACCGAACGCAATAATCCTTGTGTATAAGGATGTTTCGGGTTCTCAAACAACTCATCTACACCCGATTCCTCGACGATCTTCCCGGTATACATTACACAAACACGGTCAGCGACCTCTGCCACCACACCGAGATCGTGCGTGATGAGCAGAACGGCGAGTTGCCGAGTGCGCCGCAGCTCATCCAGTAGTTCAAGTATCTGTGCCTGGATCGTTACATCTAGGGCAGTTGTGGGTTCATCGGCGATCAGCAATTCCGGATCGCACGCGAGGGCCATGGCGATCATCACACGCTGGCGCATTCCGCCCGAGAGTTGGTGCGGATAATCCTTGACGCGACGTTCGGGCGAAGGAATCGAGACCTCTTTCATTGCCTCGATCGCCGCCGCCCAAGCCGCTTTTCGGTCGAGCTTTCGATGCAGCCGAAGAGCCTCAGCGATCTGTTCTCCAACCGTGAACACAGGATTGAGCGAAGTCATCGGATCCTGAAAGATCATCGCGATGTCATTACCGCGGATCTCGCGCAAACGTTCAGTCGATGCCGTGGTCAGCTCTTCACCTTTGAATTTGATCGAACCGCCAGAGATCTTCCCCGGCTTCGATATCAAACGCATTATCGACAACGCCGTGATCGATTTCCCGCAGCCCGATTCACCAACCAAACCCAACAATTCCCCTGCGCGTATCGTAAAACTAACACCATCAACGGCCTTCACCAGTCCCGCACGCGTCGGGAACTCTGTTCTAAGATCTGTGACTTCCAGCAACTCCGGCATCTGTTAGTTTTTAGGCACCTTGACCGGATCGGCAGGCTTTTTAGGCAATTTTACCGGCGTTGCGATCCTCTTCATCATCTCGGCGATCGCGCGCTCAAGCTGCGGATCACGGCCTGCGATGATCGATTTCGGGTCGTTTTCGACCTCAATGTCGGGGTCGACGCCGTATCCCTCGATGATGTATTCGCCTTTGGAATTCGCAAGTGCCGATTGCGGCACATTTGTCACGCCGCCGTCGATAAGGGTTCCGCGGTTCGATATACCGACAACGCCGCCCCAACTTCGTTTACCGACAAGCTGGCCAAGCCCCGCTTCGCGGAACATGTACGGGAATATGTCACCGTCAGAAGCCGAATTTTCATTCAAGATAGCTATCATCGGCCCAAGGAAAGCTCCGTCGGGGTACGTCTGTCCGTCCTCGTTCGCTTTCTGAAAATTCACGCCGAGTACTTTTCGCCGCAACCGTTCGATCAGCATCCGCGATACATTTCCGCCGCCATTTGCGCGGACGTCAACGACAAGCGCCTCTTTGTTTATCTGCGGATAATACCATTTGATAAATTCGCGAATTCCGGCTGCTCCCATGTCGGGAATATGCAGGTACCCGATACGCCCATTTGACATTTGATCGACTCGGCGACGATTGCCCTCGATCCAATCAAGATAAATAAGGTCAGATTCGCTTGTAAGCGGCCTTATGGTAACTGTCCGAGAGCCTTGCAGCGTATTCGTGGTGTTTACGGTAAAAGTAACGGTGCTGTCTGCCTTGCCGCGAAGATACGAATAGATATCGCGGTCCGCCGTCACACTTTCACCATTGATCGCGAGAACATAATCACCGACTCGAGCGTCATTGCCAACCTCAGTCAAAGGCGAGCGATATATGTCCTCTTCGTTCTGGCCGCCGTAGATCTTAGAGATCTTGTATCGATTTGCTGCCTTGTCGACCTCAAACCGTGCACCCGGCAAAGCAACACGAACGCGCGGCGGCAAATTGAAGTCGCCGCCGTCAATATACGCGTGCTGAACCGCAAGTTCCGAACACATCTCCGAGATCACATAGTTAAGATCAGAACGGTGAGCGACGTAGGGCAGCCATTTCTTATAGTCCTCGCGGATCTTGACCCAGTCGTAGCCGTGCATGTTGGACGCGTAAAAGAAATCACGATACTGCCGCCATACTTCGTTGAATATCTGGTTCCATTCCTGAACGGGATCGATCTCAGCGACCAGGCCTGCAGTCGAGACCGCCTTCCTCGACCGCTCACCTGCGGGATTAGCGTCAAAGACCGCGAATCCGGCCGGTGAACCGGTCATCAGCTTGCTGCCGTCCGCCGATAATGCGAATCCGCCGGCAGGCGTGACCAACGTAGTCTCCTTGCGGTCCTTGATCGAAAAGATACGCAGCGAAGGCTGTGATTCCGCTCCGCGGCCGTAATAGAACGGAGGCTGGATCGAATAGATCAGATTTCCCTTGTTTGCGGATAGTCCGCCGTAATTATCAGCACCAAGCGGAGCCTTGGTCGCACGGCCCTCGATACCGTCGAAATCAACCTTCTCAGCACCTGATGTCGCGGCCGGCGAAGGTGATGGCGTAGGTGAACCTTCTTTCTTCTCCTCAGTTATCGCTACTTCGTCGCTTTCAGGCGGAAACGGATTCTTTGAGTCCTTTTTAAGGGCGAGAGCGTAAACCTGGACCATCCGGTTTGTCGCATAATTGAATTCTGAGTTCGAGATCTGTGGAGCAAATTCACGCGAGCTTAGAAAATACAGATAGCCGCCTGACGGATCCCATGTCGGGCCGCCGGAATCGAACATCTCCGACGTTACACGATAGTTCTTATTCTCATCCGAGCTCCAGATATAGATCGAAGACATTCCATTTCGGTTTTGCATCGAATAAGCGAGGTAACCACCCTTTGGCGACCAATCGTAGTCCTGGATGCCGCCATTCGGAGCATCGGCGATCTGCTGAACTTGTTTTGTCGCGACTGTCAGGACATAGACCTTTCCGTCTTTGTCGCCGAACGCGATCTTCTTACTGTCGCCCGACCATGTTGGGCCGGTTTTCTGTCCGGGCGTTGTCGTCGACAATCGTTCCGGCGGTGTCGCTCCGTCCTGAGCGGCGATCCAAACCTCGTCTTCGCCGCTCTTGTCTGAGATATATGCGATATTCCTGCCGTCTGGAGACCACGACGGAAAACGGTCGTTAGCATCAGACGATCGAGTCAAATTGCGTGTCCCGCCCTTTTCGATCGGTGCCGTGTAGATGTCACCGCGTGCAGAAAACACAGCACGTTCTCCCTTTGGACTCAGCCCGTACGAAGAAATACGTCCTGCTGTCGAGACCTGTCGAGTGCGTTTGTTGATACCATCGTCCGGAACGGTGATCGATAAGCGCGACGTCCTTTTCGACCCGACATCCATGATCTCGAGCTCACCGTCGCGTTCGTAGATGATCTTGTCTTTGTCGTCGCTGCTCGGCCACCGAATGTCCCAATCTCGGTTCTTTGTCACCTGCGTCGTCTTCCCGCTCACGGTGTCGTACGCCCAAAGATTGAATTTTCCGTCCTTGTCCGAGTTGTAATAGACCGTATTACCGATCCACATCGCATCGCGGCACGAACGCGGGCTGTCGGAAATGAGCTTCACATCAGCGCTTGCGATGTCGTAAATGTAAAGTGTGTTTGCTTGTCCGCCGCTGTAACGCTTCTCCGGGCGAAAGTCTCGAAAACGAGGTGAATAGGCTATCTTGCTGCCGTCGCCCGAAAATGAACCTGAGCCTGCCTCAGGCATCGGCAAAGCTTCAGCAGGCCCGCCGGACGGAGAGACTGTATAGAGTCGAGCGATCGGCAGCGACCATGAATCCCGCTGGCTGCGAAAAAAGACCTTTCCGTCCCTGGTCCAACCCATTACCTGATTGTCATAGCCCCATCTTGGTGCAAGCGGCCCTCGCGACGGATAAAATGTTAGCTGCTTCGGCTCGCCGCCGCTCGAAGAAACAACATACACTTGTTCGTCCCCATCGTATTGGCCGGTAAATGCGATCCATTTGCCGTCAGGCGAGAATTTTGCATAGGTCTCGACACCCGGATGAGCCGTAAGACGCGTCGCCGTGCCGCCGGCGGCGGTGGCTGTCCAAAGATCGCCGCCGTAGGTGAATACAACGCGTTCACCGAAAACGTCCGGGAAACGCAATAGTTTTGTTTGTGCGAAACCGGCAGTAGCGAGAAACAGGCAGACGGCCGCGATGGGCAAAAGGCGATTTAACATTCAGATTCCTCCAAGATATGCAGTAAGGTTGTTCAAAGTGTAACGTAAAACCTTACGTGATAAAAGTTCGTATTGTTTCTGAATTGCGGCCAGAGCGGGCAACTAATTTCGTCGCAATTAAGTCAAATGGATGATATTATTTTTGGAGTGGAATCTCTTCTGGTCAGCACTCTACGCGGGGGTAATCATATTTTGAAATTACGAGCAGTACTTCTTTCCGCCGTTTCAGCGACGTTTTTATTTGTCTCGATAGGTTACGGACAGGGTTCGTCTACCGTTGTGAGTGTAGATCTTTCTAAACGGAAAGATGTACCTGCAGCGTCAACATCAAAGAAAGTTGTTCGCGTCGAAGATATCGAATTGGATATTGCCGAGGCGCTGTCCTTGATCGAAAGTAACCACGTTAAGGGCAAAGGCCTCGATTACAACGATCTTTTCAAATCGTCGATCGACACGATGCTGCACGCTCTCGACCCACATTCAAACTACTTTGATGCGAAAGAGGCCGAGCAGTTCCGCACTGAGCAGAGCTCGCGCTATTTTGGGATCGGAGCCACTATCGGCGACCTTGCGGATGCGGACGGCAAGATCCAGGCGACCTACATCAAAGCAACTTTCGATGGAGCACCTGCGAATCGTGCGGGCCTTCGATACGGCGATAAAATTCTCGAAGTCAACGGTACCTCGATGCTCGGCAAACCTTTTCCGGAGGTCCGCAGTTTTCTCATCGGCCCCAAAGGCACGCCCGCAAAACTCGTCGTCGAACGCCTCGCCACAGGCAAGCGTGAGACCGTCGAGATCATTCGTGACGGCGTCAGTCGGCCATCGATCAGCGAGGTCTACATGATCCGTCCGGGCATCGGCTATATGGCGATGCGCGACGCTTTTAATCAAACAACGGCACAGGAATTTGCCGACGGATTGAAGAAGCTAAAGGCTGAGGGAATGCAGCAACTCGTGATCGACATTCGCGACAATCGCGGTGGCCTTGTGAATCAGGCGCTGAAGATAGCCAACACATTTCTTTCCAACGGCCAGTTGGTCTTGACGCAAAAAGGCCGCCTTGCTGGAGTTACCGAACCTTATTCATCTGAAAACAGAAACCCCGAACGCATGCCGGTCGTTGTACTCGTCAATCGCCGAAGTGCTTCCGCTTCAGAGATCCTGGCCGGTGCTTTGCAGGACCACGATAGGGCTCTGATCGTCGGTGAGAACACGTTTGGCAAAGGGTTGGTCCAAAATCCGTTTCCGCTCGATTACGGCTCGATGCTGCTCTTAACGATCGCCAAGTACGAAACGCCGTCCGGACGCCTGATCCAGCGCGACTATTCTAACGGTGACCTTTACAGCTATTACACTGAAGGTGGCACATTTCGGGACGAAAATTCGGCACCGATAGTGCCCACTGGCCCTGAGAGCAAGACCGACGGCGGCCGTACGGTATATAGCGGTGGAGGTATTAACCCGGACGTCCCCTTAAAACCGCAGACGATACCGTCTGAACGTGCCCGGACACAGAACAAGATGATCAATCCGATCCTCGCATTCTCGTTAGAGGTCGTTGCCGGGAGGGCAAAGGGCTTCGAGGCATACAAGGTCGATAAGCCGATCGTCTTCGAATATGACATTAAGAAATCTGATTTCCCGATCACCGAACAGCTTTATTCGGCCTACAAACAGTTCGCGTCGGACAAATACAAGATCGCACCTGCGGCCACCGATGCCGAGCGTGAGTTTGTCACTCGAATGTTGAGAACTGAATTCGTCACCGCTGCTTTTGGTTCAGAAACCTCCCTGCAAGTATTCAACGAGTATGACACCACGCTTGCTAAGGGCATCGAACTCGTCCCCCAAGCGAAGGCTCTCGCGTTGGAGAGCTTTAAGCCAAAATCGTCGGCATTACGGCAAAACTCGCCGATCAACAAGTGATCGCACCTGGAAGCAAGGCAAAAGAGCACGAATTGGAAATATTCCACTTCGTGCTCTTATCTTTATACGTATGGTGCGATCCTGCTAAAACAACCAGCGGATCAGATAAAAGACCCCATATCCAGCCGCGGCCAGGATCGCTATCAGAAGCAAGATCAATCCGGCAACGACGAACTTGAATTTTTTGTAACGGTTCTCATCCGGCGGCGAAAGCTGATTTTGCGGAAAATATGGAGGTGGTCTGTTCATACGGGTTAGTTCCGAGTTCTCAGTTTCGAGGTCCGAGATTTGAGCCGGCTCGGCGCTCTTCTGAATAGAGATGATACCAGTTTAAGTAACCACAAGCGAAATGCGCTGCGATCACGGAGAACTTGGGACTCGCAACTCACCACTCGAAACTGTTGACTACCTCGGCAGCGGCTGCTCAAGATTCGCGAGTCCGTATGCCAACACGGCGACAAGCGATGCATTCTCTGCCATCTGACGCGGATCGATCTTGTCGAATGTATCGGCGGCGGTATGGTGATAATTAAAATAAGTTTGCTGATTGAACCAGGGAGCGAACGATGGCACGCCGGCTCTTGTCAGCGGATCAATATCGGCACCTACGCCGCCCTGAACCTGCGTCTGCCCCGCACCTTGTGTCAAGAGCACCTTCGAGATGGGAGCGAAATACGGCATCGCACCGGCTTTTCCGGCGAATAGGAAGCCCAGCGGATGCGAAGCTCCGAGATCCGCCTCGATCGCCGCAAAATGATTCGAGACGTTATTCTTTTCCGCATCGAAGTATGCTGCCGATCCTCGACCGCCGTTTTCTTCGTTCATATACGCTATAAAACGGATCGTCCGTTTAGGTTTGATCTTGAGCTGCGTTAGGATCGCTGGAACTCCCATCGCCATTGCAACGCCCGACGCGTCATCTATCGCTCCGGTGCCTAGATCCCACGAATCTAAGTGTCCCGAGACGATTACGATCTCGTCAGGCTTTTCGCTTCCCTTCAGATCGGCGATGACGTTATAGCTTTCGATGTCAGGCAGAGTCTGCGGCGTCATCGTCAGCTTGATCCGCACCTTGCCCGCCTTTGCGAGCCATGCGATCGTCTCAGCGTCCTCATAGCTCACGGCGGCACCGGGGATCTTCGTCACGCCGTCGGCATAACCCATTACGCCGGTATGAGCCAAGCGGTTTTGCGAGCCGCCCGCCGAACGCACCAACACAGCGATCGCTCCAAGCCTCGCGGCCGTCATCGCACCGGCAAAACGGTATTGTACGGCCTGTCCGTAGGCAGCACCGCCAAATCCGCTCGCCTGCATCTCTCGATCGAACTTGTGGTTAAAGAGGACGATCTTACCCTCGATGCCCTTTCGCCCAAGGGCATTCAGTTCGTCAAAATCCTTGACGACGACGATCTCGCCCGTCATGCCCCCCGCCGGTGTCGCGATGCTGCCGCCGAGCGCGGTCAGCACGACCTTTTGCGCCGTTCCCGCCGCCATACCTTCAAACTCGATCAATTCACCGTTTTCCTCGCCGCGTACCCAATGCGGCACCATACATTTCTGCAGACGCACATCGAGCCCGAGCTTTCGCATCTCAGCGGCAACGTATTCAACCGAACGCGCCGCCTGTGCACTGCCAGATAGCCTCGGTCCAATATTATTGGCCATATAGCCGGCTTGGTTGTATGAATAATCGCTCTGCAAAGCCGCTTGCTGAACACGGGACATAGCGGCGATCGTCGAGTCAGAATATAGAAGCGGCGTCGGGGTCGGCACCTGTGCTATAGCCGAATATGACAGTGCGAGAGCGAGGCAAAATAAAAGCGTGTATTTCATCGTTCCATATTAGCCGAACGTTACTAAGTTCCCAAACTATATGACATAATGAGGTGTATCTTGCATCAAACATTACAGGGAATAACTATGAAACGCCTACTTTTTCTTTTCGTCTTTGCGATCGTTGTTTCGATCGCAGCACAGGCTCAAACACCATTTACCGTCAACGACCTTATCGCTATGAAGCGTGTCTCCGATCCGCAGCTTTCGCCGGACGGCAAGAAGATCGCGTTCACCATCGGCGTTGTTGACAAGGCTGCCAACCGTACGATCAATCAGATCTATACGATGAACGTTGACGGGAGCAACCAACGGCAGATCACAAAGGCCTCGGGTTCCAGCAGCAGTCCGCGCTGGTCACCGGACGGCAAACGAATTGCTTACGTTACGGGCGGACAGATCTGGACAATGGAACCCGACGGCGATAACCGCGAACAGATCACCAAGCTATCGACCGGCGGCGGACAACCCGTTTGGTCCCCCGACGGCAAATGGATCGCATTTTCGAGTGACGTTTATCCTGAATGTACGACCGACGATTGCAACAAGCTCGAAAACGAAAAGGCCGAAAACAGCAAGGTCAAGGCACACGTCACCGACCGGCTTTTATTCCGCCATTGGACCGATTGGCGAGAGCGCCTCAGAACGCATGTGTTCGTTGTTTCCGCTAATGGCGGCCCGGCACGCGATGTGACGCCAGGCGATTTTGATTCACCTCCGTACGGAGCGGCGACAGGCGTCGATTACACGTTTTCACCGGACAGCACGAGTATCGTTTACCTGCGAAATCCGGATAAGGTCGAGGCGACATCGACCAACAGTGATATCTACATACAAAACCTCAGCGGCGGTGCGGCAAAGAATATCACTGCCGGCATGAACGGCTACGACGCCGGTCCCGTTTACACGCCGGACGGCAAATATCTGCTCTTCCGCTCACAACAACGGGCGACGTTTGAGGCCGATCGGTGGCGCATCATGCGTTACAACCCGCAAAGCGGCGAGATCGTTGAGCTAACTCGCGGTTTCGACCAACAGGCTGACGACATAAACGTTTCGGCAGACGGCAAGACCATCTATTTCACAGCGGGCGAACGCGGTCGTTCACCGATCTTCTCCGTCCCGGTCGAACCCGATTTTCGCCTTCGCCTCGCGACCCACGTCAAAAAGGTGCTCGGCGGCGTTTCCGCCGGCAGTATAAACTTGAGCAGCGACGGCCGTGCCATCATTTTTTCAGCCAGCTCAAATGACGCTCCGGCCGAGATCATGAGTGTCAATACGGACGGCTCGGGCCTCCGGGCTCTTACGACGGCAAATAAAGCCGCACTTACCCAATTTGGCCTTCGAAAGCCCGAAGAAATGGACTGGAAAGGTGCGTTGAACACCAATATCCACGGCTTCCTACTCAAGCCCGCCAATTTCGACGCTGCAAAGAAATATCCGCTGATCGTTCTTATCCATGGAGGGCCGCAGGGCGCATGGAGCGACAATTGGGGTTATCGCTGGAATCCGCAGATCTTTGCGAATCAGGGCTACGTCGTATTTATGCCGAATCCGCGCGGATCGACAGGTTATGGACAGAAATTTGTTGACGACATATCGGCCGATTGGGGCGGCAAGGCACATATCGACATCGCCAACGGCGTTGCCGAAGTCGTCAAAAAACCGTTTATCGATAAGAACCGTATCGGAGCGGCCGGAGCAAGCTATGGCGGCTATATGGTCGATTGGCTGCTCGGGCACAATACCGATCCGCGTTTCAAATACAAGGCGTTCGTCTCGCACGCCGGTGTTTACAATCTCGAAAGCATGGCCACCGCCACCGAAGAGATCTGGTTCGTAAACTGGGAATTCAAAGGAATGCCGTGGGAAAATCCGGTCAACTACAACAAATGGTCGCCGCATAAATTCGCCAAGAATTTTGCGACGCCGACACTCGTCACAGCCGGCGAGATCGACTACCGCGTTCCGGTCGATCAGAGTTATCAGCTCTATACGACGCTGCAATTAAAAAATGTTCCGTCAAAACTGATCGTCTTCCCGGACGAAGGCCACTGGATACTAAAACCGCAGAATTCCGAATTTTGGTACGGCAATGTGATGAATTGGTTTGATAAGTACCTTAAATAGTAAATAGATATGAATCTTTCGAGAATCTACTCTCGCACAATTCTGGCCGCAGCGATATTGCTAGCGGCCTTTTCCGCGTTTGCCCAGAATCGAACCGAATTCGACCGGGCGCAGACATTTGACGCCCAGCACTACACCATCCGAGTCAGCTTCGACCGCGCGCAAGAGAAGGTTTTCGGCGACACGACTGTCATTCTAAAGCCCTTGAAAGTGGGCTTTCGTACTGTCGAACTGGACGCCGTCGGCCTCGCGTTTGAAAAGGTCACGCTCGATAACACAGCTATCGAACTAACCCATAAGACGGTGGGAGGAAAGGTAATTGTTACGCTTGACCGCGCCTACGGCCCCGATGAAACCGTTTCGATCCGATTCAAGTATTCTGCGATGCCAAAGAAGGGCATTTATTTCGTCGAGGCAAACGAGGCCGAGAATGGACATTCGGCACAGATCTGGACGCAAGGCGAACCGGACGAGGCCCGTCATTGGTTCCCGTCGTTCGATTTCCCAAGCGACAAAGCCACAACCGAGGAATATATCACTGCCGACAAAGGCGAGACCGTTATCGGCAACGGAGAGTTTTTGGGCAAAGAATCCACGGCTGACGGGAAGGAGAAATGGCATTTTAAGATGCCGGTTCCGCACTCGACGTATCTTGTTTCGTTCATCATCGGCAAATATGTCCGAATTGACGACAAACATAATGAGATCCCGCTAGGTTCGTACGTCTATCCCGGACGTGAAACGACTGCGAAGAACGCCTTTGGCCCGACAAAGGACATGATGGCGATTTTCGAAGATGTTACGGGTGTTTCGTACCCCTACAACAAATACGACCAAACTATCGTCGCACGCTTTCAGTTTGGCGGAATGGAAAACATTACTGCGACGACAATGGCGGACAGTGAGATCTTCTTCGGCGATTTCGAATTCGGCAAGGGGATCGTCACTGATCTCGTTTCTCACGAACTGGCACATTCGTGGTTCGGCAATCTCGTCACATGCCGCAACTGGGCGGAGCTTTGGTTGAACGAAGGCTTTGCTACTTATATGGAGGCCGTTTATCGCGAGAATAGAAACGGCCGCGACGATTACATCCGCAAGGTGCAGATCGACGCGGACGAATTCCTCGCTCACGACGCGAGCACGAACCGTCGTCACGGCCTTTACAATCTAAGGGCCGGCGAAGTCGACAAACTCTTTGACACTGCTGCGGTCACCTACAACAAAGGCGGCGTGGTGCTCCACATGCTCCGCGAACAGGTCGGCACCGAAAACTTTTGGAAGGCTATCAACGCTTATCTAAACAAAAACAAATTTGCAGCGGTCGGAAGCGAAGACCTAAAAGATGCAATGGAAAACGCCTCAGGCCAGGATCTCGAGTGGTTCTTTGACCAATGGGTCTACCACTCGGGCGCTCCGCGTCTCTCTGTCACTTCCAAGTATTCAGCCGCCAAAAAGACGATCACAGTCACCGTCGCTCAGACCCAAAAAGCCGATGACCTTGTCCCGGCGGCATTTCGCCTGCCACTCGAATTTGAGGTCGATACTCCGTCGGGCGAGGTTAACAAGCAGATCGAGATCACAAAGCGAGTAGAGTCATTCGTTTTAAAGGTTCGCTCACGCCCGACATTATTAAAGATAGTCCCCGACTTCAAAACCCCGGCAAAAACGGTAAAGATCGCAAAGATCGTCTACGCCAAGTAGGTGATTGTTTTGGCGTTATAAACAAAAAAAGTTCCGCTCTTCCGAGCGGAACTTTCTTTTTTGAGAAGACCGGATGTCTGCTTCATTGTTTGTTGAAATGCGGGAAGCACATCTTAAATCGCGCCCATGTTGGGCTTAATCCCTGCTGTAACTCCTTTGCCACACCTACGAGGTTAGCTGACGGGCTAGGAACGAAAGAGTATCCCTGCGTCTCGTGACGCTTCGCCCCTGTCTCGCGAAAATTCGCAGAAACCTTGGTTCCCCCGCGCATTCCACATGGAATGCTTCGGTGATCAACTTTTCAACAATGAAATAATAGCACTTATCGTGTTCTTATTTCAATAGTTAAGATGCACCGATGCGAAAAAAAGTTTATCTAACCTGCAGGGTAAAATTGATAGAGCAAAAGATAGACGACAACGCCCGTAATCGAAACATAAAGCCAAACGGGATAAACGAGCCGCGCAAGGCGCTTATGCCTGTCTAGATCGCCCTTAAGGCCCCGTTTGAGCGTCACGAGAACGAACGGCGTGATCAGCGTTGCCAGGATCGTATGGGACGTGAGGATCGTGAAGTAAACGGGCCGGATCAGACCTTCACCGGTGAATTTAGTAGGTCCGAGCCCGAGATAATAAGTCCGTAGCGAGTGATATGTAATGTAGCAAACCAAGAAAAGGGCCGAAACACAGCACGCCGAGATCATACAGAACCGGTGCCGGGCGACCTGCCGCGTCATAATAAAATAAAAACCCGCCAGTAAAAAGCACGCACTCAGCGAATTAAGTGAGGCATTAACATGCGGAAATATCGAAAGTGCCGATTCCATCTTATTTCCAAAAACCGAGCATGAACAGCAGAACGAGCCACAAGAGCCCCATAAAATGCCAGTACCAGCCGACAACTTTCGCGAGCGAAATGCGTCGAAGAACGTCGGTTTCGCTGCGGGTCGGATACCACGATTTGAGCAGAATACTCGACAACGCCGCAATTCCACCGATCACATGCACTGCGTGGACAGCCGTTAAAATGTAGAAGAATCCCGCGTACGGATTCCCTTCCATATACAACCCGCGGCGGGTCAGTTCGATCCACGCTAGCATTTGGGACGAGATGAAGAATGCGCCCAGGACGGTCGTCACGATCATCCATTTTTTGGCCCGAGGCTGGTCGTTCGCAGATGTGGCTCGTTCCGAGATAATGTACGAAATACTGCTCAGGATAATGATCACCGTGCTGATCCAAACCTGTATCGGCAAAGCGAATGGCTGCCACTCAGCGGCCTTATTCGTGGCGATGACCACGTACGCGCCGATCATGCCTCCAAACGTCATCAAGACCACGAGCATCAAAAAGCCGGTCAGTATTCGGGCTTTTTCCGGTCGAAAAGCCGTAGGCTCACCGTCGTTATCATCTTCAGAGCCATCCGAACCTCCTCCGCCATTATTTCGACGGCCGCTCCCTGGCCCGGATCCGCCTGTAAAACTCGAACGCAATTTCTTTGGTTCTTCTTTTTCGTCGATTATATCCGCGGTTCCGATGTCCATAGGATCACAATTTATTAGCGACCATCAGAATGAAAAGGAGAGGCAGGTAGATCACAGAAACGAGCAGCAATGTTCGCGCACGCTCATTCGACCGGTCAAGTGCCGACCGAACGCCCGCGTACAAGAACCACAGACCGAGCAGGATCGCTCCGACGAGGAAAACTGTGCCCGATATACCGAAAATGAACGGTGCGATGCTGACCGGGACCAGCATAATTGTGAAAAGAATGATCTGGCGAAAGGTTAACGCCCCCGACGGCTCAACCACCGGCAGCATTAAAATACCGGCCTTCTTATACTGCTCACGGTACATCCATGCAATGGCGAAGAAATGCGGGAACTGCCAAAGGAACTGCATTGCGAACAATGCCCATGCACCGAGCGTGATCTCATTCGCGGCCGCCGTCCAGCCCATCAACGGCGGAAGGGCTCCGGGGATAGCTCCGATCGCCGTCGAGGCAGACGTTCGGGTCTTTAACGGTGTATAGACCAGTACGTAGCCAACGATAACAACTAGACCCAGTATCGCCGTGAGGCCGTTCACCAAAAAGAAAAGATACGCCTCAGCTACCGCACATTGCACCAATCCGAATACCAAAGCCTCAGTGGGCGTCACTCTCTTCGATGGCAGCGGACGTTTTTCGGTACGTTCCATGAGCGGATCGATATCGCGTTCGACCCATTGATTCAGCGTCGCGACGCCAAAAGCAAGCAGGGTGATGCCGATCATCGAATTGACGAAAAGAATGGTATTAAAACTCTCTTTTGTCGCAAGGTAGAAGCCCGCCGCCGAAGTCAGCACGAGCAGGAACGCGATGCGCGGCTTGGTCAGTTCGACATAGGCCAAGAGCTTTTCGCGCACGCTGAACGCTCTGACATCTTTTAATTCTACTGCTGCTGAATCCATTAGACGTTCGCTCGGTACAAAACTTTAACGTCAAGAATAGCGTCTATAAATTGATTTTCCAAATATGTCTTTGATAATCACGTATTTTATTAGGCACAAGCCGAACTTATTTATGACCGAATGACATATAATATCTCTTTACGATAACCTTTGACTGTACGATGTCTGCTGCAGAAGAAACCATCCGCCCAACAGAGGCGACAAAGCCGGGTTCCGCCCCGATCCTAAACCGTGTATTGGATTTTCTGAGTTCGGTTCGGCTCGGGGTAGTTTTGCTGTGTATTCTTGTCGCCCTTTCCATGATCGGAATGCTCATATTGCAGCAGAACGTACAGGGCTTTGACGCATATTTTGTTTCACTTACACCGGCCGAGATATCCGTTTACGGCACTCTCGGATTCTTCGATATCTACCACAGTTTCTATTACAATGCCCTGCTCCTGTGGTTATCGCTCAATATCGTCCTGGCTTCGATAGATCGGTTCCCGTCGGCGTGGAGCTATATTTCCGATCCTTTCAAATCACCTACACGTGGATGGCTGCAGGGACAGAAATTCACCAAAACTCTCAATATCAAAGCGGATAACGACGTCGAAGCTGCGGAAAAGATCGGCGGCGTAATGAGGGCGGCAGGCTTTGCTCCAACAACGACCGAATCAAGCACGCTCGAGTACGGAACAGACGCAAACGGCAAGAAAGACTTTTCGGTAATGAACTCACGGCGATCGCTTGTGGTTTTTGGCGAGACCGGACGGTTCAACCGCCTTGGTGCATATATCGTGCATGTATTCCTTTTAACGCTCTTTCTCGGCCACTTCGTGGCGTTGCAAACCGGCTTTGATGCCGATGTGCGTATGACGCCCGGGCAGAAAACGGATGAGATCCAGATGATCGAGTTCAATCTCGATAAAAAGGAGAAATTCAATGTCAAGCTTCCTTTCACAATGGAATGTACTGACATCCAGCAGAGCCTGATCGACACGGGTGGAAATATTGACGTTACAAACACGATGGATTGGCGGACGCAGATGCGGATCGACGATCCGGAATACGGGACGCAGACAGTCGATGTTAGCCTCAACAAGCCGCTAAGCTATCGGGGCTACCGTTTCTTTCAGGCACAGACCGTTCCACTTGGCGCGGCACGTAAGATATCCCTTGAACTGTCTCCGCAGAACGGCGGCGCGGTAGTTCGGCTCGAGATTCCACGCGGAGGCAGCGCAAGCCTGGCCGACGGCACGAAAGTTGATTTCACCGATTTTCAACCCGACTTTACGTTTGGGCCGGACGGTAAACCCGCTTCTAAAACCGGTGAATACAATAATCCCGTCGCCGTGCTTAACGTCACTCCGACCAACGCCGAGCCGACCCGCGTCTTTGCTTTCGCACAGAAACTCCCGGACAACGCCCCGGTCGGAGCTCCAAAAGCGGGTTACAAATGGCGGCTCGCAGAATTTGAAAAGGCTCCGTCGGCCCACATTCTCTCGATCAAATATGACCCCTTCGACGCGGCGTTTATTGCATGGTATATCGGCGGATTTGGCCTTATCGGTGCGCTCGGATTTGTCTTCTTTTTCTCGCACCGCCGCATTTGGGCGAGGATCGAACGACAGGAAGACGGAACGTTTGAGGCCATCATAGCAGGTGACACAAATCGAAATCCGTTCGGTTTTGAGGATCGATACAATCGGATCGTAAACGAAATTGGATCGGAACAAGTTGAGAAGTAATTATGCAAGAACTCGACAGATTAGAACAGGACGGCAATCTCAAGTCTTACTTACCGGCGATCTTTGTGATCGTCGGGGCATTCGTAATGCTCGGCGCACGTATTCAGGTCGGCGAAGGCTTTATCAGCGATGGGGCACTGATGATGCTGGCGCTGGCATGCTATATTCTGGCCGCTGTTTTCCAATTGACAAATCTGTACGCACCATCGACCATGGCCGAGAAGATCGGCTTTTGGGGTGCGGCTCTCGGCGTCTTTTTTAACCTGTCGAGTTGGCTGACACGCTGGGTCGGAGCTTACGATCATGAACTCGCCATCATGCGCGAAAGCGGAAATATGGCAAACCCATGGATATTTCGATATATCCCGTTTGCAAACCTGTATGATCTCAGCCTGGCGTTTGCTTTTGGTGCGGGAATTACGACGCTTTTGTTCGCGAAACGCAGCAATTTTCGTGTGATAACGGCCTTCACGCTTCCGTTGGCAGCGTTGATCCTCGTGCTGGCAAGGTTTATAGGCGACGAATTCATCGACTTGCCGCCGGTTCTCGATTCGTATTGGCGGCCGATCCATGTCGGAGACGCATCGTTGAGCTATGGTGTCGCACTTGTTTGTTTTGCCGTAGCGGTAATGTATCTGCTAAAGGACGGCGTCAAGGTCGAAGCGATGGCAATTTGGTCGAGCTTATTCGGCATCAGCGTGATCGCGACCGTGAGCAAGTTTTCTGTCGTAACCGCGTTTGTTTATCGTGCCGGGCTGTTTGTTCCAAATACCGGTTCGAAGAAACCTTTTTCCGCACCATTTCGACTCGATATTCCGTACGTCGGACCTGCACTCGTCATCACTGCATTATTGTTGCTCGGCGTTGTTATTGCTTACTCCCTCTACGTTTACAAAAATAACGCAGCGGCCAAAGTTGCCGGCGGCTATCTCATAAAACTGGCGTTCATCGCTCAGGTGATTTCGATCGTGCTTCTTGTAAACGGCATCAAGACAACAACTGATGTTTACCCAAAGCTGCAGGCACAGCTTGCGAACGATCCGGGCCAATTCGTCACGGCCGGTATGGCGATCGCCGAAAATCAGCAGCTTTCTGTTCAACAACTGGCGGCCATGACCGCGGTGCAGCACGAACAGATGGGAAGGAACTACCTGCAGGCAGCAGGCGATAAAATGTTCCTGAGTCTCAATACAAATCCCGTCGAGGTCGCGGCTTTGCTCACGGCGTTGGTCGGAACGCTGTTTATTCTGATATTCGGTTTCAGAACCGAAAAACTCCGTGAGCGTTTGCCCAGCCTTGAATCGCTCGACAACTTGATGTACAAGACCGCCTGCCTTGCATTTGCGGGACTTGCGATCTTGCTTATCACCGGAGCGATCTGGGCAAATGAATCGTGGGGCAGGCCTTGGGGTTTCGATTCTAAAGAAACAGGAGCCCTCGTTGCATGGCTCACCTATGCCGCTTTCCTTCACACGCGTATCTCGCGTGGTTGGCGGGGCCGCAGCAGCGCTTACTTTGCCATCATTGGTTTTCTATTTGTGATCTTTACCTATCTTGGGGTCAGCTATTTGCTGAAAGGCCTTCACAGTTACGCGTAAGGCTATTTGATCGTGACCTCAGCAACATCCACCATCAAGTAACGGCGAATACTGCCGTCCTTTGCGATAACGGTCAGAACGCCCTTGTCGACGCTGAATCTCAGCACTTCTGACAAAGGGCGTTCTAGCTTGTCGCCATTCTTAAAGGCGATCACAAGTCGTATGTCGGCAAGCGGGTCTGCCTTAGGCGTTTCAGTCGGAGCATTACGCTCAGTGCCAGAGGTTTCTTTTGATTTCGGCTTTTTGACGGGCTTTACAGTTGGAGGTTTAGCCTCCTCCGTCTTAGCTGCCGCCGCTGCCGGATCTTTTGCATTTTCCTTAGATCTTCCCGGCTTTGGATCTCGCACGGTCGGGGCAGTATTATCGGTAACGACAACCGTCTGTTTTTTCGTGCCCGCGGGTTTGGTCGTGTCGGTTTTTGGTATTTCGGCAATTGTTTCCGCCGGTTTGGTCTTTGCCTCAGGCTTCGCGTTCTCTAACTCCTCGATAATAGTGCCAACCGAATTTACACGAACATTGCCCTGTTCACTGTTCGTGACCGTAGGAACTTCGGTGTCAAGAGCCGGACGGCCCTTCATTGCAACAAAGCTTCCGCCGAATTTAACCTGAACGGTAGCGGGACGATCGTCCGGCGGTCTGCCTTCGATACGAATAAGTAGTCTTTCGGCTTTGCGTAAATATATGAGCCGGCCGGTTTCGCTCATGCCGGAGTCCGAGTAGATCACCATCTTGGTCAGCGGCCGCATTCCTTCGGCCGCAAAGACATCTATGTCGCCGTCAAAATTCTTTGCAACGACGTTGATGAAGATATCACCCTGGTCGCCGCCAAAAGCATAGTATTGCGTCGTCAAGCGTGGATCGCCTATGTCCCGCGGCTTGATCGTCGAGTTGATGACGTTTGATGTCAATGGTGTGGGAAAATTTGAGTCGCTGGATTGTCCAAAAACGGACACCGCAAGAATCGAAGCCGCCAATAGCCCGAGCATCATACTAACCGACCCTGATCGTCTCAGCCTCATCTAATATAAGTCCTTTCTCAAATGTACAAGCCTAGACATTTCCTCATAGCCCAATTGGCGGTGAGCCTCAATACTGTCTTCATTGCCCACCTCTGCGTCTGACGCCATCTCTGTACAGCCTCGCGATCGAGCCCATTGTTCGGCATTCGCGACAAGATTTCGGCCGACGCCTGTTCGGCGCAGTTCCGGCTCAACAAACCAGCCCTCGAGATAACCTACGTTCTCCGTTTCGCAATCCTCCGCAAATGGACGAATGCTCACCTCCAAAAACCCTACAAGCTTTCCGTCACCACCATCAGCGACGATAACAAGCTGGAATTCCGGATGGTCGATGATCTCGAGCATTTCGTCACGGTGCTCCTCCTCCGGTGTTTCGTCCCACAGCAATTGGCGCAGACGCAGCCACTCAGAAACATCGGATTCCTTCAATTGCCGGACTGTGATCTCGCGTTGCGTCATTTGAGAATGATGATAGCAGTCTTGTCCTAAGCCGACAACGCATTTCAACAAAAAATCCGGACATGAATGCCCGGTTTTGATTCTAAGATCCTGATTCGAATTAACCCGCTTTCGCGGCCGTCGCAGTTCCGCCGAGGATCTCCAGCGCTTTCTTAAGCTGAATGTCTTCAAGAACCGGCGCGACCTTCGGTTTTGGGGTTGGGGTAGGCGTTGCACCGGGATTGGGCTGAGTCGGACCATCGCCGAGACTCTCTATGTCTAGAGGTTCCGGAGTATCCGGGCGTTTGACCTCGACCGAGGGCTTGACGCCCATCGTCGCTTTGTCTTCCCCTAGGAACGGCGTACCGTTGGGCGACGCCCACTTAGCAACGGTCAGCAAAAGGCCGTCGCCGCTCTTGAGCGTGAAAAGCTGCTGTTCCGTGCCCATACCGAATGTCCGCTCGCCGACAACCTCGCCGCGTTTGCGATCGAGGAAGGCCGAAGCGATCGCTTCGGAGGCACCGGCAGTGCTCAGATTGATCAGAACCGCAGCTTCGCCGTCAAATATTGCCTTTGCGGGGTCTGCGGCAAATGTTTTCGTCGGCTTGTTCTCGCGGCCGATGATGGTTGCGAG
>CAZVDM010000004.1:31758-52587 GCA_964625555.1 uncultured Chloracidobacterium sp.
GGTCTGCGGCAAATGTTTTCGTCGGCTTGTTCTCGCGGCCGATGATGGTTGCGAGTGCGCCGTCTTTGATAAAAAGGTTGGCGACGTTCGCGGCTTCTTCAAGCTTGCCCCCTGCGACGCCGCGGAGATCGAGAATGATCTTAGCTGCCCCTTGCTTTTGTAGGGATGCGACCTGTGCTTTGATGTCTGCAGATTCGCCTTCCTCGAGGCTATAGATCTTGACCACGCCGATCTTTCCGCCTTCCATGCGGGACTCGGCTTTCGGAACGGAGTATGTACCGCGCGTCACTTTAATGGTCTGCGGCTTCTCGCCCGAGCGAAGTACACGCAGGGCTACGGTCGTCCCCGGAGTTCCGGCCACTAACTGTGTCGCGTCATAAAGCGAAATGTCGCGCGAGGCCTTCGTGTCAACGTATTCGATGACATCGCCCGACTTAAGTCCGGCCTTTTCGGCTGGTCCGCCCTTGATGACGGAGATGACGTAAAGGAAACCCGAAACCTGTGAGAATTCCGCGCCGATGCTGGTTTTCGTAATTGCCTTACCGGCCTGGTATTCCTTGACCTGATCTGCCGTCAAAAAGGACGAATACGGATCCAAGCCGTTGGCGAGGCCTCGCAATGCACCGACACGGACCTTTTCCATGTTTGGGTCGTCGACGTAGTCGTTTTGAATGTGCTGCAGCACGGATTCGACGATCCTGAGCTGTGCGCCGGCGTCGTTGACCGGTTGCTGGGCGTTTGCGTTCAGCACATTGCCGATGAACGGCAGGCCGCCGATGACCGCGTAGACCGCGATCGCACCCGACAGCACCATGACCCAAAGTTTCCCGCGAAATGACATATAATACCTCGTATAACGAACTGCTAATGATTATCGGTGATAGAGTTTATTCGTGCAACAAAAAGAAATAACTAATCACGGCGAACTTACAGATCTTTCGACCGTACCTGTCGATGGCCGCATCGTCGCTCTCGACCCCGGAACCAAACGCGTCGGAGTCGCGGTGTGCGATGAATTAAGATTCACCACGCGCCCGCTGCCGTATATAACGCGAACGAGCTGGAAAAAGTTATTGCTTGAGGTTAAAAACATCCTTGCCGAGTTGGATGCAAAGGCGTTGGTAATTGGTTTGCCGCTGCGTTCGGACGGCGGCGAAAGCGAAATGAGCGAAGAAGCCCGCTCGATGGCCCGCCGATTCTCGCTATCGCTCGATATTCCGGTCTATCTACAAGACGAACGCGTCACTTCATACGAAGCCAAGTCCCGTCTGTGGGAACGCGGCGTCGGCGTAAGAGAATCGCGGTTGCAGGTTGACTCAGAAGCAGCCGCGATCATCCTCAGCGACTTCCTCGACCGCCTCGAACGGCCGAATTTGCCATGAACTTTTTGGAACGCTCGCGCGCTCGCGTGTGCTCCGGACGGATCACTACGGACTCATCACGACTATCTGCGTGGCCGCTTTTTCTATGGCGGCTTTACTGTATGGTAAGATCGCGGGCGTGCCGTCTTTCCAGAGGTCGAACTGGTCTCTGAAATGAGGCGAGGAAGGTACTCCCGACTGACCCAATGGTATTACGTGGCGCGTCGCGTCCCAATTGCCGGGCGTGGTAATGAGTCGCATTGAGACGCTGGAGCCGACGTTTGGCGTGTCGCGGCTGCCCGGGATCGCAACTATCGGCGTCGCGAACTGGCCGCCTATAAACGGAACCGACGCAAGCGGATGCGGAAAGCGCGATACAAAAGTCTTGCCCCAAACCCATCCCGACGGATCACTGCCATACGTTTTTGAAGCCCCGAGGTCGGCGCGCACACTGCCGTCACATTGTTTGTAAAGCTCGCCGTATGTTTTCACGCCCGCCGGAAGCCATTGCGTGAGCTTTTCGCGTATTGCGAGTTCGACGATACGTTGATTGATAAGGAACGAAGGCACGGGTTTGTTGTTGTCGGCTATTTTATTACTAATGCAGTTCCGCATCTCGTTCGCGAGCACCGCTCCGCGACTGTCCACAGCCATTTTTCCGTCCCAATCACGTAAAACTGCGAGCGTTTCAGCCGAAACAGAACCGTCCGCGACTATCGACCTGGCGATCAAAGCCAGCGGCTGGTTATAAATATCATGCTGAATATCGCGCGAATCATCCATTGTGACCTTATTGTTTGCGGCGAGCAGATCGTAGATCCTACGCGCCCTCGAAGACATATATGTACGCGTCATTTGCTGGTATTTATAGTCCGTCCCGGCAATGCGCTGGTTCGCCGTGACGATGAAACCTTCCGGCGGATTATACAGATTTGGCAGTTCATCAAACGGAATGTTCCCCAACCAATCGCCGTCCGTCGTCGTGCCGTCGTAGGGCAGCGAACCATCGCCGGTTCTCCGTATAGGAACTTGTCCGGCCACGCGCCAGCCGATGTTGCCCTTGATATCCGCGTAAACAGCGTTCTGCGGCGATAATCCGAACAATTTCAGAGCATCTTTGAACGTGGCCCAGTCTTTCGCACGATTCAAATGGTAAAACGCGTTGACCTCAGGGTATTTCGGATCGCGCGCCGTCCATTTGAGAGCGTATTTCTTGCCGGTCTCGTCCGCGATAACGACGCCGTTGCGTGTTTCCAGCACTTCGATGGTCTGCTCTACGGTATCCGTTTTCATCGGATTGGTGCGGACGCTAATTATTTCCTTGCGAATGACCGGCTTTGCCCAACCCGTAGGCGTTTTATACTCGCCGGCATCGTTGAACGTCTCAACGTAAAGGTCCTGCACGTCGGGCCCGACGTTCGTCAGGCCCCAAGCGATCGAATCATTGTGCCCGATGGCTACGCCCGGCCCTCCAGGAATCGTCACACCCGCAGCGTGCATGCCCGGCGCTCTAAGATCGATCAAATACCAAATTCCCGGAGCCGTCCCCGGCAAATGCGGATCGTTCGCCAGCATAGCCTTACCATCCGCCGTCCTTTTGCCCGATATCACCCAGTTGTTCGACGCCGCCAAACCCTCCGCATAAAGCCCAACGCGCTCAAGCGAGGACTTCCGCAACTCCTCGTCCTTTGCCGCAAAGGCGAGGATCTTGTCAGAACCGCCTGCGTAAGCGGGCGGCAAGGGCGTTGAAATCGATTCCACGTTCGTGCCCCCCGCTAACGCAGGGGGTTCTGACATCGCCACGCCGCCGCCGGTCTTCGTATCCTTGCCAAAAAGGACCACATCATACGGCGTGACCGGATTCGTTAGGTCCGCGAATTTCTGCTTGTCGATCCCAACCAGCGAAGCCTTGATAAGATCCGCCCGCCACGTCGAGCTAAGCCCGTCTGCCAAGATCTTGCCTATTATCATCGAATCCGTAGGCTGCCACGGCGTCGGTTTGTACTGCAATATCTTAAATTCAGGCGGCATTGTCTTGTCGTCAAGCGTCGCAATGTATGCATTAACACCTTTTGCATAAGCCTCAAGCGCGGAGCGCGTCTCCGGCGTCAGCGACGACAAACTCTGCTCCACGATCGACGCAAAACCAAACCGCCGCCACCTTTTGTCTTCCTCAAGCCTGCTTTCGCCGGAAAGCTCCGCCGTTTGCCCTCTCGCCAAACGCCTCATCGAATCCATCTGAAACAATCTGTCGCTCGCCATCACGTATCCTTGGGCGAAATAAAGGTCAGCGTCATTCTTCGCTTCGATGTACGGAACGCCCCGCGAGTCGCGCCAGACTGTAACTTCCTCTTTCAGCCCCTCGACTGACATTCGCACAGGTGTAATCTGGCCGGCGGCAACTGCCATCAAGGAAAATACAACCAGCGGCAAGGTAAATAGGATTCGTTTCATAGTGTTGTGGATCGTGGAATGCTCACGAACGGTCGAGTTTATTGCATTCGCGTGACCCTTAAGTTAAACTTTTCCGAGTTTCGAATCAAATTAAGGGAGATCTCACGTGTATTATATCAAGCTCACAATTGTCCTGATCGCCGCCGCATTATTCGCCATCGCATGCGGTCAGGCCGCAACTTCGCCGAACACGGCGAATACAACTACCAACAACAATAAGCCCGCCGCTTCGCCTGCAGCCTCCACACCGGCACCGGCCGCAACGCCCGACGAAGTCGCGATGGGACGGGACCTCTACGCAAAGAACTGCGCCGAATGTCATAAAGATAGCGGAAAAGGCGGAAAAGTAACGATTGATGGCAAGACACTCGATCCCGACGACATCACGACCGCTAAAATGGCAGCAAAACCCGACGAAAAATTGACGGAATACATCGTCAACGGATTTCCCGACGACGGCATGCCTGCGTTCAAAGACAAAATGACCCCGGAACAGATAAAAGCGGTCATTAAACACGTCCGCACTCTGCAAAAACCGCTCGGACAGTAACAAGTTTGCATTTGCGGCCACCGCAAACTAAACTTTACGTTGGTTCACGCACCCGTAGCTCAGCTGGATAGAGTATCTGACTTCGAATCAGAGGGTCGCAAGTTCGAATCTTGCCGGGTGTACCATTCAATTCTACAAATCAGCAACAAAGGCAAGCCAGGCGGCTTGCCTTTGCGTTTTTCAAACCACGACCGATTTTGTCGCGTGTATTGACCGAATCGAATAATCGTGCCAAGATTCCCCTGTCTTTCAAAGAACTAACCAAATATTAAGGAGCAGTCTGTAACGAATATGAAGAATATTCTTCTCGGTTTTTTTGCATTAGCCTCCCTTTCGATCGTTCTCGGTGCAGCCTGGGTTATCGGTCCGACCAACGCTCAAACCGGAAATATGAATCGCCCGGCAAATGTTATCAAAGGCACACCGGTACCCGCTAAGCCTAAGAAACATCCGCTGGACAAAGGTGACTTCAAGGTCGGATTTTCGCCTGTTTACAAAAAACAAGGCAAAAAAAGGGATATGCCCGCTGACGAAAAGGCCGTGTTCCAGGAGATCGCTGATGCTCTGAATGGCCTGTTAGCAATGCCAAAAGATATATACCTGAGCATGGACAAGTGCGGCGAACCGAATGCATTTTATAGTTCGAGCGACTCACAAATCTTATTCTGTTACGAACTGCTAGATCAGTACGAGGCGGAATTCAAAACCATCGAAAAGGATCAGAAAAAGGTGGACGCGATGGTCGAGGACACTCTTGTTCAGACACTCTTTCACGAACTCGGCCATTGCCTGATCGATGTTTGGGAAATGCCTGCCACCGGACGGGAAGAGGATGCGGTCGATCAGCTTGCGACGATCCTGATGCTTGACGGTTCTGACGAAGGCCAATCCAGCACGATCAATGCGGCGCTTGAATTCGAGATCGCCTCACGTGACCAGGATCCCGGCGATATGATGTTTTGGGACGAGCATTCCTTCAGTAAGACACGCTTTTACGACATGCTTTGCCTGGTCTACGGCAGCAATCCTGAAAAGAATGAATTTATGATCGGCGACGACGGTTTACCTGAAAAACGTGCGGTGCGATGCACGGAAGAATACGCCCGGGCAAACCGCTCGTGGATGAAATTGCTTGAGCCGTACGTCATCAAATAGGCAACCTTCGGGCAAAACGATCAGAACGGCGACGGTCAATGGGATCGTCGCCCTTTTTGTTGTTTCGTTCCGTCGATTGAATCCGGAGCGAGCACGATGACGAATCGATTTTTTACGGATTCACAAATATCATGAGCAAACATTTCGTCATCGTAGGTGCAAGCAAAGGAATTGGCAATGCGTTAGCAAAACGGCTTTTGTCCGATGGTCACAAGATCACTGCGATCTCGCGTACACGCGGCGATCTTGAAGGGCTGGACAACCTAACCTTTTATCCATTCGATGTAGCTGAAAGCGCAGTATTCCCCCCGATCCAGGGTCCGGTCGACGGTATTGCATATTGCCCCGGAACAATAAATCTAAGACCATTTGGCCGTCTATCACAAGAGGACTTCTTAAATGATCTGAATATCAATCTGCTCGGAGCTGTCAGAACGATCCAGGCACTATTGCCGAATCTTCGAGATTCCGCCGCTCCGGGAATTATTCTCTTCAGCACGGTGGCGGTGCAAACTGGAATGGGTTTTCATACCTCAATCTCCGCGGCCAAAGGTGCAGTCGAGGCGCTAACCAGATCACTGGCAGCCGAATTCGCCCCGACCATTCGCGTTAATTGTATTGCTCCGTCATTGACGGACACTCCTCTTGCCGAAAGATTATTGAATACCGACGCCAAACGCGAGGCCGCGATTCAACGCAATCCGCTAAATAAGATCGGTACGGCAGACGAAGTTGCCGCGATGGCAGAGTTTCTGCTATCGGGTCGATCCGAATGGATCACAGGACAGATATTTCATGTAGACGGCGGAACAGGAATTATACGATAGCTCTTAAATATTGGGAACCCAAAAGTCACGTCCCGTGTTAGTTACCTTTTTTAGTCCGAGTCCCGGCAACTCGGCCTCGGTCACACCAAGATATGTGAAATGCGGGAGGTCCGACGTGACAGTTTGAAACCACCCGTGATTTGCCAAAATACTTCTCACGCGGGCCTTATCAAATTCCTTTACATCCAAAGCGAGCATAGATATATGCTGAGAGGTTCCAGGCGGTGCTACGGAATAGATAATCGATTTAGTTTGGTCAGTTGAGAAAAAGATAGATTGCTGTTCAAGCCTTAATATCTCGGGGACTTGTTCAAATGGTGTCAATTTCTTTATGCGATTTGCTTCGGCCTGCGTTACGCGGCCGTTGCCGACCCATTTGACGAGTCCCGGATTTACACGGCTTGTCCACAGTTTCACTGTATGGTCATAATCACGAATTGACGAATCGGCACCACGCGGACCGATAGTCAGCCCGGCGGCTTTAGCCTCAGATATTGCGGCTTTTAACGCATTCATTGCCGGGGTCTGCAGGGTCATCGTCATACCGCCGATCGATTCGCTCGACCTTTGAACACCCGCCTGATAGGCGATCACATCGGCTTGATCCTTGAAAACAACTTTCTTTGGCGGCGTGGTTCCACCGCGCGAGACAAAAACGGACCCGTATTCGCGAAGCAGCAATTTTCCCGCATCATCTGTCGGCTGAGAAAAATCGGACGGCAGATTATCGAGATATGATTTATTTGATGATGGTTGCGTCATCGTCGTACTAGTAGTGTTGGAGGACGAAGCGGACGTCTTGGGCGTCGGCGTTACGGAAGCTGAAGAATTATACGGCCTCGGTGTATCTGTCGGCTTCGAACTTGTTGTGCTCGTTCCCATCGACCAACAACTACCTCCAAACAACGCCGCTACCGTCATTCCTATCAATCTATGTCGTCTCATATTCGCCTCGAACTTATACTTGGTCAAATTCGCGCACTACTTTATGTGCCTCATTCATATGGTTTTTAAGATACTCGTCCCTTTCAACAAAAGGTATTGCCGATCGGAGCCTTGCGTAAACGCCGCGAGTTCCCTTACCTAATTTCCGTTCGCCGCCGAGCCGCTTTTCGCGAAAATCGATGCCCTGAGCAGCGCAGAATAATTCGAGTGAGAGAATGTGTTCCAGGTTGTCTGCGACTTGCCGGAGTTTCAACGCGGCGGTCGCTCCCATCGATACGTGATCCTCGACATTGGCCGAACTTGGGATCGTATCAACACTCGCAGGATGGGCGAGGATCTTGTTCTCCGTACACAGCGCCGCCGCCGTATATTGAACGATCATAAATCCAGAATTGATGCCGCCGTGCTCAGTCAAAAACGCGGGAAGGATATGCGAATTTGAATCTTCATCCGTCAAACGCATGATCCGCCGCTCTGAGATGTTCCCCAGCTCCGACAACGCTATGGTCAGATAATCAAACGCCAACGCCAGAGGTTCGCCGTGAAAATTGCCGCCGCTGATGACCTCGATCTTTTCGCCCGTCTCATCCTGAAAGATCAGCGGATTGTCAGTAACCGAATTCAACTCTAGTTTGATCAGCCATTCAGCATACGCGATCGCATCGCGGCACGCACCGTGGACTTGCGGCATACACCGCAGGGTATAAGCGTCCTGAACATTTGCCGGATCAAAATCGCGGACAAACTCGCTCTCCTCCAAGATCTCTCGCAGATTCTTAGCGCACTCGATCTGCCGCGGATGCGGCCGAAGAGCATGAATGCGTTCGTCAAACGCCGAACAAGTTCCGTGCAAAGCTTCTAGCGTCAAACTTCCCGAAACATCTGCTACTTTAGCTAAGCGGATAGCCTTCCATGTCTCAAGCAGCCCGACCGCGGTCATTACGGTCGTACCGTTGGTCAATGCCAAACCTTCTTTCGCGGCCAGTGTGATCGGTTCGAGTCCTGCGCGTCTCAGTGCCTCTGCACCGCTAACCGTTTCCCCACCGATCTCAGCCTCGCCTTCGCCGATCAGAACGCACGCGAAATGGGCCAATGGAGCAAGGTCGCCGCTTGCACCGAGACTTCCCTTTTCGGGTATGACCGGATGAACGCCGCGATTGAGCAATTCCAGTATCAGCTCAAGCGTCTCAAGTCTAATTCCCGAAAACCCGCGAGCCAGCGTATTCGCCCGGATCAGCATGATCGCCCGGACAGTAGCCGTATCGAACGCATTTCCGACACCGACCGCATGGCTGACGACAATATTTCGCTGCAGCAACTCAACCTCTTCGCGGCTAATGATCTTGTCCTTAAACGCCCCAAAGCCGGTTGTAATACCGTAAGCGATCTCGCCCCGATCCAACAAGGTCTGGACTGCCTCCGCGGCACGATTCACGTTCAATTTCGCTTGATCTGTTAAACCGACACGAGGCTCGCCGGGCTTGCCGTTTGCGATCGCGATCACTTCTTCGAACGTCAGGCTTTCGCCGTCTAGCATTATCTGAGGGGTCATAAACAATCTGAGATTACCACAGATCGAAGGAATGATTTAGGTCACGACCGAACCTTTTGAGATCGTATGCCGAACGAGATCACCGCCAAACTCGTAACACAGCAATCGATAGTCGGTCGCATTGATAATTGCCATCTCCGCCTGCTTCCCTACCTCGATCGATCCGACCCTATCGCCAAGCCCAATTGCGTAAGCCGCATTCACCGTTGCAGCATTAAACGCCTCGGACGGCAGGAGCTTCTGATATCGACACGAGATCGCCATTGCCATCGGCTGCGACGGGCACGGTGCGGAGCCGGGATTGTAATCGGTCGAAAGTGCAATTGCACAGCCTGCGTCGATCAATTTCCTCGCATTTGCAAACTGTGTCTTCCCGGCACTGAAATTCTCAGTCGGTATCACAATACCGATCGTTTCGCTCGCCGCGAGTTCTGCGATCTCTTTGTCGGAAATTGCATCGAGATGATCGATCGATGTTGCGCCGACCGAGATCGCAATGCGGGACCCGCCAAGATTTGTAAATTGATCGACGTGCGCCTTGATGCCGAATCCAATTGCCTTTGCTGTCTCTAGTATTCTTTGCGACTGCCCCGCATCAAACGCGTTCCGCTCGGTAAATACGTCCGCAAAGAACGGAACCGATCCATAAAAATGCGAGTGCTCGTACCAATGCCACGCAAGCGGCAGCATTTCATAGCAGACCAGATCAACGTAGCCATCTGTATCGCCCTTCAACTCAGGCGGCACCGTATGGGCCGCAAGAAACGTCGGAACAATATCGATCTCATGCCGACGATCAAGCTCAGCGATGGCCTCAAGCATCTTCAGTTCGGTCTCAGTATCAAGGCCATAGCCTGTCTTGATCTCGCAGGTCGTTGTCCCACAGGCGAGCATTTTATCAAGCCGGACAAGGCCCTGCTCTACCAACGCCTCGACCGCCGCGGCCCTCGTATTCCTGACCGTCGAAATTATCCCGCCGCCGGCAGCCAATATTTCGAGATATTCCGCACCCTTGATCTTCAGCTCAAACTCATTCAAACGGTCGCCCGCGTAAACAATATGCGTATGCGGATCGACAAACCCCGGACAAACGACGCGACCTTCTGCATCGATCACGTGTTTGGATGAAAAGGAATCAAATATCTCCGCCGATGTCCCCACACCCGCGAACTTCCCATCCACGACCGCCACCGCGCCGGCCGCAATTATGCCAACGTCGAGCATCTCAAGTCCGCGCTTCGGCTTGCCGCCGGAGGCACAAGTGACTAGCTGTCCGGCGTTGTGGATTATCAGATCTGCTTGGGTCATTTACGGTTTTGGTTTAGCGATAGTTTTGTGGATCTCAGGTGTCGCCATCAGCGACGCAGATCCGTACCACAACGTCATATCAGGTACCAATATGCCGGCCTTCACAGCCGGATCTGTCTCGACAATGGCTTTTGCATCTTCGAGAGTGGTTACGTTGAATATGTACAACCCGCGGTAACCCTTTTCGTTCTTAGGAAATGGCCCGGCCACCGCGAGTTTCTTCTCTTCAGCCATTTTCCCAATGTTCGACATGTGTCCAGCGAAAATATCATCACGCTCCTTTCCCTTGAAATCGCCATCCTTCGGACCTGTTTTTAGAATTACCAACACATAGGTCTTCATTCCGCGTTCATCCGCACCGAGTTGTTTAGCGAACTCGGCGTCATACTTTGGCTGAACCGCCATCTTGTCGGACTGAGCGGCCGCCGAAAAGGTCAGAGTTAGGGTGAAAGCTAAAGCTACCAGGCCGAAATTCAACTTCTTCATTATTCGTTCACTTCCTTCGATATAATTTTGAGACTTTACCACATACGCACGACCAAAAGAATAAGTTCGAACCACAATTTATTGCCCTTCGAATTTCGGTTATTATATCTCAAAAGAAAATATGCCCAGAATCATACACGCACCGACCGGCACCGAACTTACCTGCAAGAACTGGCTCATTGAGGCCGCCTATCGGATGATACAGAACAATCTCGATCCGGATGTCGCGTTCGATCCGGACAGTCTGATCGTCTACGGTGGACGCGGAAAGGCGGCGAGGAACTGGGAATCGTATGACGCAATATTACGGTGTTTACGAGAGTTGAATGAAGACGAAACGTTGATGGTTCAGTCCGGAAAGCCTGTCGGCGTTTTCAAATCTCACACAGACGCACCGCGCGTTTTGATCGCCAATACAAACATCGTCCCGCATTGGGCCACGCAGGAACAATTTGACCAGTACGAACGCGACGGGCTGATGATGTACGGTCAAATGACCGCCGGAAGCTGGATATACATCGGCACCCAAGGCATCCTGCAAGGCACATACGAGACATTCGGCTCCCTGGCACGTCAGCACGGTTGGGGTTCGCTAGCAGGAAAACTCGTCCTAACCGCCGGTCTCGGCGAAATGGGCGGCGCACAGGCACAGGCGATCACATTTAACGGTGGCGTCGGGCTTCTCGTTGATGTTGATCCGTGGAGGATCGAAAGGCGTTTGCAATTAAAACAGGTCGATGTCGCGGCAAACAACTTAGACGATGCTTTAACTATCGCCCGGGAAGCTGTTGAAAATAAAGAAGCTAAGTCGATTGCATTACATGGCAACGCAGCCGAGGTTCTTTGGCAGCTACTCGAACGTAACGTCATTCCCGATGTGGTTACCGACCAGACATCGGCCCACGATGTTCTCTACGGCTACATTCCGGTTGGCCTAGACATCGAACAGGCGAACGAACTACGAAAGACCGACCAAACCGCCTACGAACAACGTGCGATGGATTCAATGTCAAAACACGTTGAAGCAATGCTCGAATTCCAGCGTCG
Organism: uncultured Chloracidobacterium sp.; assembly: GCA_964625555.1. Classification (GTDB taxonomy): domain Bacteria; phylum Acidobacteriota; class Blastocatellia; order Pyrinomonadales; family Pyrinomonadaceae; genus OLB17. Next base: position 43,444 of record CAZVDM010000004.1, read on the forward strand.
CGGGGCTGTCGTATTCGACTACGGCAACAATCTCAGACAGAGAGCAAAAGACAACGGCGTCTCAAATGCTTTCGACTACCCCGGCTTCGTTCCCGCCTACATCCGTCCGCTTTTTTGCGAAGGCAAAGGCCCGTTCCGCTGGGTCGCTCTCTCTGGTGACAAAGAGGACATCTACAAAACCGACGAAGCGATCATGAATCTCTTCCCCGAGGACGACCATCTCGCCAAATGGCTGACGATGGCTCAGGAAAAGGTTGAATTCCAAGGCCTCCCAGCCCGCATTTGCTGGTTCGGCTACGGAGCGAGGGCAAAAGCCGGCCTCAAACTCAACGAAATGGTCGCCAGCGGCGAGCTAAAAGCCCCGATCGTCATCGGCCGCGACCACCTCGATTGCGGCAGCGTCGCCTCGCCCAACCGCGAGACAGAATCGATGAAAGACGGCTCCGACGCCATCGCCGATTGGGTTTATTTAAACGCCATGATAAACGTCGCCGGCGGAGCCACATGGGTCTCGCTTCACCACGGCGGAGGCGTCGGCATCGGCTATTCGCTCCACGCGGGACAGGTGATTGTCGCCGACGGAACGCCCGAGGCCGCAAAACGCATCGAGCGCGTATTGACAACCGATCCCGGAATGGGGGTTATCCGCCACGTCGATGCGGGTTATGGAGATGCAATTGCGTTTGCTGAGGCAAATAATGTCATTGTTCCAATGCGATAGTCCGCCGTACGGATAAAAATGGTTATGAAACACAAATCTACTTTTTTGGTGGTCTTAATCTTGACGGCTTGTCTTTTTGTAATTGCACAGGAGAGGCATTATTACCAAACCGATTTCTCAAAAGATGAATTTATCGCCCGCCGGGCCAAGCTCTTTGAAAAGATCGGCAAGGATGCCATCGCGGTGATCCAGGGAGCAAAGGGCACGGGAGATTTTAATGTATTTCGTCAGTCGAATGAGTTCTATTATTTGACGGGCATAGAGTCGCCGCACGCATATCTGGTGCTTGACGGCCGGAATCAGCGAACCTCGATCTATTTGCCGCATCGCGACGCCGGCCGTGAAGCGAACGAGGGAAAGCTGATGTCTGCCGAAGATGGCGACCTCATCATCGAACTAACGGGCATCGATCAAGTGCGTGCAATTGAGCAGTTATCGCAAGATCTGGTGGGCAAAGGGTTGCTGCGACCGCCGCCGCCGCTGCTTTACACACCGCTCAGCCCAGCGGAAACTGGCACCGACAGCCGCGATGAGTTATTAGCCGAGCAAGCCCGCGTCTCTGCAAACCCTTGGGACGGGGCACCGTCACGCGAAGCACGATTTCGCGAGTTATTGGGCCTTCGAATGCCCCAGTTCGAGGTTCGCGATCTTTCGCCGATACTCGACGGCTTGCGAAATATTAAGTCCGCACAGGAAATAGCCGTCATTCGGCGCGCAACTGAGATCGCGGGGCTTGCGATCATTGAGGCCATGCGTTCTACAGAGCCCGGCGTTTACGAATACCAGCTCGACGCTGCCGCAAAGTACATTTTCTACATGCACGGCAGCCGCGGCGATGGCTACGCATCGATCATTGGCGGCGGTACTAATGCGTTTCTGGGCCATTATTTTAGAAAAACTGACAAACTAAAAGACGGTGACCTTGTGCTAATGGATTACGCACCCGATTACCGCTATTACACGAGCGATGTCACTAGAATGTGGCCCGTTAACGGCAAATATACGGTAGGGCAGCGAGCTTTGACCGAATACATACTCGCCTACCGCGACGCGCTGTTCAAGTATATTCGCCCGGGCGTAACGTCGGATTTTGTGCTCGATTCGGCGGCAAAGGACATGGAGCGGTATCTGGTCGGCAAAACTTTTGAGAACGCCGCTCACCTCAAGGCTGTTACCGAAGGCCTAAAGTTCCGCGGCCACTTTCAGCATCCCGTCGGAATGGCCGTCCACGATGTGGGCCAGGTTCGCGGCGTCAAACTCGAAGCAGGCATGGTCTTCACCATCGACCCTATGATCTGGATCCGCGAAGAGAAACTCTATGTCCGCATGGAAGATGTCGTAGTCGTCACGCCCGACGGCGCTGAGAATCTAAGCGCGTTCGTGCCTTCGACCGTTGCTGATATCGAGCGGACAATGACCGAAAAAGGCGTCATCCAATTCCGCGGTGCAACACCATTGCCGCTTAAAAAATAGATCAGCGACCGGACGTTCGTTTTCCTAAGATCATGAAACATTTATTTTGCTCTGCGTATGTCGGCTTGTTGTTCACCATCGGTTTTAGCACCCAGGCCGCCGCTTCATTCGACCTCTATCCGAAAAATCCAAACATCGACGTGATAAATTATGTCTTCAAGCTCGAACTCTCCGACACTACAGACGAGATCATCGGCGAAGCAACAATAGATGTTCGGTTCCTGGCAGATGGAATTGGTAGTCTTCGCTTGGATCTGGTCAATGCGACCAAAGATCTCGACGGCAAAGGCATGACCGTTAGCAGCGTCATGCGTGATGGCAAGCCTGTAGAGTATCGGCATGAGCACGACGCTGTAAATATCAAGCTGCCGGCCGCTGTCAAGGCAGATCAACGCGTAAAATTTACCATCACCTACAAAGGAATTCCCGCAACCGGCCTCAAAATAGCTAACAATAAGTACGGCGACCGCACCTTCTTTAGCGATAACTGGCCAGACAAAGGCCGCAACTGGCTCCCGACGATAGATCACCCTTCTGAAAAGGCGATGTGCGAGTTTGTCGTGACCGCACCGAGCCATTATCAGGTCGTTTCCAACGGTCTAAAGGTCGAGGAGACCAACCTGCCGGGAAATAAACGCCTCACGCATTGGAAACAGTCCGTACCGATCGCATCGTGGCTTTACGTGCTCGGCGTAGCACGCTTTGCCGTGCAGTACGTTGATGAATTCGAGGGACGATCGATCCAAACCTGGGTCTACTATCAGGACCGGGATAAAGGGTTTTACGATTTTGATAACACGACAAAACATGCGCTGGCATTCTACAGCAGTGCCGTCGGCCCGTTCTCTTACGAGAAACTCGCCAACATCCAATCCAACAGCGTAAGCGGCGGCATGGAAGCCGCATCTGCAATTCTATATAGCGAAAATTCCGTTGTGGGCGACAGAAACGTCCGCTGGCGAAATGTAGTCATACACGAGATCGCTCATCAATGGTTCGGCAATGCGGTGACCGAGAAAGATTGGGACGAGATCTGGCTGAGCGAAGGTTTTGCAACCTATTTCACACTTCTATTCATAGAACACCAGTACGGACGCGACGAGTTCCTCGAAGGACTTAGATCGAGCAAGAAGTCGGTCGACGCATTTTATATCAAGAACCCCGGTTACCGGCTTGTTCACGATAACCTCAAGGACATGAAAGACGTTACCACGAGCCAGATCTACCAAAAGGGTAGCTGGACGCTGCACATGCTTCGGGGTGTCGTTGGAACCGAGAATTTCTGGAAAGGCATTAAACTCTACTACAACAAGTACCGCGATTCTCACGCGACTGTCGCCGATTTTCGCCGCGTCATGGAAGAAGTCTCCGGCAAAGATCTCGCGGTGTTTTTCGATCAGTGGCTCTTCAAACCCGGAACGCTTAATTACAGCGGCAACTGGCGATTCGACCCGAACAAAAGGCAGGTCACAATAAAACTCGATCAGATACAGACCAACGGGAGCATCTTCAAAATGCCTATCGAAATTGCCGTCTATTATCCCGGCCTAGCCAGGCCGCAGATCCAGACCGTCCAGGCGGATTCCAGGTCGAATGTATTCTCGATCAGCGTTACCGGCGAACCGGACAAGGTCGTTCTCGATCCGAACATGTGGATCCTGATGGACGCGGATTTCAGGAAAGCGGACTGATTCGGTATCTGCCTACGTTCAAAAGCGAGGCTTACGAGACAGCTCATGATCGAGCACAATATTTCTCAGTTATCCGTCGGAAGTGATACCCCATCGCTGCCAGCGTCAGCCCGTGTGCAAAATCACTCGGGTGAAACCGGACGAGCTGGTAGAAATATTTCCAAAAAGGAATTCGTGCGCGGTCACGGATTCCCAGCGTCATGATTATCCTGCAGAACGCCTTGATGTCCTTGATCCACGTAGACTTCCTCGGTTCGATCCGGTTTTGATGAAATCGCGATAGGCAATCAAGTGCCCGAGCATAATATTCTTTTGGACTGTAAATATTTTGCAGAATCGCTTGAAATCCCGTGATCAAGCGGTCGGGATTCATCTTCGGGACAAAATTCAGTGTACAGTCCGTGTTGTTCCCCGAATGATAACCCTCGAGACGGCCTTCTTTTTCGAGCCGCCGCCATAGCTGCGTGTCGGGCAAGGCAGAAAGAAGCCCGACCATTGCAAGCGGAATTGCGCTATCGCGAATGAAATCGATCTGCCGGTCAAAAATATCTTCGGGATCGCTATCAAATCCGACGATAAAACCTGCCATGACCTCCATACCATAGCCCTGGATCTTATGGATCGAATCGATGAGGCTGCGCCGTGTGTTTTGCCCCTTTTGGGCCTCTTTCAAGCTTGCCTCGACCGGAGTTTCTATCCCGAGAAACACGCGCCTAAATCCGGCGTCCTCCATTTGCTGAAGCAAAGCGTCATCTTCAGCCAGATTCACGCTTGCTTCGGTTATAAAAGAGAATGGAAAATCGTTTGTTCTCGACCATTCGATCAAGTCCGGCATCAGGAGCCTTACGTTCTTCTTGTTCCCGATGAAATTGTCATCCACGATAAACACCAGCCCTCGCCATCCGGCGTCTTTGAGCGCGTCTAGCTCACACAGCATCTGTTGATTCGTCTTTGTACGCGGAACGCGGCCGTATATCTCAATGATGTCGCAGAATTCACAGTTGAACGGGCAGCCCCGGGAATACTGTACATTCATCGCGCTATATTTCGGCATATCGATCAGCCCGAAATCAGGCACGGGTGTCGAATGCAGCGACGGCCGCTCATCAGCTTTATAGACTTTGTCGGGAATACCGAGTTCGATGTCTCGTATGAAGTGCGGAAGTGTTTCCTCTGCTTCGCCAATGAAAATATGGTCGGCATCCGGTACGCTTTCCGAACTCGTGGAAACATACGGCCCGCCGACCGCGATCCGTTTACCCATCGATCGAGACCTCTTAACAACGTCTTCGAGCGAGTCCTTTTGAACGATCATCGCACTGATAAAGACGATATCTGCCCAATCAATATCCGCATCATGAAGTGCTTCGATATTCATGTCGACAAGGCGTCGTTCCCAATTAGCAGGAAGCATTGCCGACACGGTCAAAAGACCAAGAGGCGGGAAAGCGGCCTTTTTGCCCTCAAAAGCGAGGGCGTGCTTGAAGCTCCAGTACGTATCCGGAAACAAGGGATAGACAAGCAGGATCTTCATATCCTCACATTACTCCCGTTCGAAATGGGGCGCAAGCACTTTTTGGAGGGTTACAAAACTAATACAATTGCGCCGTATTGAGGAATTACATTGCACTAGCTTATGGTTGATATAATGCTTGATATCCATCGGAAAATATCGCTAAACTGTCGAGGCACAAAGTGTTTTCGACTATATAGTTCGCGCTGTATTTTTTAAATTGCGAGACAAAGTATATGAAATTGTCCGACAACGCATCAGTTGTATTTCACGGCTTTTTGAATCTGCCTAATCTAGAAAAGCTTTCGATCGTCGAGGCGATCAATGAATATTTCGATTCGAATGATCGCGATCCTATTCGAGCTGAAAATGATGCACAATTTCAGGAATTACGGACGTCTTCGCCGAACCGGACGTGCGTTTGCTGCGGCGGCTCAGCGACGGACGAGGCACTTTAGACGATGAACCACCGATTTGTAGTATTCACAATACTTTTTTTGGGCTTGATGTCCGTGGGATCATGTCCCGCCCAAGGCGTTATCGCCACGGAAACGCCCTTACCGGTCGCCGGCCCGACACGAGAACTTCTCGGCCTAAGGCTTCGCCCCGAGATCGCCGTGATCGTCAAAGAGATCGAGGCGAAGACACGAAAACCGATCTACGCATATTTTGAAGAACAGCCGCAATATCAGCTTGGCGCGAGTTATGTAGATGAGGACGGAGGTATGGCGGTCGTTTCGGTCGATCCGGCTCTGGAGGACAGCCCGAGAAAGCTTGAGGCTGTGATGACACACGAGCTGCTGCATCTGCGGCTGACGGTCAACGGCTATCCGAGCTATATTTGGTCACCAAAGGTTCGCACCGCCGAAGGCCGTGCAATAGATGTAGCACAAGGCACGATCAACGAATTGCGGAGCATTATCGAACACCGCGTTTTCCGTGACGACATGATCAAACTCGACCTTTATCGTTATATTGATCTCGCCGGCGACACGCTTTCAGAAGCGAAAAAGCGAAGAGGTAAACAGGACGGGCAAGTTGAAATAATTAACTTTGTCCGTGCCATTCTCGAATATACAAACCCGAAAGATATCGCGGCCGTTAAGCAAGTCTACACAACCAACGGTTGGCACCGCTCGATCAAAGACGGCACTGAGATCGCGGCGTTGATCGACCGCACGGTCATCACTACTCCAAAGGAAATTGAGACTCTTTTTCTCAATTGCGTTGCCAAATTATATCCGCCGCCAAGCACAGCGTTCGCATTTAATTTAACGGCCGACCCGACGAACAGATATTTCCGGCGGATGATCTTGAATGTCGGACGTGTTCCGAAAAGATGACTTTTTTAGAGATCTTCAAGGCAGAATCTCAAACGATCGCGTGAATTACCTCGTCGACAAAGCGTATCTTTGTCCGTCAATGACTTTCACGAACGTGTTCATCCGCTATCTTCGTCGCATACGTACCTAGCGTGATATCAATAACTTAGCACCGTGTATTTCATGTACAGAGTTAAGTGTCAAGCCTAACGAGAAAACGCCGTGCGAAATACTTCACACGGCGCCGCAGACGGTGCAGGAAATAGGACTAATTACGTCTGACTTTGACGTATTTGCGCTTTTTCTTGTTCCAAACGTATGTGTAGAGGGCAGAACTTCCCGCCCCGACTCCGGCTCCGATCAATGCTCCCTTTCCGCCGCCGGCGATTCCACCGATCAAAGCGCCTGCACCCGTGCCGATCGCCATATTTACGCGATTTCTATGACGACGGTAAAAGCTGGGCTTTGCGACCCGAATGTAGCGGACGCGTCCGTTGCGAACGACCTTTCTCAGATAGGTCTTTTGTTGTGCCTGAGCCTGAATGGTTGTCGGTGCCGCGAACACCATCATTCCTGCTAATAGGGCCATGATGAACATTGAAAATATAAATTTCTTCATAATAACTTTTCTCCCTTTTCGAAATCGAAACTACGGAAAGATCCGCTGGGAAAGACGTTTCGTACGTGTATTATGGAATATCCTAACCTCACCGTATGTACGTTGGCGTACATTGCAGGATTTAGCCTTTGTTTTGACTTCTATTTTGAATAGGCAAATAATTAAGCCAAGTATGAACGACCTTTTCACCCAGACGGCGCGGCCCGACCGCGATCTGTTTTTTAGTCGAAACGACAAGAATGACCCGCGAATGGGCGAGACCGTCCGTTCCGAGCCTGAACAATACGCAGCGGCCGACATTGTCATCGTTGGATGTCCCCAGGACGAAGGGATCCGCCGGATCGGCGGCCGCACCGGAGCTGCCGCTGCTCCCGATGCCATCCGCGAACAGTTTTATCAGCTCACGCCGTTCAACATAAAGAAAACCATATTCGACCTCGGAGACGTGAAGATCGGCTCGACGCTTGAGGAAACGCACGCGAGACATGCCGCGGTCGTCGAACAACTACTGCGTGACGGCAAGCGCATCATTGTACTAGGCGGCGGCAACGATATCTCATATCCCGACGGCGTCGCGATGGCAGAGGTCTATGGCTCTAAGATGTGGATCGGCGTTCATGTTGATTCGCACCTCGATATACGCATCGCCGAACAGCCAAATAGCGGGACGCCATTTAGACAGCTCTTGGACGAGGGCCGCCTTTTACCGCAGTACTTTTACGAAGTTGGATACCAGACGCATTTTTGTTCGCCGGTCTATTATGAGTTTCTCCGAGACAATCACGTGCATCGCATCAGTCTCGAACTGCTGCGTTCACGTGTCGACGCCGATATCGAACTGAAAGAACAGATCCGCCAGAATTTCATCGGCCACAGCACATCCCTAAACACATTTTTCAGCTTCGATCTCGGCGTAGTGCGTTCAGCCGACGCACCGGGAACATCGGCACCATCGCCGTTGGGCCTCCGAGCCGGCGAATTCATCCAACTGGTCAAATACGCCGCGTCACTCGCAAACACCAAGATCATCGAATTCAGCGAAGTAAACCCGACGCACGACGTGGACAGTCGAACAACGAAACTCGTGGCGATCGGGATGCATCGGTTTTGTTCGGGCGTAGCGTAAGGTTAATTGTGATAGACAGCATGAAGAAATTAGCCGCGACATTCCTTCTAACAATTGTCACCAGCTCTTTGTCTTGTGCGCAAGATCAACGGAGAGGATGGAAAAAAGATGGCATTCCCACGACGAACACGGCGGATCGGAAGGCAGAAAATGGCTTTGGGGCTGCTGTCATTGTAGTCGAGGATCCTAAGGGATTTGTCGAAAGGTGGTACAAGCCGGATTTTCCAGATTTCGAAACTGTTAAAGAAGTACAACCATCAGTGGAGATTGGAGCCTTCATAATGTTCGCCGGATGCAAACCCGGATCTGATGGTAAATGCGATACTACCGTGGATTACGCGCTTATCAGTCCCGACGGTAAAGTAATTGGAGACAGCCTTAATCAGATCGTATGGAATGGCAATCCACCACCTACGGCAAATACCCATATAAGTAAGGCTTCAATGATTCTAAAGTTCAGAGAGAGCAACAAACTTGGTGAGTATAAGTTGAGGGCGGTTGTTTATGACAAAAATGCGAAGATTTCTCTCAGCCTTGAAACGCAATTTGAACTCAAATAACAAAATGGAATTCTAATCTTTATTTGTTCAGGACTTATAGTCGGACTTGACACTTTTCCACAGCTTTGGCATTCTTTAGGTTCGCTTTTCTCTTGAAAGTGCGAGGGTTTAGTCTCTTA
>CAZVDM010000005.1:0-25369 GCA_964625555.1 uncultured Chloracidobacterium sp.
AGACTCGAACTCGCATGTCTTTCGACGCTAGTTCCTAAGACTAGTGCGTATACCAATTTCGCCACCTCGGCAAAGTCAGAACCACCTGCGTCAGCGGGTGGTCGAAGACTACTTAACGAGATTATTATCTGGCAATCGCGTTCGTCAACCCAACAAACAAGTTAGCCATCTCAAACCGCCCGCTACCGCAGGTGGTTCTGACCTATTTGTGGAGATACTTCTTGTCGTACTCGTCCCAAGACATATTTACGTCCATAGGTCCTAATCCGGCTTGCGGATCGCCGCCAAGTGCTTTTGATTCTGCCTTCAGAAACAGCTTGTAGCCGCCGTAAGCAACCGCACCAATCAATCCGAGCCAGAAAACATACCAAAGCAGCGTGCCGACCCAGCCAAGCAACCACAGCAGCAGCATTCCTACAAAAACAAGCCCGATCGCTCCGAGGATAAGTTTTAGGATATTCATAGATTCGACCTCCGTCTATGCATGTTAATACGAAATCCGACACGCGATGTTCGCACGATTTTTGATGCTGTCGTATAATTCACTTTCGCAGCAACGAGATTCATTGTGCGTAAGGAAAACACTACATTACAGCAACTCGCCGATCAGCTCAACGCCCAGTTGTTCGGGAACGGTAACGGCATCGCGACCGACGTCACGCACGATTCGCGTCAGGCCCGCGAAGGCACGCTTTTTGTGGCGGTCAAAGGAGCGACTGTCGATGGCCATCGGTTCGTTGATGATGTAATGCGTCGCGGAGCATCAGGAATTATCTCCGAGTTCGATCCGCCTCCGGAATTTTCGGGTGCGTGGCTAAAGGTCAGCGATGCACGTCAAGCCCTCGCCAAAGCGGCCGCAGTGATAAACGGTAACCCGTCGCACCAACTCGATCTCGTCGGCATCACCGGCACAAACGGAAAGACGACAACCACTTATCTGTGTTTTGCCCTCGCAGAAGCCGCCGGCAAAAAAGGCGCGATGCTCACAACTGTCGAATATCGCATCGGTGAAAAAAGCGAAGAGGCAGTGCGGACAACTCCCGAGGCATCGGATACAAATCGATTTTTACGCGAAGCTGTCGACGCCGGATGCACATCAGCAGTCATGGAAACGTCTTCGCAAGCGATCGACCTTCATCGCTGCGATTCGCTGCGGTTCAAGGTCGCAGTTTTCACAAACCTGACGCGCGACCACCTCGATTACCATCTGACGATGGAAAATTACTACGACGCAAAGAAAAAGCTCTTTGATGGACGTCTAGGCGAGAAACCTGGCTCTTCGGTCATAAATATCGATGACGAATGGGGAGCAAAGCTCAAAGCCGAACTGCGTGCAGCGGGTGATCGTGTCGTCACGTTCTCGCAACGCGGTACTGCCGACCTATCGGCCTCAAACATCGAGGTGTCACTTATTCGGGGCACTTCTTTCGACGTCAGCACACCAGTTGGTGACGTTCACATCACTTCGCCTCTCGTCGGCAAACCGCACGTCTACAACATGCTTGCGGCAATGGCGACGGCTCTCGAACTCGGACACGATATGGATTCGATCGTTAAAGGTCTATCGACCTGCGTTGGAGCTCCGGGCCGTTTCGAACGCGTTCCGCACGAGGGTGATTTTGCCGTCGTGGTCGATTATGCTCATACGGACGACGCTTTGCTCAACACACTCAAAACCGCAAAAGACCTGACCGACGGCCGCATCATTACGGTATTTGGATGCGGCGGTGACCGGGACCGGACAAAGCGAAAGCCGATGGGCGAGATCGCAGGCGAATACAGCGACCTTGCCATAATCACGTCTGACAATCCGCGCAATGAAGACCCGCTGAAAATAATCGCCGAGATCGAAGTTGGGGTGAAGGAAAAGAACCTGAAATACGTGAAGATCCCTGACCGCCGAGAGGCAATTGGTAAGGCCGTCGCCGAGGCCCGGTCAAATGACGTTGTCATCATTGCCGGCAAAGGGCACGAGAATTACCAGATCATCGGCAGCGACAAATTCCATTTCGACGATCGTGAGGTCGCCTCCGAAGCATTGGCGCGCCGCCAAGACGAAAACTGATGCTAACTCGATCCTTTTACGAGATTGACCAAAAGATCACGTTGAGGAGCGGAAAGCTGGTCAAATTTGACCCCAAATCCTATCTCGAAAACATGATTTGCGATCCTCCCGCCGAATTGCACTTTCATCCCGTCTGCCAGCGGGACAAATATCCGCACAATATCTCCGTCTTCAACCTCGCCTGAACTCAGGACGAAGCAACCGTCAAAGCTCACATCGCTCAACGTCCCGGGCTGTCGATCGGCATCAGTTTCCCACTCGACATCAACTCTTACCTGATATCTATTTGTCCCGCGGCGATCTATTCCGCTCCGTCTGTCTTGAACATTCATCGATCTAACTCCCGTCGTCGGTAGCATTCTTCCCTTTTAAAGTTAAGTAATAATAGACCGGCAATCCCAGAAGAATCAGTCCGATCCCGATAAATGATTGCGTCGGTGCCGTTAATATAGTGTTGATAAGCAGCCAACCTGAGACGAACAAGAAGATGACCGGGACGACCGGATAACCCCAAGCCCGATACGGCCGCGGCGCGTCCGGATATTTTCGGCGAAACACAAATATCGACGACGTGATAAGGGCATAGAAGATCCACGATCCAAATATCACATAATCGGTTAGAGCATCAAACGAGCCCGACATTGCAAGCACGCTGGCCCAAACGCCCTGGAACAGCACACCATTGATCGGCACCGAATTGACCGAAAGCTTGCCAAACGGCTTGAACATCATGCCGTCCTTAGCCATAGCATATGGAATTCGTGAAGAACTCAGGATCGATGTGTGTAGAGTACCGAGCGACGACAACATCAAGCCAACGGTAAATATTGCAACTGCCACGCCGACACCAAAGCTGAGTGCGTCCCCGCTAAAGAACTTGCTCACCACGACCTTTGCTACCGACGAGTCTTTCGAGACCGAAGCGATCGCTGTCGGATCGAGAACATAAAAATAAGCGGCGCTTGCGAAAACATAAAGCACGATGACCAGCAGCACACTGCCTATTATTGCAATCGGTATATTCCTGTTCGGATCTTTAACTTCGCCGGCAACGAACGAAAGGTTGTCCCACCCGTCATAGCCCCATAACGCCGCAAGCATCGCCGCACCAAATCCACCTAGAAACGTATATTCTGCAGATCCGAATTTGACAGCTTCCGAAACGCCCTCGCATGTGCCGCCGGTGTTCATGAGCGAGAAATTGGCGAAACTGCCGCCCGTGACCAGAAAGAACGCACCTAGCCCTACAAACAACACCAAACCAACTTTCACCATCGTCAGCCAGGTCGCGATCTGGCCGCTAAGGCTAACCGAAAGACAATTAAGCGTAGTAAATATTGCAATTACGGCAACAGCTATGATCTGCAGTGACGTGACCTCATAGTCAAATCCAAGCACATTCGTTTTGAAGAGTGTCTGTTTCAAACCGCCGTCGAGGTAATCATTAAGTGCGATCGCAAATACTACCGCAACGCCGGCCTGTGAACCGGTTCGGGCAATGAAGCTCTGCATCCAGCCGAACAAGAAACTCGACAATTTGCCATAAGAATCTCTCAGGAACGCATAAGGCCCGGCGGCCTCCGGCTTCATCGCCGTCAGTTCGGCATAAGTCAACGCTCCTGCGAGAGAGAGCAATCCTGCAGCCACCCACGCGACCATCACCCACGTCGGGCTGCCGACATTGCATGTCATTACTCGGGCCTTGAGAAACACGCCGGTGCCGATAACGTTGCCGATAATGACCGAGATCGCGGCTATCAGACCGAGGCCGCGGATCAAAGTTTTGCGTTCGATATTGTCAAGACTCATATATTTCTTGTGCAGGTTTGCCTCGCAACATATTACGCTAAACCGGGTTCCAAGTGAAACGCCCGTTCCGTGTTAAAATCGCATAAATGTCAGTGCTCGAATTGTCCGCCGATGAACTTATTTCCGCGCTGCTGTCGCTCTCTGCAAGCGAACGCGTCTGCATTCTTGACAGCTGCGGCATCGGTCATCTCGGATCACACCTTCTGATCGCGGGGCTCGAGCCGGTAGAAGTGATCGAAATATCGAACAAAGATACAGATCGGACCTTGCAGATACTCGATCAGAAGCTCACTGGCGATCTGGCTGCGATATTCACATTGTCGTACGATCTCGGCAGGAAAATGCTAAATATTGGGAATCCTGAGAGTGTAACTGCGAGTCTTGAACCTGATGCTTACGTGGCTTGTTTTGACGTGCTGGTTATTCACGATTACGACACCGGAATAACGGAACTCGCCGGAAACAGTGCAAAGTTTGGATCGACAACAACAAATCTCCTCTCCGCGATCTCAAATCTGAGATTTGAAATTTCAGATCGAAGTGTTGGGGTCATTTCAAATTTCACTAGACCCCATTATCTCGCTGCCATCGAGGTAATAAAAGAGCACATTCGCGACGGCGAAACTTATCAGACAAATCTGACACAGCGATTGACCGCACAATTACCGAACGATCTGACTCCCGAGATCGTATTTGCCCGGCTTCGCCGCGATCATCCGGCTCCGTTCTCTGCATTTATTAATCGGCGAAGTTCAACTGTCATTTCCGCCTCACCCGAACGATTTTTCAAGGTCGGTCGTGAAGGCGGAAGCTCGACAAGTGTGGCCCATTCCGACCGTAAAAAGATATCGACATCCCCGATCAAAGGAACGAGGCCAAGAGGAAAGACCAATGCCGAAGACCAAATACTCAGGGCCGACCTTCTAGCCAGCCAAAAGGACCGCGCAGAAAACACAATGATCGTCGACCTGCTCCGCAACGATCTGGGGCGCGTTTGCGAATATGGGAGCGTTAAGGTTGAGAACCTTTGCGAACTCGAAGAACACCCAACGCTGTTTCATCTGGTCTCGACTATTAACGGTGAACTGAAAAGGGGCGTGAGACCATCGGAAATTTTGAAAGCGCTTTTCCCGTGCGGTTCGATCACGGGTGCACCAAAGATAAGCACAATGCGGATCATCGACGAGGTCGAATCATTACCTCGCGGTCTTTCGATGGGTGCGATCGGTTATTACATGCCCGATGGTTTTGGCGAGAAAGAGTCTCCACTTTCATCACTCGACTCGCGACTGGATCTCAGCGTCGCGATCCGCACAATGGTCGTCCGCGGCCAAACCGCCACATTCAGCGTCGGCGGTGGAATCGTTATAGACAGTGATCCCGAAAGCGAATACGCTGAAACGCTCACAAAGGCTGAATCCCTGTTCAACGCGATGGGCGGAAAACTGGATTTTTGATTTTCGACATCAGTACACCTTTCGTTGGCAAACTGACAAACGAAAGCAAGAATTCAGATCTTGGAACAAATCCGTAATGCCGGTGTCTAATTCTCCAATTCCGGAAAAGGAGAATCTACATGACAAGACCAAACATAAACGTAACTCCACTGATCGATGTCCTTCTCGTCCTGCTGATCATCTTCATGGTAGTTTCGCCACTAAAGCCTAGTAGTTTCAAAACGCGGGTTCCGGCCGAGTCTCAAAATGACCGTGACGTCGCTGTCAACATTTACACCTTGATCGCAACGGTAGAGCGCGAGGGCTCTCTTCGCCTTAACCACGATTCCAACCTCGGAACGACCGCCGACACCTCGCAATTGACCGAACGTCTAAAATCGGTCTTTGCCGAACGGATCGCCAACAGCCAGATCTCTGAGCGATTCGCTGACGATAGCGAGCGCCCGGCTGCAGATCGCATTGAACGCACTGTGTTCATCAAGGCTCCTCGTTCGATCGGATATGGCGAAGTCGCCCGTGTCGTCGATGCGGTAAAACTTGCCGGAGCCTATCCGATAAGCCTGCAGATCGACGATCTGCCTTGAGAACGTCGTAAATCTCAACTGAAAATCATGTTATAATTTCGTTGTCCGACAATCAGCGATCGCTCATTGTCGCGGCCGCCTCTCCCAAAATTTGTTTGCGTCTCGATGGCAAATTATTACGACGTTCTAAAGGTTTCGCCCAAAGCATCAACTGCCGAGATCAAGTCGGCATATCGCCGTTTGGCGCGCAAACTACATCCTGACCGTAATAATGGCAGTGAAGAGACCGCTTTGAAATTTGCCGCGATCGCTGAGGCGTACGAAGTACTTGGGAACGCCAAGGAACGAGTCCGCTACGACCGCCGCATTCTCGACGTTCAATTCAGCGGAATTGGCGATTCCGTCTTCACGTCCACCAACCGCCACGCAAGACGCTGGCGGCAAATGGTTTACGAAAAGCGTTACAACGACATTATTGATCGAATGATGGCCGAGGAACGGCTCGAGGCGATGGCCTTTCAGCGGATCGTCTATCCGACGGTCGCGTTGTTCGTGACCGCAGTTCTGTCAACTGCGTTAAAGCCTAAGATCTTCATCTCTTCGGGAAACATCGGCAAGTTGATAATCGTTGTACTTTTCATTGCCGGAATGATACATGTAGCCGGACGCCTTCGCGACGGATTTGTACGATACACCGAAGTTGAAGACGACATTCACGAATCAATACTCGACGAGAACGAACGCAAAGCAAAGCCTTACTCGCGAGCAGCGGCTGTCAGCGCGCTGTTCGGCGGTTTTCTCGTATGTCTCACTGTCGGGATCTTGATCGGAACGCAGACCTCGTTTTCAGCCCAAATACTGCCCTCGATGTTTTCCGATTCATTCGAACCGGAGTTTTTTCTCTATCCGCCGATCGTTACCTTCTTTGTTGATATAATGCATTCATTTGCTTCGCGGCTCGAAAACTGATTCCGTCGCTGTGGGATTTGACAAAACAGGATGCAATCTATAGAATTTGGAGTTTGTCTTAACTGACTATAAATAAAGATGGCTAATCATAAATCAGCATTAAAGCGCGTTCGTCAGAACGAGAAAAGAAAAGAGATCAATCGCAGCAATCGCAGCAAACTTCGTACGTCGATCAAAAAGGTCCGTGCTGCAGTTACCGCTCACGACAAGACTGCAAGCAGCGAAGTGCTTTTGTCGACGGTCTCATTGATCGACAAGGCCGTAAATAAGGGCATTATTCACAAGAACACTGCCGCACGACACAAGTCGCGCTTGACCAAGCATGTAAACGCTTTGGCGTAGTTTAGTTTTTCATAACCACGGTTAATTTCGGGAGCAAGCCATTGAGTTGGTTTGCTTCCTTTTTTGTTACAATTCTGCTCAATGGAATCGGCGCGGCAATTTAAATATTTCGACTTGATAATGGCGGCGTTCGTAGCCGTATTGCTCTGCGCAAACCTAATTGGCGTACATAAGGTCTCGACCGTCGACCTGCCATTCTACGGCGAATATATTTACGGTACCGGCGTCCTCTTCTTTCCACTGAGCTATCTTTTCGGTGATATCCTGACGGAGGTCTACGGTTACGCACGTTCGCGAAAGGTGATCTGGGCCGGTTTCGGCGCGTTGATCTTTGCATCATTGATGTCATATGTTGTCACCACTCTGCCGGCCGCAAAAACAATGTCGCCCGAAACACAGGCGGCCGTAAACCTGATATTCGGCCAGACATGGCGGATCGTGGCGGCGTCGCTGATCGCATTCTGGGCCGGCGAGTTTGTCAATTCGTTCGTCCTCGCAAAGATGAAGATCATGACGGCAGGCAAATTTCTTTGGATGCGGACCATCGGCTCCACATTCGCCGGCGAAGCCGTCGACAGCCTCATCTTTTACCCGATCGCCTTCCTCGGCACCTGGTCCACCGAACAGGTCGTCAGTGTCATGATCGGCAACTATTTTCTCAAGGTACTTTGGGAAGTCATCGCAACGCCTGTCACTTATAGGATTGTCGCTTTCCTGAAAAGAGCCGAACATGAGGACTTTTACGATCGCGACACGGACTTTAATCCATTCACACTAAATGCCTGACGACCCAACGAAACTTAGCCTGCGGACTCCGATCATCGAACTCTACAAGTTTGGCGTGGGCAAGCTCTCGGCGTTGATGGCGAAGAAGTTGGCG
Organism: uncultured Chloracidobacterium sp.; assembly: GCA_964625555.1. Lineage (GTDB taxonomy): Bacteria > Acidobacteriota > Blastocatellia > Pyrinomonadales > Pyrinomonadaceae > OLB17. The sequence continues at coordinate 8,047 of CAZVDM010000005.1, forward strand.
GTCGCCGTTGCAGGAGTTACGGCAAAAGCGGATGTCGATTTGGTGACAGTCGAAGATCTCCTCAACTATTTTCCAACTCGCTACGAAGACCGCTCGAATTTTTTGCAGATCGACCAACTCGAGGACGGGATGGACGCCGCTGTAGAAATATACGTGCGCAATGCCGATGGAAAACAGGTCGGCCGAAACCGTGACCCGCGAAAACCACCGCTCTTCATATTCGAGATAACCGGCGGCGATGCGGGACGGCAAATGAAGCCCGTCAAAGTTAAATGGTTCGTTTCAGGTCGGAACGCCGGTGATATCGTCAATTGGTACCGTGACAGATTCCCTCGCGGAACACGCCTTGTCGCCTATGGAATGTGGGAAGAGGATGACCGCCGGACATTCTCGCTAAAGGTGACCAAACCCGACGAGATCGAGATATTGCCCGAGTCAGAACCACCTGCGGTAGCGGGTGGTTTAACGCAGCCTTCACTCGCGTCCGGATTGACTGATCTCCGGCTTCAACCACCCGCTACCGCAGGTGGTTCTGACACGGAAGACGAAGAAAACACCTCCGACCCATCGCTCGCCACCATCCACACCGGCAAAGTCCCGATCTACCGCAAACTCGGCCCTTTCCAAACAAAACGCCTCCGCGAGATCGTCCACAGCGTTATCTCGGCACTCGATCTGACATCAATTCCAGACTCAATGCCCGCCGATCTGATAGAACGCAACCAACTGATCCCACGCGGTAGAGCGATCGCCGAACTCCACTTCCCGCCCGAAGGCACGTCGATCGCCGACTACGAGATGTTCCGCAGTCCGGCGCAACGGCGATTGATATTCGACGAATTCTTCTGGCTCTCATTCTCGATGCAGCTGCTTCGCGGGGAGCGTCAGAAAGAACCCAAAGGCACCGTGATCGAGATCTCTGAGGCCACGAAAGATCGCCTCAAACAGTTTCTGCCCTTCAATTTGACGAACGCTCAAAAAAAGGTCATCGGCGAGATATTTTCCGATCTCAAATCCGATGCGCCGATGAACCGGCTTATTCAAGGCGATGTCGGCAGCGGAAAGACGATCGTCGCTTTCCTGGCGATCTATGCTGTAATGGAAAATGGCTATCAGGCCGCACTGATGGCTCCGACCGAGATCCTGGCTGACCAACACGCCCGAAACGCCAAGAGGCTATTCGAAAACACCGGCTACCGCGTCGAACTGCTTATCGGCAGCACCAAAGCGGCCGCAAAACGAAAGATCCGCGAATCGTTGGCAAACGGCGAGATCGACCTCGTCATCGGTACCCACGCGATCATCCAGGACGCTGTCAAATTTGCGAGACTTGGTTTTGCCGTCATCGACGAACAGCATCGCTTTGGCGTTCTTCAGCGTGCGCAGCTTAAGGCCGCCGGGTTCAATCCTGACATTCTCGTCATGACCGCAACCCCGATCCCGCGTTCGCTGGCGATGACCGTTTACGGCGACCTCGACGTTTCGATCATCGACGAGATGCCGCCCGGCCGAACGCCGATCAAAACCGTCGTCGTCGGCGAAGATAAACGGACAGGCGTCTACCACGGCATCGATCGTGAGATAAAACTAGGCCGCCAGGTCTACGTCGTATACCCCCTGATCGAGGAATCAGAAAAGTCCGACCTCAAAGCCGCGACCGTGATGTACGATGACCTCCGAATGCGAATTTTTCCGCAATACACCGTGGGCTTGCTCCACGGCAAAATGAAAGCTGTCGAGAAAGAAGAGATAATGAACGAGTTTGTCGCCGGCCGGCTCGATATTCTGGTCTCAACTACCGTCATCGAGGTCGGGGTCGATGTTCCAAATGCGTCCCTGATGGTCATCGAACATGCTGAGCGATTCGGCCTTTCCCAACTTCATCAGCTCCGAGGACGTGTCGGCCGCGGTGCCGATCAGAGCTATTGTGTTCTCCTCGCCGACTACAAACGAACCGCCGTCGCCAAAGAGCGCCTCGGCATCATGGAACAGACATCTGACGGCTTTAAGATCGCTGAAAAGGACCTGGAAATTCGCGGCCAGGGCGAGATACTCGGCACCCGTCAATCGGGCATTCAAAATTTCAAGCTCGGCAATATCGTCCGCGACCTCGATGTTCTTATAACGGCACGCAAAGAAGCCGAAGATTATCTCACAAACCGCCGTCTCTCGCCCGAAACCTCTGCAATGGTCAGGATCGCGCGTTCCGACAAAAACGTAAGGTTCGGCAACATTGGCTAAGTCAAGATCCAAACGCCTTTTGCCCGCTTCGGTCTGATTCCTTACACTGTAATTTATGCGTGTTATCTCCGGCCTATATCGCGGCCGCGTGCTCAAGAGCCCGCCGGACAACAAAACTCGGCCCACATCCGACCGTCTGCGCGAGACTCTGTTCAATGTTCTTGCACCGCGAATCGACGACGAAACCCGCTTCCTCGATCTCTGTGCGGGAACCGGTGCGATCGGCATCGAGGCCGTCTCTCGCGGTGCGGCGTTTGTAACTTTTGTCGACCGTTCGAAACGATCATGTGCCCTGATCGAAGAAAATCTTGACAAACTCGACGTTCCTGAATCAAGCACCGAGATCATCGGCATCGACGCCGACAATTTCACGGGCCGTGAACACAAACAGGGCTGGGACATCGCATTTTACGATCCGCCGTATGACGCTGATCATTCGCTCGTCTTACACGAATTCGGTTACAACAAGACGCTTCTTAATGATGGCGGCATTCTCGTCGTCGAGCATCACACGAAAAAGACGTTGCCGGACGAAGTTGGATCGCTCCGCCGCTGGCGAATACTCAAACAAGGCGAAACGAGTCTCAGCTTTTACGAACGCTCATAGATTATGAAGATCGCCGTCTGGCTCATTCTCGCCCTCATCTGGGGAACCACGTGGATCTTCATAAAGATAGGTCTCGATGACCTCCCTCCGATCGCGTTCGCGGCGGCACGGTTCTTACTTGGCGTTATTATTCTGTATTTTGTGATCAGGATCCAAAAGATCCCGCTTCCGAAAACCGCGAAAGAGTGGCGTTTGATCGCGCTTACCGGCGTGCTGCAATTTTCAGTAAACTACAGCATGGTCTTTTGGAGCGAGCAGCATATCACTTCGGGACTGGCAGCGGTATTGCAGTCGATGATAACGGTTTTCGGATTGCTTCTGGCGTGGATCTTTCTTCCGAACGAACGTATAACGAGACTGAAGATCGTCGCTGTTGCGATCGGTGTGGTCGGTGTCGGAGTCATCTTTTACGATCAGCTGCAAGTGCAGAGTTTTATGGCGTTTCTCGGCTGCGCGGCCGTTGTGGTTGGTTCGTACGCGGCCGCACAAGCGTCAATACTCATTAAATCCAAAGGTGGAGCGATCCATCCTGCGTCGCTTGTGTTTTGCCAGATGCTCTGCGGTCTGCCTGCGATCATCGTCTATAGTTTGGTCGCCGAAGGCAATCCGATCAATTTCAACTGGTCATGGAAAGCGATCGGCTGTGTACTTTATTTGACCATCGCCGGTACGATCGCTGCTTTTTGGCTTTATTACTGGCTGCTCGACAAGATCGAATCGACCAAAGCGATGATGATCTCGCTGGTCACTCCGCTGCTCGCGGTCGTTATCGGTTGGCTCGTATTGGGCGAAAAGCTCCCGCCGCAAACCGGCTTTGGCGGCTTGCTGATCATTGCAAGCATAGGCCTGATCGTGTTCAGACGAAAGAGTTTGAAACCACAGATAAATGCGGATGAACTCGGATAAGATTTCAAAATATCTGTGCTTATCTGTGTCCATCTGTGGTTAAATTTCTTATGCACTTCAAATTCACAACAGCAGGCGAGTCACACGGAAAGGCCCTTGTCGCTATTGTCGAAGGCGCGCCCTCCGGCCTTCCGATCGACACTGCTGCGATCGATCACGAACTTTGGCGTCGCCAGCAGGGCTACGGCCGCGGCGGGCGCATGAAGATCGAGACCGATTCCGTCGAGATACTTTCGGGCGTTCGTCACGGCAAAACATTGGGTTCGCCGATCGCGCTGATGATCAAAAACAATGATTTTGTTCATTGGGAAGAGGTAATGTCGGCCGAGGAGCTCTCGGATCAGCCCAAAAACCCGCGAGAGGTCAAACGCCCACGTCCGGGCCACGCTGATCTCGCGGGCGGTCAAAAATACCAAACCCGAGACCTCCGCGACATTCTTGAGCGGGCTTCGGCAAGAGAAACGGCCGCACGCGTTGCCTGCGGAGCGATCGCCAAACAACTTCTCGCTGCGTTCGGCGTCGTTATTAAGAGTCATGTCATCAAACTCGGACACGTCCAGATCGTCCCGCTCCACCAGACTTGGGGAGCAATATCAGCTATTCCCGTCGATTCCCCGCTTAATTGTGCGGACGACGACATTCAGCGTGAAATGATCAAGCTGATCGATCAGGCCAAATCCGACGGCGATACGCTCGGCGGCATCTTTGAGGTCGTCGCGAAAGATCTGCCCGTGGGCCTTGGCTCGCACACGTCCTGGGAAGACAAACTCGACGGCCGCATCGCTCGTGCCATCATGTCGATACACGCCATCAAGGCCGTCGAAATAGGCGAAGGCGTCGCCAACGCCGGTCGGCGAGGCTCTGAGGTACACGACGAGATTTTCTTCGAAAATGAGAGTGGAGACGAGAGACAAGAGACGGGAGACTCGATCAAATCTCCGGCCTCAAGTCTCGCGTCTCCTGCCTCCATAGGCGGCTTCCGCCGGTCTTCCAACCGTGCCGGCGGCCTCGAGGGAGGCATTACCAACGGCGAAGAGCTTCGCGTCCGTGCCTACATGAAACCGATCTCAACGCTCCGCAAACCGCTCGCGAGTGTCGATATCGACACCAAAGAACCAAGCGACGCCGCCTTCGAACGCTCGGATATAACTGCGGTCCCGGCGGCCGGCGTCATAGGCGAAGCAATGCTTGCCGTTGCTCTGGCAAACGAAATGCGAGAAAAATTTGGCGGCGATTCGATAGACGAGATGAAGCGCAATTACGACAGTTATATCAAGTCGATCAAGGAATACTAACAAAACAATTCCTTCAAACGGGAACTTTTTCGGGATTTCGGCATCAAATAAATCAGTTCAACAAATTCTGCTCAACCGAGGACATTATGAATAAATTCGCCAGCGTTACTCTCATCGTTCTGGTTTTTGCGTTTTCAGCGTTTTCCCAAAAACTCGGAAAGCCGACACTTACGCCTAGCCCTTTGACGCCTACTCAACAAAAAACCCTTCAGGAAGGCGTCAAACTTCATGACGAAAAGAAGTACGAAGAAGCTATCGCAAAGTATAGATCGATCCTGGATGAAAATCCGGAATGCGTCGCGGCGATGTACGAACTTGCGCTGACGCTCGAACATAAAGGCGAGAAACTCGCTTCGATGGAGCTTGCAAACAAGGGCACTAAATATATTTCGTCCGAATTGCCTTTGTTCTATGTATTGATCGCAAACAACCTCGACGACCTCGGCAAACCCGACGACGCTATAAAGATCTATCTCGACGGAATAAAGATACTCGAGGGGAATAAGGATTTTGGGTCGTATCGTGCAAGCCTCGAGTTTAATCTTGGAGTGACCTACATCCGTCAGAAAAAATACACCGAAGCCCGTACTGTCCTCAAGAACGCTGTCGAAGACAACTACTCATACCCGAGCCCCCATTTTTTGCTTTCGTATGTCTATAGCGGTACCAAGTACAAGATCCCTGCCTTTCTGGCCGCAGCCCGTTTCATTTCGCTGGAATTCTCAACACAGCGAACAGGCACGGCCGTGGGTATTATCACTGAGGTACTTAAGCCCGCTGCAAAAGACCCCAAGACCGGCAACATCAACATCTTTATGGATATGAATGCTCCTAAAGATGAAGGCGATTTTGGTATTTTCGACCTGCTGCTCGGAACCTTGACGACCGTTCGCGGCGACGATGACAAAGGCAAAAGTGATAATCAAATGTTCATCGAAGCGATCGGCTCGGTCATCGCGATCCTAGCGGAAGACAAGAAGATGCAAAAGACATTTATAGGCAAGAACTACGTTCCGTTCATGTCGGATCTGAAGAAAAACGGCCACATCGATGCTCTCGGCAACATGATCCTTTACATCAGGGACAATAAAAATGCAGATGCCGCAAAATGGGTCGCCGCCAATGACGCAAAGCTTTCGGCGTTTCTTAAATGGGCAAAAGAGTACCAATTGCCGGCAAAATAATGATCGGTTCTGCAAAACTTCCACGGTTAAGTCAGGACCGCTTGCTGCCGCAGGTGGTCTTTATTTGTTTGCTCGCAGCTATATTGTCCGCCTGCACTTCCACTCCCGACAACAAACCTGCATCCAACATGACCGCCGCTCGCGAGGCAAAGAAGGAGATCAAGGAACTTCGCGAGAATATTAAGAAGATCGAGCCGTTCTTCAAACCGATGGGCAAACCGGGCACCTCTGACTGGCTTGCTTCGCACAATGAGCCCGGACAAACATTTGAAGAATATCTTGATGCTGATCCGACAAAGCCGACCAAAGAACGGCAAAAGATCTATGTACTCCCGCTCGGAACGTTCAATGCAAAACAGCAAAGGCTGATCGAGGTCGCCGCCGGATATCTTGAGGTGTTCTACGATCTACCGGTTGTACAAATGCCGGCAAAACCTATTAACGTACCGATCACCCACATGAGAGTGAATAAACTCACGAAGATACGTCAGATCAAGACCGGTTTTATTCTAAACGATATTCTCAAGCCAATAATTCCAACTGATGCAGCAGCGTTGATCGCATTCACGATCGAAGACCTGTATCCGGACGAATCGATGAACTACGTCTTCGGCCAGGCGAGCCTCGAGAACCGCGTCGGTGTATGGTCACTCTCGCGGCTTGATGACAATACTGATGAGATGGGTTTTCTGCGGCGAACATTAAAGATCGCCGCCCACGAGACCGGCCATATGTTTTCAATGCGCCATTGCACAAAATGGGAATGCCTCATGAGCGGCACGAATCATCTTGCCGAAACCGACAGCCGCCCGGTCGACGCTTGCCCCGAATGCACCGCCAAGATCTGCTGGCTGACTGACGTCGGTCAAAAAGAACGATACGACAAACTCGCAGCATTCTGCCGCAAAAACGGCCTGACCAAAGAAGCCGACGAATTCACTCGCAAAACAGCAGCCGTAAATACGAATTAACTGCGAAATACTGAGGAAATCTCGAAAAAAAGAATAGGTTCTATCTCCATTTTTCGCGCAATTTCGCGGTGAATCAACTCCTGCGTGCTGAGTGCGAGGAAAGAGACTTTCCGAAACTCAACCTCACTTTCCGATGTCGCGGCGGTATTGCATTCCTTCGAATGATATCTTCGATGCGGCATCGTAGGCTGCTGCAAGTGCAAGCGACAGATCATTACCTGTTACGGTAACGCCAAGGACGCGCCCGCCGGCAGTGTAATACTCGTCCGGCGTCAGCATCGCAGTTCCCGCATGAAAGACCTCCGTTCCGGGGACACATCGCGCATCGTCGATACCGCTGATCAGATCGCCTGTCCTTGGACTAGCCGGATATCCCTTTGACGCGAGTACGACGCAAGCCGAACTTCCCCGCCGCCATTTGATCTGAAGATCCCGGAGCTTCCCGGCCAACATCCCTTCGCAAATATCGAGGAGATCGGTCTCGAGACGAACCAGGATCGACTGTGTCTCGGGGTCGCCAAATCGAACATTGTATTCGAGCAGTTTCGGGCCGTTTGCGGTCATCATTAGACCCAGAAACAATATTCCGCGGAAACGAAATCCTTCGCCGATACAGCCCCGCAGCGTTGGACGAACGATACTATCAACGATCTCGTCCAATTGCTCGTCAGAGAGCAGCGAATCGTCCGTAAACGTGCCCATCCCGCCCGTGTTCGGCCCGGTGTCGCCTTCGCCAATGCGTTTGTGGTCGCGGACCGGCGGCATTAAGGCAAAATCCTCGCCGTCCCCAAACATCAGAAGCGAAACCTCTTTGCCAAACAGGCACTCTTCGATGACGATCTTTTCTGCAGCGTGAGCTCCGACAAGCTCAGCCATTTCGTTGATCGCCAATATGGCCTCGGCACGATCCGCCGCAACAACGACGCCTTTTCCGGCGGCGAGTCCGTCTGCTTTAACAACGACCGGCACGTTTTCATCGCCGAACTCGCCGGTAGACAACACGGCGGCCGCTGACGCGGGCGAATCGGCGGTCACATATTTCGCCGTGGGCACACGGTGACGTGCCATAAAATCTTTGGCAAAAGACTTGCTGGCCTCAAGTTGAGACGCATCTTTTCCCGGCCCGATTATCCTCAATCCTCGCGATTCAAATTCGTCGACGACGCCCAATGCGAGCGGTGTTTCACCGCCTGCAAACGTCAGATCGATCGAATTCAGGGAGGCAAACTCAGCAAGGCGTTCGATCTCGTCATGTTTGATAGGAATGCATTTTGCGATCTCTGCGATCCCGGCGTTGCCGTTTGCACAAAACAATTCGTCGATTTTGGCACTTTTGTTAAACGCATAGCAGATCGCATGTTCACGGCCGCCTGACCCTATTACGAGGACTTTCATAGTTACATTTTATAGCTCTTACCGCCAAAACCCTTAGGGCTTGACAGTGATTTGCGTTAGTTGTAATGTCAGGACATTCGCAAGTTTTCTGACTCAACTAAATCTGTGGTCAGTCACGATATCAAGATCGGAAAACGCGTTTCAAACCATTGAAACTATCGCGAACCCAAGCGGGAGTATTCGGTTATGCTTGTCTCCGACGACGCTGCTACACACCTAATGCCGCAGGATGATACGGACTTAGAAGATGTAAGTATACTTTGTATCGACTGCCAGCAGACATTTATCTGGACGGCTGGCGAGCAGTGTTTTTTTCGCGACAAACACCTCCAAAATCCGCCGAAACGCTGCAAAGACTGCAAAAAGGAAAAAAACAAGCGGCTCGCCGCGATCGAACTCGCAGCATCACAAGGCAAACGGCAGCGAATAGAGGTTCAGGCCAAATGCGCGAGTTGCGAATGCTTGACCACCGTTCCTTTCTATCCGTCGCAAGGAAGACCGGTCTACTGCCGGGCGTGTTTCCTCCAATTGAATGGCCCGTCATCAAACGGAACGCACGACGCGTGCTAACCTCCGACGTGAACGCTCGGCCTAAGTTCCGGATCGGGCTCGGCCTGACGCAGGATCTCGCGCGTGACCGGTGCAGTATCTCCTTCGCCGAACAAAATATATCTCGCAAGGTACATGATCGGATTACCTTCGGACCAGCCAAAATAGACATGGGGTATCTTGCCCTTTTTATCACGAAGATATAGCAGGAACGCAGCGATGGCGTTCGGTACCGCCGGGGCCTGAGTTCGCAGGATCTTGTAACCGTCAACGTCAATCCCACGAATGAAAAGGCGGCCCTTGAATTCGGACGCGTCTCCTGTTTCGATCTCGTAAAAGAGAACCGGATCCGACGAAGGTATATGGTTATCGACTCGCTTTTCGTGTTCCTTGAAACGATATTCCGTAACATCGCCGGTCTCGCGACGATTCGTCACTATTCGAAATTCGCCTTCTTCGTCGATCTCGTCAAGGAATGCCAGCGCGGTCTCATCAAACTCGATCCTATCGATCCTGATCTCTGTTGATCGCATCGCTCGCGAGATGAATGAAGTTGCAATGATCGCAAAGATAAAGAATGACGCGATCTTTATTCCGCTCGGCTGTTCGATAATGCCAACAACGACCGTGTATACGAATACCAGCGTTATCACCGCGAATGCCATCCAGACCTTATTCGATCGCCGCCATTCGGAGATCGACACTGCAACCGCTGCCGAAGTCATCAGGACCAGAACGCCCGTCGCATACGCTCCGCCCTGTGCCGTGACGTCCGCTTCAAATAGAACTGTCACAACTCCGCAAATGACCGTAAAAACAAGAACCAGCGGGCGAGTCGCGCGGGCCCAATCAGGAGCCATACCGTATCGCGGTAAATATCGCGGGACGATATTCAGCAAGCCGGCCATCGCCGATGCACCGGCGAACCAAAGTATCAAGATCGTCGAAATGTCGTAAAAGGTCCCGAATACGTCGCCCAACATTGTATGGGCAAGAAACGAAATGGCTCGGCCCGAAGCCTCGCCTCCGGGCTGAAACTTCTCCGCCGGAATTAGCATCGAGGTGATGATGCTGCTGCCGATAAGGAGAAAACTCATGATGATGGCGGCTCCGCTCAACAGCTTTTTGCCATTCCTGATTCGTCCGTCAAGGATCCGTCGTTCTTGTTCCGAAAGATCTTCGTCGGCGTATTCTGTCCGCTGCACTTCAACGTTTGATCCGTCGGAACCCGTTACATCGCTTTTGACCAGCGGCATTACGACAACGCCGGTCTCAAATCCGGAGAGTCCGAGAGCCAATTTCGGAAAGAACCAAAGTGAGCCGATCACGAGCCAGAATGCGCTGCCGCCGACATTTTTGTCAGACCAAACCAGCTGCTGCCAGTTGGTAAAAACCTCCGGCCTGACCCAAAAAATGTCATAAAGCCCGATCGAGATGACGATAACATTGAGAACAAGATACGCGGCGACAATAGCAACTGCGATTCCGATCGCTTCGTTGAAACCCTTCAAAAAGACGGCACCGAGCAGGATTATCAGCACCAGCGTCACTATGATCTCGTGATTTAGAAATTTTAGGTGTTCGTGAACGAACGGATTCTCGACAATGTGCGCGGTCGCATCGGCAGCAGACAGGGTGATAGTTATGATGAAGCTGGTCGCCACGAAACCGAGCAAGATCAGAACGAACATCTTGCCCTTCCACCGTGACAGAAGTTTCTCGAGCATCGAGATCGAACCGTCCCCATGCGGACTCTCTTCGGCCACCCGCTTGTACATTGGCAGCGCACCAAAAAGCGTCAATAGCACAAGCACAAAGGTCGCAAATGGTGATAGAACCCCGGCAGCGAGAAACGCAATACCGGGCTGATAACCAAGTGTCGAGAAGTAATCGACACCTGTCAGGCACATGACCTTCCACCAGGCATGCTGGTGGTGTCGCCCTTCAGGCTCATGCGGTCCTTCGATCTCAGGAACACCGCGATAAAGCCATTTCTTTAACCAACCCTTTTCGCCAGATTTCATAACCCAAAAACTCAAAAATACCGTCAAGCTTTTAAGCTTACGGCATCCTTCTTGCTTCAATTCACCCGACTATTCTATGCACAAGATTGAGGAAAATTGAATGTTCACATTCCGGTTAATTCAAATCCATTTTACGCCGAATGCCCTTCAAGTCAATCCGGTATGGCGAACCGCAAAAATGTTTGAGGGCGACGTCTCCCACACCGTCGCCCTCGGAGCCGCGGTTCCTCACAGACCGCAGCAAATGTTCACCGGGGTGGTGAACAAGGTAGATTATGCACAAACAAATTTCGATTGCAACTCATACAACCGCTATAAACTAAGTTATTTGTAAATAATTGACGGTGAAAGTGCGTTCGGTCGATGGCCGCTATCTCACCGAGATCGCTCCGATCCGGACGTAATACGAGCCGTCCGCTGATTTCGCGAGAATATTGTATTGTCCGGGCGTTGTATCAGGATCAACTTTGATCGAAAAGCTAACGCCAATAAGGTCAGAATCGAACTGAATGTTATTGATCGAATCTGATTCGATGCTTAAATATGGCGAATCACTTTCGAATCGCACTCGATCTGTCGACAGCTTCATTCCTCCCGCAAATATCCGCTGCGTGCTTCCCCGCTGCAAAAATATCGGCGAATCGGACAATACCCCATTCGTCCCCAATAATTCGAGCGAAAAATTGATCGGCTGGCGAATATACCGTACTGTGACAGTGGAAACAGATTCTTTCTCAACTTTCACATCATCAACGAGCTGGGCCGAATACCGTTGCGTCTTGCCGGTTTCAAGGGCAAAAACTGAATACTGACCTTCCGTCAAACCATCAATTCTGAAATTACGGCTACGATCGGTCACCGTATTCGCTACGAGCCGGCCGGTCGCGGTTTCCTGAACCCAAACCGTATATTCACGGCCGCCGCGGACTGTAGGGGAGATCCTTCCGACGATCGAACCGCAGCAGTCCTGATCGGATTCGGCAGGACCGTAGACCCCTCGGACCGCAGTTATATCATCTTCCGTCAGCCCCGGATCATTGAAGCCCGTACCAAAAACTCCGTTTTTTGTTGCACTGTCATACATTGCGGCACCGACCACCACAGAATGACGAAGGCCAAGCAAGTGGCCGATCTCATGCCGAAGCGTCGACTCCAGATCAAATGTTCCGAACGATCCGTCTGTAGAAAATAGCTGAAAGGGGTTAAGCACAATGTCTGCTTCAGTGATAAATCCGCGTCTGTTGTAAAAGATGCGGGTCTTTGCCGAAGCCGAGTAGGGGTCTTTGCCAAAAAAAAGAATGTTCTCGGGACTAGCAGCGATAGTGATCAAACTAACCCCGTCGCCAACCAAGCCGGACGGACTAACATCTTGCCGTGACGTTTCTTGAGTGCGTATTTCGACGGCGGCGACATTTTGCCAGGATGCAATACTTCTTCGTATCGCACCGGCAACATCACTGCCGACCTTGATATTTGGCGAGTTCGACAGTAACGAACGGGATAATGCAATTTCGATCTTTTTGCCTTTCCACTGAAGCTTTGGAACCTCTTCTTTTGCTGCGAATGCTGAACTCGTCGAACCAATAACCTCACCTGAGGCTATTGTCAGGACGCATAGTGTCAGCATGAGACGAAGAAAGTTATTCATCCGCAAATTGAAATCGCTCGTTACACTTTTTCATCAGAGCCGTCGATGCTGACCTTTTCAAGGTCCGCAAAACCGACCGTCAATAACAAGATAACGAGGGAGAGAGTCACCAAAACATAGAGGATCGAGATCTGCTCCATTCGAATAAGTACCGCTACCACGATCGCCACCAATAGTGTCCAAAAAAACGCGATCGTGCGGCGGCTAAATTTTTTCCCTGTAATTGCCATAACTAACTATCATAAGGTTCGGACCCCGACCGTGACAACTTAAGTTTACAATATTAACGGTTTCGTCGTCTCATTTATTTATTCGGTCATCATTCCACAATTCTTAACGGAATCGCTTTGCGACCCGCTATCTGGGTTGTTACGATCGGCGGGATCTTTCGCTTTTCAGCCCCCTTAACAGCAACCTCGACGATATCGAACGCCTTAAGCGGAGGATCCTGAACTTCGCCGGACTCGATCTTTTTAAGGTCCACTTCGATTCGGTCGGTATCTCGATTCTCTCGGCGATAGATAGCGATCGATCCCGCGTCGGCCTGTTTGGTCAGCCCCCCGGCAGATGCAATAGCTCGAGAAAGTGTCAATGACGTTCGCGATGAAACTTGTTGAGGGTTGACCACGCCGCCGATAACATAGATCACGTCAGCTATGTTGACTGTGATGATGTCACCACTCCGAATCAATGGATTCGCTACCGCGTTGCCTGATATCAGATCTTTAATTGTGATGTTCAATATAGAAAGCGAGTTGCTTTCGGTGACAGCTCGCTTTGCGTCCGGGGCCGAACAATCGAGAGTGTTCGGTCGAAATATCTGAATGTCCCCGCTCGCGTCATCTCGAATGCCGCCCGAAAGAACCAGCAGCTCTCTCAGTGTCGCAGGGCGGTTCATCTGGAACTTTTGCGGTATTTTCACCGCGCCGTCGAGAATAACTACGGGTCTTCCCGAACGGTCTATAACTTTTACGACGACGACGGGATCGCGAAGATACTTTGAATACGCTCGGCGGACATCTGCGGCGATCGCCTCTTCAGACCTGCAAAGACCGAGAATTGGTTCGCCAAAACTGTTGAGGCCGTCCAAAAAGCCCTCGGGCGTTAGCCGGCCTCGCCAATCGAATTCAGAACCGCCGACGACATCAACATCTACTATGTCGCCGTGATGTACCAGTTCAAATTCCTGCGAACTAGCGCTCCGGGGATAAAACAGACAAAAAAGCACTACTACGATCAAAAACATCGACCTGCGATGCATAGAAGACAGAATGCTATTGTTTGTTTCAATTTGATCGAATGGACAGATCCCCGGATGATTTTCGACTTCGTTTGGGATCATATAGCAGAGTCTGCTGACCTATTTGGCGGTTGTGCCCTTTTTCTTCTTGTCAGGACGTGAGTTCACTGTTCCGGGAACCGCAAAACCCCAAAATTCCCAATTGCACGAATCACACAACAAACAATAACGAAAGATGACCTTCGAGAGGAGTGGCGTCGGCCTATAACCGCGTCTGATGCGGCTGCTTCGACATTTTGGACATTTTTGAGAGATCATTGATTTACAAAAAACACTGGGAGAATACTACGATTTCTAACTTTCAAGCTCATGCAAGCGATCGATCTCGAACATGATCCTTTGCGCCGCCGCATCTCGCTGCTCACTTTTGGCGTTGTCCCGGCCAAGATAGAACAAGGCATCGCGGTACAAACTTAGCGCCTGTTTTACGTCACCCTTAAACGCGCTCAATTCAGCTTTTTCAACAAAATGCGACACTTTTACCGTCGTGAGCATTTCACTGAGGACAAGCCGCGATTCCACTAGCGAACGTTCGGCAGGATAATATTCGAGTGCCGAATCGATCACACCAAGCGCATTTTGCAATGCTGAGACCTTATCGCCGGTCTCAACCAGCCCGGGCACTTCCTGAGTCATGTTCCGAGTTTCGATCTGTGCCCACTGCAGCAAATGAAAACGGTGAAACCGTGACACGGATTCTCGGCCCTTTCTCAACGCCCGGACTCTAGGCGATCCGGTCCTGATAAGACGGGATTCCCGATCGTTGATCTCGAGATACTGGTCACATAATTCAAAGACTTCGCGATGGGCGTCAGCAAATTTGTTCAAGACCTTAGCCGCTTCCGACTTTCGTTTGATGTCAGAAATGATCCGGTCGTTGCGCTCGATCGTCAACTTATCCGAGCGGTGTCCTTCACCTATCCGAGTTACCGCATCCGCGATATGCCGGTCAAATTCCCGCTGCTGTGCCAGGTATCTGTTTCGGTTCCGCCTGAGAATCAATTCTCTCAGGACGACCGCCCCGACCATAAAGATGCTGAAACCGATACCTGCGGTTATCCATGGCGTTTCGTCACCGCCGTCATGGAGTATTCCCCAAGAAAGAAAGAACAACGCCAGGCCGATCGCTCCTGCCAGGATATAATAGTTCGAGGCAGGCAACCAAAATGGCCGGCGTCTCATTACAAAACCGGCGGCTTTTCTCGGATTTGAATGTCGATTTCTATTATTTCCAGCCAAGATATTTTATGCGGTTCACGGGTCGTTAGCCAATCCTGATGTTAATTTATAGTGAAATTTTTGTCTGTCGTTGTCAATCGAACGCACCTTCACAATTTGGCCACCAACTGCGGTAATTTGGTATTATCACATGATGAAACGCCGTCGGAAACATGAGCAAGCAGAGCGGCCCGTATTCGATTCGATCCGCAAACCAACTGCCCCGCCAGCAAAAAAGATGGGCCAGGACAAACCCGAAGAAAAGCGCCATCCAGCAATGCGAAAGTCAAAGCACAAGCCAAAACTCGACGACGAGTAATAATATGGGAATCAACGACCGCAATAACAATAGATCAGCAAACAACGATGTATGGGCTCGCCCCGAAATGAACGTGACCTTTCGTGCAGAGATCATGCCGGGAAAATCTCGCGAGGAGCGAACTTTCAGGATCGCTAAGGTGATGCCGAACGGCCGTGTCGTCCTGCATAATTTTCTTGGTGAGCACCGTCAGGGTGCCTTTGAAAAGATCAACTTCCTCAGGTTCAAACTTCCCGAGGATCAAAACTCATAGACCTTGCCAACCTCTACAATTTCCAAATTCCTCTTCCGCAAAGCCAGTATTTGCTCGACCACACGTTCACGGTACATCGCCTTGATGTTAGATACGAATACCTGACAACCCTCGTTCATGAATTTTTCGAGCTCAATGTTTAGTCTATTCGGTGTCAGATGATGCGAAGCGAGTGCAAGGCTGTCCATTTCATTTGGGAACGCACATTCGACGAAAATTGCTTTTAGATCACGGTATTGCCCAAATGCTCGCCAAATATCGTCGGTTTCAGCAGTGTCACCGGTTATGCCGATCGCACAACTGCCGTCCGAGATGATGAATCCGGCACTCGGATTATTGTGATTGACCAAAACGGCGGTAATTTCAAGACCGCCGGCAGAAAATCTCTCGCCCGGCTCAAAGAACTTGTACTCCATCACGGTGCCGTGATCATTCTTCAATTCGGAGAATCTTGGATAGATGTCCCAATTGAAGACATATTTTTCAAGCGAATCCGCCATTTTCCTGGTCGCATGTACACGCAGCGGTTCGGTGAGGCCGGCGAACAGATCATCTATGTATATAGGCAAACCAGCAATATGATCCAAGTGCGTATGCGAAATAACGATGTCCCTGATCTGTTCTCTCTGCTCGCGGGAGCACGAAAACGCCAAACTCCCGGCGTCGATAGCGACCGAGTCGTTTACGACGAAACAGGTCAGCCGCTGATGCTGCGACACCTTTCCCGTTTCGTCAAAACTGCTTGGTAGTAACTGAATTATCATGCTTACACATTTCTATCGCGCACATGTCTGGCCTCGCCCGCCGTCGATCTCATACGTTGCCCCGGCGATCCAGCCGGCCTTGTCCGATGCCAGGTAATAGATCAGTTCGGCCACTTCCTCGGGTGTTCCGGGCCGCCCGATCGGATGTGTTTCCTTTGCTCGTTCGAGAAACGCCTCGTAATTCTCTGCATCCATTCCGCTCCGCGTATGCAGATTGGTCACCACGACTCCCGGATTGATCGCATTCACCCGAATGCCCTTTGCCGCAAGTTCGAGTGCTGAACACCGTGTCAATTGATCGATAGCCGCTTTTGAAACTGCATAGGCAAGAACGTTCGGAAACGAACGGGTCCCGGCAACACTCGACACATTTACGATATTTCCCTTCGATTCGATCATATGCGGAATGCATTTTTGCATGAGGTAAAAAACCGAACGCAGGTTAACATTCATCATCTTGTCCCATTCATCGAGCGTCGTGTTCTCGATCGTACCGTTCTTTATGATACCGGCCGAGTTCACCAGCACATCGATCTTTCCAAAGGCCTGAACCGTTTCAGATACCATTCGATCGATCTGAGAATATTCGTTGACATCTGCAAGGTGTATCTTGACGTTCTCGCGTTTTGATCCGAGGCTGTCCTGCAAT
>CAZVDM010000005.1:25469-28657 GCA_964625555.1 uncultured Chloracidobacterium sp.
TTTTATCTTTAACTTGCCTTCCATCTCAATGCTCCTGCATTTTTCACGGTCATTTTGACCGATTATTACAAACTAACTAATACCTAAGGCAATCCGTGTGCCATTAAGTGGACGATAAAGAGATCCGGGTTTTGCGTAACCGAATTTTTCGGCTGCCGGATCGGGCGTAGAGTTTTGCATTATGCAAAAACTGATCTCATTATTTGCGAATTGCCAACAGTGAGATTACGACTTACGCCTTCGGGTTGTTCCGTAAATTTTTACTTTACAACGATATTATCGGGCTGCCGTGTTAACTCCGCGTTACGGATGTGGCCTGAAACTTTTGTGGAACGAATGTTGCAGTGTTCAAGGCCAATGACGTTCATTGACTTTGCAATAATCTACTTGGCATGCGGTGCACCTCTGAGTATGCACTATTTTTTCGCCGCAAGTCGTAAACCAGCCATTTATTTCGCCGCAAGGATCGTTCTGGTTTCACTATTTTGGCCAATAGCCGCATTTCTGTTGATAAAAGGGATTCGCACGCAACTGGTCAGCGGATCGCAAATCGGTCAGAATGACCTTGAACGGCGATTGGACACGCTAAGGCTGAAGATCGAGCGTTCTGCGTTTTCGGACGAAACGGCCGCATCCGTGTTTGAATTTCGCGAACTCTTCGCAAGATACACCGGACTTGCTCAAGCCGCGAATGCCAAAAATTCGGCCGCCACAGTGAACGAGCTTTTTAAGCTCTCATCTCACGGGCAAGGCGATATTGCGACCATTTGTCTTGAGCGCAAAGCAAAGAACCGGCTATTGGACCATGCCGATGCGGCAAGCGATGATCTCGTTAAATTCATCTCGGCGTCAAGCATATATTCAGACAGCACTCTATTGTCCTCGGCAACTTCTTTAGCGGAATTGCTTGGTGATCGGCAGACGGCATCGAGGCTTCGCGAGCTGAATTCCGACGCTTCATCCCCTCGCGTCGAAATTTCTGCCGGGTTGTCTCCGCAGGATGCGGTCCCCGCGATGATCCGCTAAACCATTTCAACAAGTCTCAAGGGTTTTGCAATCAACCGCTCTAGATTTAATATCTAGCCAATGCTGGTGTTTTTGCACATGTTCGCGCTGTTTCTGCTCGTGACGCTCGGGTTTTACGTATTCGTTTCGAACCCGCGGAACAGGGCTCATCAGACCTTTGCGGCGTTCATCGCATTTTTGGCGGTTTGGACGACTAAGGATCTGATCTTTTGGAATTTCTACCCGCGAAATTCTGCAGCCGGTTGGTGGGCCGCGGCTAGTTTTATCACGGCGCTCATTATGCAGTATGCCTTGGTCGTTTTCGCGTGGGTCTTTCCTGAAAATTCCCGTACTCCACGTAAGAAGGCCGCCGTTTTATTTGCTCCGGGTGTCGTTTTAATACCGGCGGCATTATTCGGATTGCTTTGGGAGCGCAGTGGATTTGAGAACGGGCGGTTTGTGATCGAGCTGACGACGTTAGCATACGCCTTTGTGGCGTACGTCTATTTCGTCTTTTGTTACGGAGCGGTCGTTCTCTTTCAAAAGTATCGAAAATACAGCGGCACGCAAAAAGGGCAGCAGGTCGGAGCTTTGATCTGGGGTCTCGCGATAACGGGCGTACTCAAAACGCTTGCAAATATCGCCTTCCCTTTCTTTGGCAATTACGAACTGCTGCCGCTGAGCGCGATCTTCGTACTGCCGGGCGTGGTCATATATGCCTACGCGATATTCAATTTCAGGCTCTTCTCCCTCCAGACCGCACTCAATCAGTTTCGTTTGTTTCCGATCACGTATAAGGTCGCACTTAGTATCGCTTCGGTTGCGATCGTTAGCTTTTTGATATTTCAGGTGCCGATCGTTTGGTGGGCTTTTCATAACGGAATGGACGGTGAGGCCTGGCGGCGGTATCTGGTCTTTAGTGTGATCTCGGCCCTGGTCCCCAACCTATTGCTTGTCTTGCTCGTTTTGCGAACGATTTCGCGGCCGCTGCAGAGGATCACTTTGGCGGCGGTCGAGGTTACGAAGGGTGCGTACGGAACCGAAGTCGATCTTCGAGCCAGTAATGATGAGATCGGTCTCTTGGCGGACTCGTTCAACGAGATGAGTCGGAAAATGCGTGCCGATATCGACGAGCTCCAACGCCTAAACGAACAGCTAGTCCGCACAGAAAAACTTGCAGCGATGGGCACGCTTGCGGCAGGTGTTGCCCACGAAGTAAATAATCCGCTCGCTTCCATATCTTCGCTCGTCCAGATCATGCGCGCGGCGGACGGTCATTCCGACGAAACGCGTGAGAGGTTAAACCTCATTTCCGCCCAGATCGAGAGGATCGGCCAGGTCACGCGTGATATGACCAACTTTGCGCGTTCGCGTCCGGCGGCTCGTGCCGACACCGATATCGACAAGGTAATCGACACCGCACTGCGGCTCGCGAGCTTTGACAAAGCATTTCAATCCCTTGATTTGGAACGTCAGAGGTGTCCGGACCTGCCGGCAGTTCATGCCGATGAAGATCAGCTGCAGCAGGTTTTTCTCAATCTCTTTCTGAACGCGCGCGACGCGATGCCGGATGGCGGAACTCTGACAATAAATGTCGTTCAAAACGGTAGCGATGTGATCGTCGAGATCGCCGACGACGGCACCGGCATTGACAGCGAGGATGTAAATCAGGTCTTCGATCCATTTTTTACTACAAAACCGACGGGCAAAGGAACGGGTCTCGGCCTGGCCGTCTGTTACGGGATCGTGACTGCCCACGGCGGACGCATCGAACACAGAAACAACACACCGACGGGCTCGATCTTCGCCGTTTCCCTGCCGATCGCTGACGAAAAATAGCCAAAACTAATTGCAGCCTTTGACACGAGGCCGGATAAGTAGCAACTTATCAATACAAACCGCTCTAATTTCAACACAATCGAGGTTTTTTGAATGAAGAAACTATTTCTCAGCTTTGTTGCCGCCTGTATGCTTACAGCGGCGGCCGCTGCTCAGGACAAGCCAGTCGCTTATATTAATGCAAAGATCATCCCGATAGTTGGCCCCGCATTTGACCAGGGCACGATCATCGTCCAAAACGGCAAGATCGTCGCCGTCGGTGATTCAAGATCGACAAAACCGCCTGCCGGCGCAACCGTTGTCGATGCCAAAGGCAAAACAATTATGCCCGGCCTCGTCGATAC
>CAZVDM010000005.1:28757-48584 GCA_964625555.1 uncultured Chloracidobacterium sp.
CTCGTCCGTGAGCAGTTTATCAAAGCTCAGGAATACCGAGATAAGGTGAAAAAGGCCGCCGGCGATGCCGCGAAAATGCCGCCCCGTGACCTTGGCATGGAAGCTCTTGTGGAGGCCCTCGACGGCAAACGCATGGTCCACTTTCACACTCACCGGCACGACGATATTATGACGGCCATCCGGCTGCAAAAGGAATTTGGCTTCAGGCTGGTGCTGCAGCACGTGTCCGAGGCATGGAAAGTTGCCGACGAGATAGCCAAAGCGAAGGTTCCGGCGTCGATCATTTTCATCGATTCACCGGGCGGAAAGTTGGAGACGATGGACCTGATGGCCGAGAATGGCGCGGCCCTCGAAAAGGCGGGCGCTTTGACGGGATTTCACACAGATGACGGCATTACGGACTCGCGTTGGTTTCTCCGTAGCGGCGGAATGGCTGTCCGTGCCGGCATGTCACGCGAAAAGGCTCTCTATGCACTGACAATGGCGAACGCGATAATGCTCGACCTGGACAAACGAGTTGGATCTCTTGAAGTTGGCAAGGATGCTGATTTCATTGTCCTGTCCGGCGATCCGCTGAGCGTTTACACACATGTGCTTGAGACTTGGGTCGAGGGTAGAAAGGTTTTCGACCGTTCAAACCCACAGGATTATCTTGTTCAGACCGGTGGAAACGGGGCGACTACTGACAGGACGATGCACATCGATTGTTTCGACGGAGATATTGGAGGTGAGAATTAAATGACGTCCAAGTTAAAAGTGAAAATTATTAAGGAAAACATGATGAAACACCTCTTTGAATTGTGCACTCTGGGTTCTC
This sequence comes from uncultured Chloracidobacterium sp., assembly GCA_964625555.1. Taxonomy (GTDB): domain Bacteria; phylum Acidobacteriota; class Blastocatellia; order Pyrinomonadales; family Pyrinomonadaceae; genus OLB17. The sequence continues at coordinate 29,575 of CAZVDM010000005.1, forward strand.
TGTGGCTAATCCTCGCCGTTTCCGCATTCGGCCAGATCGCGATCAAGGGCGAGACTGTCTGGACGATGACGGGCGAACCGATCACAAACGGCATTGTCCTGGTCAATAACGGAAAGGTCGAAGCCGTCGGAACCGCCGCGACCATCACGATCCCGGCGAACTACACCGTTGTCTCAGCCAAAGTGATCACGCCTGGCCTGATCGACGCACATACGGTCATTGGGCTCAACGGTTATCTCAACCAGCCGCACGATCAAATGGCTCTCGACGGCGGCGGTACCGTGCAGCCGGAACTTCGTGCGACCGATGCCTACAACGCCGATGAAAGGCTGATCCAATGGGTCCGCGAATTCGGCGTGACGACGATACATACCGGACATCAGCCCAGTGCCCTTATTTCCGGGCAGACCATGGTCGCCAAGACTTGGGGGAAAACCGTCGATGACGCGACTATCGTTCCGACAGCGATGATAATGGTCACGCTTGGCAATAACGGCCTCGCCGGTGCGGGCAGATCACCCGGTTCGCGAGCAAAGGCGGTCGCGATGCTTCGTGCCGAACTTATAAAGGCACAAGAAAACTCCAAGAAGGCTGACGGACCAAAGGATCTCAAATCTGTCGCAATGGCCGCGGTCATCAAACGCGAGACTCCTCTGCTAATTAACGCGAACAAGGCTCAGGATATTATCTCGGCTCTTCGCATCGCGAAGGAGTTTAACATCAAGGTCGTGCTAGACGGGGCCGCAGACGCACAGCTTGTCATGAACGACATCAAAGCTGCCGGCGTTGGAGTGATAATTCACCCGACGATGGCACGTGCAGGCGGCGATATGGAGGGTGCGTCGATGGAAACGGCCGCGAAACTTAAGGCTGCGGGCATTCCCGTCGCCCTGCAGTCCGGATACGAAGGCTACGTGCCCAAAACCCGCGTCGTCCTATTCGAGGCGGGCATGGCTGCTCAAAACGGCGTTTCACAGCGTGACGCCCTTGCTTTGATCACCATCGACGCCGCCAAAATACTCGGCCTCGACAACCGCATCGGCTCACTCGCGGTCGGCAAGGACGCAGACCTTGCACTCTTCGACGGCGACCCGCTTGAATGGACAACACATTGTGTCGGTACGATCATCAACGGCGTATTGGTGAACAAAGTAACGAGGTAAAGAGCGGAAACACGACCGGTAAGGAGTATGTTAGACTCGGATTTGTAGCATCTCGATAACTCTTGTCATCGCTATGTTTCAACGACGATTTGCACACTCCTTACCGTCCTTGTTTGTGCGGTCAATATGCTAAATTTCATCCTACGTTGAACAGAAACGCTATGAATTACCTGCGTACCTCACTCATTCTTCTTTTAACCATCGGTTTCCTGTTATTTGTACCGGTCGACGCAGCTGCCAAGGACGAGTGGATACAGGTAAAAAGCAAAAACTTCTTTCTGATCGGCAACGCTTCGGAGAAAGAGATACGAAAGGTAGGCACTCGGCTTGAACAGTTTCGCGAAACCTTTCGGAATCTGTTCCGAGGTATAAACCTAAATTCTTCGATCCCGACAAATGTCGTCGTTTTTAAGAGCAAGTCGTCCTATCGCGACTTCAAGCCGAAGCGTGCGGACGGAAAGATCGACGAATTTGTCGCCGGCTATTTTCAAGGCGGCGAGGATGTGAACTATATCACGCTCTCAATGGAGGGTGAGGACGCACAGACATTCGAACTTATCTTCCATGAGTACGTTCACTTCATCATCGACACCACTTTTGGAAAAAGCGAGATACCGCCCTGGTTCAACGAGGGCTTGGCAGAATACTACTCGACCTTTGCGATTACCGATGACATCAAGGTCAAACTCGGGCTTCCGCAGAGCCAGCATCTTTGGCTGCTGAAACAAAGTAAGCTGATGCCGCTCGACCAGCTCTTCCGGATTTCAAACAGTCAACTGCTCCAAACCGGCGATCATTCCCGAAATATTGTATATGCTCAGTCCTGGGCACTGATCCATTACTTACTGCAGGGCGGAAAGGGAGTTGCACTCGACAAATTTCTGCAATTGATGCTCAAGGACGTCGCCGTCGGCCAGGCCGTGCAAGACGCATTTGGTATGAGCATCGTCCAACTCGAGACCGAACTTCGCAAATATGTCGGGATGAGCCGCTTCAATTATGTCGAGTATACGTTCAAGACCAAACTTGCGTTTGACGCGGAAATGGTCGCGTCGCCAATGACCGAGGATACGAGCAACTCCTATCTCGGCGATCTGCTTTTTCATATTCATCGTGTCAATGACGCCGAACCTTTTCTCACGGCCGCGCTAAAGTCGAACCCCGGTTCGAGCCTCGCTAACACCACAATGGGAATGGTCAAAGTGAAACAGCGCAAATGGGACGAGGCAAGGGGTTTTCTCGAAAAAGCGATCGCTGCAGACAGCCAAAATCACTCGGCTTTGTACCAGTATGCGTATCTTCTCAGCCGCGAAGGAATGGATGAGTTCGGATATGTGCAGAAATTCCCCGAACTGAATTCCGCGAAGATGCGTGACGCGCTGAGCAGAGCCATCGCACTCAAACCGACGTTCACAGAAAGCTATGAGCTGATGGCGTTTGTAAATCTTGTAAATAATGAGCGGCTCGAAGACTCGGTCAACTTGATAAAACAGGCTCTAAAATATCAGCCCGGCAGCCAACGGTACGCGATCAGGCACGCCGAATTGCTCTTTCGACTTAACAGACTCGACGACGCTGCCGCGTTAGCGGAAAAACTGGTCCGTACTGCCGACGGTAACGAGATCAAAACGCGCGGCGAATCGCTCTTGCAGCGGATCGGACAAAAGAAAGAATTCGACCGAATGGTCTCCGAAAGGATCGCAAAGGCAAATGCCGGCGGTAGTATGAATCTCTCGCCGACCGGGGAAACTATCGCCGTCGATGACCCGGACGCTAATCTTCGTTCAATCAACCAGGCGCGGCGAAAGCTCGAACCGGGTGAACAGCGAATAGTTGGCTCCGTGCAAAAGATCGATTGCCGAGCCGTGCCGATCCTTTACACGATCAAGTCCGGTGGGGCAACCTTTGTGCTCAAAACGCAGGATTTTCAGTCGCTCACGCTAAATGATTTTGCCTCAGAACTTAAGGATGGACTGGTCGGCTGCGATTCTGATCTCAGCGCGTTTAACACGGTCATCACGTTTTTGCCTAAGGCCTCCACAAAACCCGTGACTAAGGGCGAACTGCGAGCGATCGAATTCGTGCCAGAGGATTTTCGCTTTATCGAGGCCGTTCTCGTCCCGCCGACGCTCTCCAAGCGACCGCTTACGACCGACGGCCCGCCCGAAGTTCGGCCGGTGACCGGCGATTCGCTCAAGACCGAGGACCTTGAAGCACGACGTCGGGCCGCCATGATGAAGAGCATCGCCGATGCGGTCAAAAAGCCTGCCGCCGGACAAAAGCGGGCTATCGGATACCTCGATCGGATCGAGTGCACGAGCAAAGCTGCTTTCTTTCACATCCGAACTGGCAATGTCACGCTCCGTTTAATGACAGCGAATCCCGGAAATGTAGCTATCACTCTCTTTGTCCAGGATCTGAACGGTGTTCAATTCGGCTGCTCCCTGACGCCGGTCGAGTTCCCCGTCGTTTTTGTCTATTCGGACATGCCGGATCCAAAGAAAAAAGTCGCCGGTGAGATCATTTCGCTCGACTTCGTCCCGAAAAGTTTCATCCTTGAACAGTAGTTTGGCCGTTGCACTGATTCGCAGATCTTTCCCGCTTATGCTAATCTTCTCGGCGTATTCACGATCTACTCAAACGAACAATTAAACAATATGATCGCAGCCTTTTTTCTGCCCGTCTTGTTGCTTTTTCAGGTAAATACTACAGCTCAGCCGACCCCTCAAAAGCCGACTGAAACGCCTGCCGTCAAACCGGCCGCGACGCCCGATGCGAAGGAGGAACCTCCCGTTATTACTAAGCACTCTGTCCGCATCGGTCAGCGCCAGTTGAACTATTCCGTCACTACCGGTTTCATGCCGATCAAGAATGCGGTCTCCGGCGACGTCGAGGCAAAGATCTTTTACATGGCTTACACGCTCAACGATCCGCCGGCGGGCAGGCCGCTGATGTTTTCGTTCAACGGCGGTCCCGGCTCAGCAAGTGTTTGGCTCCACTTAGGCGCGCTCGGCCCGCGGCGAGTCAAAATGCTGGACGACGGCATGCTGCCGCCCGCTCCGTACGAGATGGAAGACAATCAGCACACATGGCTGACCGAAACTGATATGGTCTTTATCGACCCTGTCGGGACGGGCTATTCGCGAGCGGCTAAACCGGAGCTGGCGAGCAAATTCTTTGGCGTTGCCGGCGACATTGATTCGATCGGTGAGTTTATTCGGCTATATCTTGGACGCAGCGAACGATGGATGTCTCCCCTTTTCCTCGTTGGCGAGTCGTACGGAACGACCCGAGCATCGGGACTCTCCAATTACCTATTTCAAAAGGGCATCGCACTTAACGGAATTCTGCTCGTGTCGGCCGTTTTGAATTTTCAAACGATCAGTTTTGCCGAAAACAACGACCTTCCGCTCGTACTTATTCTCCCTTCGTACACCGCGACCGCGTGGTATCACAAACGACTTTCAGCTGCGATGCAGTCAAAGTCGATCGAACAAATAACGCATGAGGCACGTCAGTTCGCTGCAAATGAGTATTTGCCTGCGATGCTCAGGATCGACGGCCTGACATCAAACGAACGTTCGGCGCTCGCTGAAAAATTTGCCGCTTACACCGGTTTGAGCCGCGAATTCGTCGAGCGGACAAATTTTCGCGTCGATCTGAGCAAGTTTCAGAAGGAATTGCTCCGCAGTGAACGCCGAACCGCCGGACGCCTCGACAGCCGTTTTAAGGGCATCGACCGCGACGCAGCCGGCGTATCTCCGGACAGCGATCCCTCGATGAACGCGATTCGCCCGCCCTACACCGCAGCGTTTAATGCGTACGTGAGAGGCGAACTTGGCTTCAAGACCGACACCGAGTACTACATTCTCGGCGGCGGCATTTCGAGCCCTTGGAATTGGAACGTGACAAACGGTTACGCTGACACGAGCATCAGCATGAAGGACGCGATGGCGAAGAACCCGTATATGAAGATCTTTGTCGCTCAAGGGTATTACGACATGGCAACGCCGTTTTATGCTGCCGAATATACCGTTTCTGCCATGAATCTGGACCCGACGCTCCGCCGAAACATAAGTTTCGCCTACTATGAATCAGGGCATATGATGTACATCGAGAAAAATTCGCTCGCAAAGCTCAAATCGGATGCCGCGGCGTTCATTGCCAACGCTCTGCGAAAATGAGGCTCCGAATTTCAAAATTTAGCAGCAAACCCTGACCGCCGAATTGGGCTCAAATGCCCGTTGATCAAATACATATCTGGAGAATCTAAACAAAATGACATCGATCTTACGCTTCGCGGCAATCGCCGTTGTTGTATCTTCCATTGGCTTGACCGCCGCATTCGCTCAAAAGGCAAAACCAAAAGCACCTGTTTCGAAAACCGCCGATTACGTCATCGCAGACCTCAAAGTAATGGCCTACAGTTCGACGACCGGAAAGCTCGAAGACGCCATTCCCGCTGAAGGCGAACCGATGAGCTTTTTTAACGACCTCGACACTTCCCTTTTTGTTTGGGTCTTTGTTCAAGGCGAAAAAGGCACTTTTGAAACCGGCCGAATGGCAAATGTGGTTGTAACGGCAAATAAGAAGGTGATCGCTTCCCGCAACGTCCAGATCGGCATACCTAACGAAGACGGATTTTACATTGTTCCTGTCTTTGTATACGGCCCGCTCTGCAGCGAAGTAAAGATCACAGCCAAACTGACCGGCCAAAAAACCGCATCGCTGAAAACCGCAACGGTCCCATTTATGTGCGGTGAGTAATTCAAGGCAGAAACACGACCGGTAGGGAGTGTGTGGCTACGATGGCGACCTCGTCGGGTTTTGAATATACCTTCACAAACAGCTTCCGCCAAGAACACACTCCCTACCTGTCGTGTTTCTGCCTTATTAGTGTTTTGTTTTTCCGCCGATCACCTCGATAGCGTGCCGCAAAACGGGCCGGATAACCTCGAAACACTCTTCAACACCTTTCGGGGAGCCCGGCAGATTTATGATCAGCGTATTTCCGCGAATACCGCACACGCCGCGTGAAAGCATCGACATCGGATGTTTCGACGCCGTCTCACGCCGCATGGCTTCGGCCATTCCCGGAGCTTCGCGTTCGATCACTGCTCGCGTCGCCTCGGGCGTATTATCTCGCGGCGAAAACCCCGTCCCGCCGGTCGTGATGATGAGGTTGATGTCGTCGCGTTCGGTAAAAACGTAAAGAGTGTTGCGTAACGTTTCGAGATCGTCGGTCAGTATCTGGCGCTCGACTATCTCGGCACCAGTCTCGGCAAGCATCTCCGCGAGACGATTGCCCGACAGATCGTCGTCAATTCCGCGCGTGTCACTTACAGTAATGATTGCCGCTTTAATCAAAATTATTCTCGCCTTCGGCTCCTAAACGGTTAAACTCTTCATGGGTTGACCAACGAATATCGGTAATCGCAGGCTCCGCCCGAAGGACCGTATCTAGAGCTTTTTGTAACGAATTGACTCGCTCTGTGGTATCAACTTTTCCGAAAAATAAGAATCTTCGTATTATCGGAGTATGCGGCTCGATAAAACATAAGAAACCGTTTTCGTATTCTTCGTAATTTCCACACCCGACCGACAGCTTAAACGAATCGTTTTTGATTTCTACCAGCCAGCCCCAGTCTTCGCCTAATGGTTCTAACGGACTAAATCCATTCTCTTTCAGACCTGTGAAAATGAATTCTGCAAGTCGCTTTCCGAAAATGCCTGGATTGGTCTCCGAATCTTCGCCATCATAGGGAGGAAAGGCCGACGATCTAAACTCAACATAGGTTTTCATAGATTATTATTCACGCCGCCGTTGCTTCGATCTCTTCGAAACGCATTCGCCGCCGTCCGTACATTACACTTAGCACAACACCCAGCACGACGAGCAGCATTCCGGCTATCGCGAGCGGACCTTGGTCTTCGCCGAAGACGATCCAGCCGATCGAAACGGCGTATATGAGTCCTGTATAATTGACGATCGCGACACCGGCGACCTTTTCGCGCTGCAGTGCGTCAGTTAGAAAGATCTGGCCGAGCTGTGAAAAGATCCCAACGCATAGCAGCCAAACCCAATCCCAGCCTACCGGCATCGTCCATTGGAAAAACAAACTGAAAAATCCGACCACCGCTCCGACAAGCTGAAAATGAAGCACGACGGTCAACGGATGCTCTTTGCCGCGAAGGCTCCGCACCAGATTGTACGCCATTCCGGAACAAAACGCGGACAGAATGCCAAGGCCAAGATAGAACGGCGAGATCCTGTCATCAACCTGCTCGATAAGCAGCACGCCGCCAAACGCGATCGCGTAGAAAAGCCATTGCGCCGGCATCACTCTTTCCTTTAACACAAATATCGCGATCGTCGCCGTAAAGATCGGCGAGAGATATTGAATAGTTTGTGCCGACGCCAGCGGCATGTTCTGCAGCGTCAAAAAGAAACAAAACAACGCCGTCGTCCCAAACAGACCGCGAAGCAGCAGAAACAGATGATTTGACCCGATAAGACTCGCCTGCGCCCGCCGCAAGCCGATCACACACAATGCCGTTGCTACGATGCAGCGAAAAAAGACCGTCTCCATCGCCGGAATATGTGCAACCTGTTTGACGCAGACGTTCGCCAAAAAGAACGCCATTGTTGACAGCAGCATCGACCGCACACCCGGCGTCAGAAATTTTGTGCTTGTTTCCAAACTAAGAGGTTAATTTTTTTGAACCGTCACCGCAACCGCAATCGCTGCCGCAGCCGGGCTTCGTTGAGAATGAACGGCGCTTGCGGATAAGCGTGACCGCCGCGTAGGTGATAGCGGTGGTGATGATGGCTATAACAATGATGTATTGAACTGTCATATCACCCAAACCCCAACGCCTTGCCTGCTTGATATGTTATCAAGGCTGCAACATACGCAAAACCGGTCATATACGCAAGCATAAAAAGCGGCCACGACCACGAATTCGTTTCTCGGCGCACTACGGCCAGCGTGGACATACACTGCATAGCGAGTACAAAAAATACCATCAGCGTCAATGCCGTGAGTGGCGTCCAGACCAACTTGCCATTGTCGTCCTTGGCATCGCGAACGGCGGAGATGAGCGTTTCAGATTCCTCATTCTCATCTTTGCCGACATTGTAAATGATGCTGAGCGTCGAGACCAGCACTTCGCGGGCCGCAAAGCTCGCGATCAACGCCACGCCGATCTTCCAGTCGAAACCGAGCGGTTGTATCACCGGCTCGATCGCATGCCCGAGCATTCCGGCATAGCTGTGTTTGAGCTGCTCGGACTCGGGCGTGAGAGTTACGCCATCAGGCGCGTTCTCCTGTTGATTGCCTGCAACGTCCGAAGAACGCGTAAACGCGTCACTCTTACTCATCGGAAAATACATCAACGCCCACAAAATGATCGAGATCGCCAAAATTACGGTACCTGCTCGTTTTAGGAATAGCCACGCTCTCGTGATCATGTTCTGGAAAACCGTTCGCAGATTAGGCCAGCGGTATGGCGGCAGTTCCATCAGGAACGGCGGCGGCGGCGCTTTCAGGACCGTGCGTTTTAGGACAAATGCCGTAAAAACAGCCGCGATGATGCCGATGGCATACATTATCAGCATCAACAGCGCACCGATCGAGATGAACCCGAAAACGTATTGTCCACCAAAAAACGCCCCGATCATCAGCGTGTAAACCGGCAAACGTGCCGAACAGCTCATGAATGGTGCGATCATGATCGTTGCAAAACGGTCGCGGCGGCTCTCGATCGTTCGCGTCGCCATAATGCCCGGAATTGCACATGCAAAACTGCTTATAAGCGGCAGAAACGCTTTGCCGTGAAGCCCGACGCGGGACATCAGTTTATCGAGTAAGAAGGCCGCCCGCGACATATAGCCGCTGTCTTCGAGCAGTGAAATAAACAGGAACAGCAGCAATATCTGCGGCAGGAACACGACAACACCCCCGACTCCGGCGATGATGCCGTCGGCGATCAGATCCGTTAGGATTCCGGGCGGCATTTCCGTCTTCACAAAGTCGCCGACGCCGCCAAATCCCTTTTCCAAAAGGTCCATCGGCAGGCTCGCCCACGAGAAGATGGTCTGAAACACGACGAGCAGGATGAGAACCAAAATTATCAGGCCAAAGAACTTATGCGTCAGCAAACGGTCGATCTTGTCCGAAATGCGGTGCTTTTTCTGATCGCTGTGCCACGTCGATTCCTGGACGGCATTTGAGATGAAATTGTATCGGGCAAAGATCTTGCCGTGCGGACCGTCTTCGTTGGTCGATTCGTCAAAAACATACGGCACCTCGGGCACCGTGCCGAGAACCTCATTTACCTTCTCCGCGAGTAGCTCTTTTCCGCGTCCGGTCTTCGCATTTATCGCGACAACAGGGGTTTTGAGCAGTGCCGAGAGCATTTCTACGTCGATCTCGTGTTCCTGCCTCTCAAACACGTCGATCATCGTCAGAGCGATGACAACGGGCACGCCGAATTCGAATATTTGAGTGACAAGATATAGATTGCGTTCGAGATTGGTAGCGTCGACGACCGCGACGATAACGTCAGGCTTCGGTACCCCGGCCTGTTCGCCGGTAATGATATCGCGGGCGATCTGTTCGTCGAGCGACGTCGCATCGAGGCTGTATAGCCCCGGCAGATCGATCAGCGTCGCGTCCTTGTCGGCAATGTGCCAGACGCCTTCCTTTCGTTCTACCGTAACGCCGGGATAATTTGCGACCTTTTGTTTGAGGCCGGTAAGCGAATTAAAAAGTGTGGTCTTGCCGGCGTTAGGATTACCGGCTAGAGCGATGGTGAGGTGACCCTTGTGACCGTTTCCGTCCATTCGTGCTTTGATCGCACGCGTCTAGAGGCTGACCTCGATCGCGTCGGCCTCCGTCTTTCGCATAGCGAGGCTATAGCCTCGAACGCGTACTTCGATCGGATCGCCAAACGGGGCGGCCTTTATCACGCTGACCGTCACGCCCGGTACGACACCCATTTCCATAATGCGTCGTGCTATGCCATTGGTCGCATTTACTGATACGACACGGGCTTCGCTGCCGACCGGGAGATTGGAAAGTGTGCTGTTTTTAGACATAAGAACCGGCAACTCTGCAGCCAAGTTAGATAATAACCTAATTGAAAATAGATTTCAATTGCAACAATGAAAAGTGTTATAATAAAGCTCCTGTCAGACAAAGCTCGCACGCATTTGGCGACCGATCCTGTGCCGAGATCACAGAGTAAATCGGTCAGTTAATGAAAATATTGGTAGACGTGATCAGATCAGCCTGATATGCCCCGGCAGAAAAACGAAGCGGAACACGGCTTGCTTCGGTCGAGAGCCAAATTTTGAGGTTAAGAGCGTCGAGCTGGGCATTCCCTGTTTTGACCGCGATCATTTGTGCTGGAACCTTTTCGCCGTTGATCGTGATCATATCGATATCGTTTGGACGAAGCACGAATATATACGTCTTGTCATTCCAAAATACGGCGACACGAGTGTCGTTAACCGGCGCGTTGAGATCTTTGCTCGGCTTAAGATTGAATGACCGCATTGCGTAGATCAGCGACAGCAATGTGTGCGTGCCCATCGGCGAATCGGTGCGGGCCGAACCTGCAGTGACAGCACCTGTCCTGGGGTCGAACGTGATTGACTGGCTGAACGGGGCCAATTGGCCGGCAAATTTTGTTTCAGATGTCTGCGGCGTAATGGTCTCCGGATTTACGCGGGCGATAACCGAGTCGCCCAGGGCAAACGGCCTGTTTACAGACGAAACGGACGATACTGTCGCTGTCAGGACGAGTGTGTCGATCTCCTTGATCCGCTTTCGCTCCTTTGCCTGCAAGATTAGTTTGGCGGTCTCCTGTCCGGCTGAGGTTACTTTGTACTCGAGCGTTTCTCCAAGCTCGAATGCCAATTCCCGCAACAGCGGCTGATTATCAATGTAGGGCTCGGGCGTCGCTTTTGGCTTCGGCGTTGCAACTGGCTGGATCGTGGGCGTCGGCGTTGGGGACGGTACCGGGTCAACGTTTTTCACCTCTTCGACCGTTAGGCCGGACAATTTGCAGACAAACTGCCCTTTTACGGTCCGGAATCGGATGAGCACAGGGATCTTGAATTCGTCCGACGTAAAATTGACTCGCAGTTCTTTGATCCCTCGGACGTCAAAGTAGGTGCTCTGCACGGTCGAAACAACAGAATCAAATTCCCCCGAGTCGGTCTTCACCTTTTCAGTGAGTCCGCTTGCGAAGGTCACGACAAATGACTCGCCGTCCTCGTCAAATGTAAACGAACCGTTTCCGCCTGCTTCGCGGACCTTGTAGATCAACGTCAGCAGATCAAAGTTAGATGTCGGTGTCGCTAAGAAATTCTGTTTTGTCTCTTTCGGGATCGCTTCGGAATTGATCGACCGCGAAATATACAACGGAAGTCCGGAATCCGGGGCGGCATAAACCGTTCGCGTCTCGTCGATCAGCGAAAATGCGGCGCTTACGATATCAAATGTCTTCATCCGCCCGCGAAATTCGACGACATCGCGTCCGCCGAATTTCCCGCGTGAAACTACTGATGTCTCAAAAAACGCTACGTTTGGAAAACTCTCAAATGCGACGTTATACGACAGCTTTTCGCCGATACGAAAAAACGTAGGCAAGTCAGCTTTCGCCTGGCCGAAATTGACGCCCGCAAAGATGGCAAGCATCGCGATGGCCGTGCCAAACGATCGAAGCGTTAAATTGGGATAGCGGAAGTTCATCAATTCTAATTTCCGACCTCGGCGAGGATCGTTTCGACCGCCGCACGCATATCGGCGGCCTGGGTGATCGGGCGGCCTATGACTGCATAGTCGCTGCCGGCGGCGACCGCTCGGCCAAATGTCATTACACGCTTTTGATCGTCATTTGTTGCATCTACAGGCCTTATGCCCGGCGTCACGATGAGAAAATCCGGATCGTCAACGGCCGATCTGATCGCTGCAGCCTCATTTGCCGAAGCGACGACGCCGTTCATTCCCGAATCATGTGCGAGTTTTGCGAGTCTCACGACCTGTTCCTCGACCGGCGTTTCGATGCCCGTTTCGGCAAGTGCGTTGCCGTCCGAGCTTGTCAGTACGGTAACAGCAATGATCTTCGGCACGGCGATGCGTTCCCTTTCGCATGCATTGCGAACCTCAACAACAGTCTGCCGCATCATCTCGCTGCCGCCCGCGGCGTGGACATTGAACATCCAAACGCCGAGCCTCGCCGCCTCGACCGCTGCCATGGCAACGGTATTCGGAATATCATGAAATTTGAGATCGAGGAATATCTTTGCCCCAGAACCGGTCAGTTCGCGAACGAACGACGGCCCTTCGGCAGTAAAAAGCTGGAGCCCGATCTTGAAAGCACCGACGGAATCTTTGAGTTCCGCGACGATGGATCTTGCCGCCGCGGCGTCATGTACGTCGAGGGCAACTATGATCCTGTCTTTTGCGTTTGTCGTGGTGTCGATAGCTGCGGAGGCTTGTGTCATATGGAACTGCCGCATTAGTCCATGTCGAGCGGATTGCGGAACGGTACGCCGGTGGTCTTGTCAGCTTTTTTGAGAGCTTCCTGAAATTTCTCTTCCAGCAGCCGCTCACGATCCTTCATCGAGGACATTTCCTGCGAGAAAAGCTGATCGCGCATCTCTTTTTGCTTACTCAATTCGCCTTTCAGTTCTTCGAACGATCCGGTTATCTTCTTTTTTTCTTCGTGAGCAATGATCGCGCCGGTATGGGCATCGACAGTGATGTTCGTTTCGCAGCAAGGGCAAATTACGCTGAATTTATCCATAACAAACCGAGATTATACTACACAAACGGCCTATTTCGCTCCGGTGTCAGCAGGAGCCGCGGTTTTGACTCCCGCGAGGGCCAATAGCGACGGTATCGGGGCAATCGACAGATTCTCGATCTTATCGCCGGAAGCCGTGACTTCCTTGCCATTCTTGAGCCAGATCTTGAGCGTCGATTTGCCGGGCCCAAGCCATGTACGCTGTACTTTTACGAGCATCGGATCGGTCTTAAAATATCGCGTTTCGACAAAGTTACCGGCTTTGTCCATCGTTGTCGAAATCTCAGAATTTTCCGAGGCCGGAACACGCTGCCCTTCCGGGATTTGGCCGCCGGGATTGGTATCTACCAGCGGTTTCCGTGTTTTTTCCGCGAGCGGCCCCGAAGCGGTTCCCGGGACCTCCGGGGCCACCGGCACTGACGCCAGAGTTCCCGGCTGACTGTCGCTGTTCGCGGGGTTTGCTGATGGCTCGGCATTCCGGGCATTCGCCGTGTTAGCCGAACCCGAATTTGGGGAAACGGCAGTTCCCGAAGAGCAGCTCGCCGCAAACATTGCGATCGATACAATTCCAAACAACAAAATTCTCGTCATTGTGACTTTAATTTAAGCTCCAGATTCTCGTTGACCGCCGGCCATTCTGTATCAATGATACTGAAATAAACCGAATCGCGAAACCGTCCGCTCTCGGTGATCATGTGCTTGCGGAAAATTCCCTCTTCCGTAGCTCCGAGACGCTTTATCGCGGCCCGTGAACGCTCGTTCAACGCGTCGGTCTTGATCTCGACACGGATGCATTTCCACGTTTCAAAAGCATGGTTGAGCATCAGCAATTTCGCCTCAGTATTCACCGCCGTCCGCTGAAACGCAGGCGTTATCCAGGTCCAACCGATCTCAGCACGCAAATTCGCCGTATCAATATTTCCAAACCGCGTCGACCCGATCACCTTCCCCGATGCCCGCTCAACCGTCACGAACGGCAATGCGGCCCCACGATCACGATCAGCAAGCGCCGACTCGACATACTTCCGCATATCATCGACCGAAGCAACATTAGTCGGAATCAGCCGCCAAAGCGACTCATCCTTCCCCGCTTCCCACAGCCCTTCCAGATGCCCCATCCCCATCGGCTCAAGCCGGACAACCTCGCCTTCTAATACGACCGGTTCAACCTTCATAGGAACAGTTTAAGCTCGAAGTCACAAAAAAAGGAAAAGTATCTGCGATTTCCCGGCGTTGCTTTTCCATTCTTCCGACGGCTCAAAGCTGAGCGCCCCAGGGACGGCTCCCGCCTAACGGACACTGTTGACGGCCAAGTTTCGTGTTATTTGTTTCACGCCGGATGTCGCCGGTTGCAATCTAAAATGCCGGCAGAACGACGCGACCTAACGAGGCGCGTGCCGCAAGACATCGAGGTCTGCCGAAAAGAGTCGGTTTGAGCGGGTACGACGGCTAACTCTCACTCCAAAAAAGATTGATTGTCCATCCGATTTGTGGTACTTTTTGGTTCGTTCCGACAAAACAATAACCTTGGCCGCGCATCAAGCCCCCGATGCGCGGCAGTGCCATTCGAAATTCAGGAGGAAAGTATGAGGACTATTTTCGCGCTGCTCGCGACAGCAGTAATTTATTCGCTTGTTTTTCAAAGCACCGTGTTTGCCCAGGACGAGGGAGGCACGGGCTACTGTGCGACGATAACGTCGTTCAACTCGCTCACATCTCCCCGTAACGGCAAGGACGAGGGAGATGTTGCGTCTTTCCAGGTCCCGCAAATACTAATTTTTCTCGATCTGGATGGAGCCGTCGTACGAGCGGGGTTCGAAAATGGCGATAACTACACCAGTTCGATAATCTCGGGGACACGCAATCTGCCGCCGCCCGCGATGACAGCAACTCAAAAAGCTGAACTGGTGCGGCTCGTCGCCGATGACTTTTCACCGTTTAACACAGTTGTCACCACGGACGCGGCGGAGTTTTCTGCAACGCCGGCACAGTTCAAACAGATGTGCATTGTCACCACGACGCCGCAAACAGCTGGGTTTGGCTCCGGCGTAGGCGGCGTATCACCGTGGGCCGGCGCAGGGTTTCGCATTCGAAACTCAATAACGTTTGCTTTTGCGGCTCCTTACCTCAACGATCCGATCCAGGTCGCACACACGGTCTCGCACGAGGTCGGACATTCGCTCGGCGGACTGCCGCACCAGCATCTTTACAACGACGTCTGCGGTATTAATCGCGAGTATCACCCTGGCTTTGGGTCCGGACTGCTTGGCTTTGCACCGCTCATGGGTGATGGATCCGGTTCAATTCCCCTCGTGGGTATTACCAATTGGTTCGGGCAGCCGTGTACCGAGCCGGAGTTCGGTGCTCCGGTGAACGATTATGATCTACTGAATGCCCAGGTCGCGGCGCGGGTCGATGACTTTCCGGATAGTCCGGCCGGCGACACACTACCGTCGACCGGCGAGATCGAAGGTGTCCTCTCAAGGGCATACGACGCGGACTATCTGAGGATCAATTTCAAAAAACCCGGACCAATAACGGTTACAAGCGACAACATCGACCTGAAAGTGTCGGTTTTGAATGGAGGCGGAAATGTGATGGACGAGTATAACGACCCCGCCAGTCGCAATGTCACGATTCCCAGGTTGAGCGGCATGAGGTATCTCAGAATTGAGGCGGCGAGCAATGAAAACATGTCAGCCGAATTCATGATCGGTACCTATCATCTTTCGTACTAGACCCAAAATAGGCGATGCGGCCCCAAAAACACGCATCGCCTTTCCGCTGGATCTCCAGCCGTTAAAGTTTATCGCCGGTCAGCTAAAAAATCCCGTCTCAGTCGATCAGCGAGATCAAACCTGGCGGAACGATCATCTTGCCCGGATAGCTGGGCCATAACCTGTCTGTTGCATAGATAATAATCTTGTCCATTTACGCATATTCCGATATAATTGAAAAGGTTCGCTTACCGATCGCGTGAGCGAGAGATATTTGAAAATCTACTTGTATTTTTGCGACCTAAGGCCGATTGAAAGATCAAGACATTAAGGTCGCGGGACACGCAGGACGCGATGTACACTCTGGACACGCCGGACACTCGGGACAGTCCAAATCCGGCATTTCCGGGTAAAACCATTGTTACCAGACATTTACCGCCGTAAGGCCGTATTACAACGTAACAATTTGTAATACGCTGTAATACAAAAGGAAGGGCTGCCGCGAAACCTTGCGGTCCCGGACAGCCCTGTTCGCGGTTTTCGCGGTTTCCCTTTTCGACTTTAGATGTCGTAGTACATCGAGAATTCCATCGGATGCGGACGCAGACGCAGCGGGGTGATCTCGTTGTCGCGTTTGTAGGTGATCCAGCGTTCAATGAGCGACTCAGTGAAGACGTCGCCTTTGAGCAGGAACTCGTGATCGTTCTCGAGAGCCAAGAGGGCTTCGTCGAGGCTGCCCGGCAGCGAAGGGACGTTTGCCAGCTCTTCGGGCGGCAGATCGTAGATGTCCTTGTCGAGCGGCTCGCCGGGATCGATGCGGTTTTGGATTCCGTCGAGACCGGCCATGAGCAATGCCGCGAACGTCAGATACGGATTGCAGGACGGATCGGGCGGACGAAATTCGAGGCGTTTGGCCTTCGGCGAAGACGAGAACATCGGTATACGCACAGCCGCCGAGCGGTTGCGGGCCGAATACGCGAGGTTGACCGGAGCTTCGAAGCCCGGGACGAGACGCTTGTAGCTGTTGGTCGTCGGAGCGGCAAAACCTACTAGAGCCGGAGCATGTTTGAGCAGTCCGCCGATGTAGAACTTGGCCATTTCCGAGAGTCCGGCATACTGATCGCCGGCGAACAGCGGGCCGCCGTCTTTCCACAAAGACTGGTGGCAATGCATGCCCGAGCCGTTGTCGCCGTAGATGGGTTTCGGCATAAACGTCGCCGTCTTGCCCGCCGCGTGACAGGTGTTTTTGACGACGTATTTGAAGAGCATCAGATTGTCGGCGGTGTGCAGAAGGTTCGAGAATTTGAAATCGATCTCGCACTGTCCGGCGGTGGCGACCTCGTGGTGGTGGCATTCGACATTGATGCCGACCTCGCCGAGGATCGACGAAATGGTATTGCGGATATCGATCAATGTGTCGAGGGGAGCGACGGGAACGTAGCCTTCTTTCGGGCGAATGTGATAGCCATTATTCGGGTTATCGAACGTGCCCTCGCGACCCGAGTTCCAGTGGCCTTCGTCGGAATTGACGTAAAACCCGGCCGAGTGCTGGTTGTTGTGATAGCGTGCCTCGTCGAAGATAAAGAACTCGGCCTCAGGCCCAACGTTTATCGTGTCCGCGATGCCGGTGAATTTGAGATAGCTCTCGGCACGCTGGGCGACCGATCGCGGATCGAGCCAGTAACCTTCTTTCGTGATCGGGTCGACGGCGTTGGCGATCAGACAGAGAGTAGTGTCTTCGGTAAAAGGATCGATCCAAAATCGAGTCGGATCGGGCACGAGCAGCATGTCCGATTCGTGGATCGCCGCCCAACCGCGAAGGCTCGACGCGTCAAAACCGAATCCGTCCTCAAAACTGTCTTCCGACAGCATGTCGATCGGAAAGGTAAGATGATGCCACGATCCGATCAGGTCGGTGAACCGAACAGACACAAAACGTGCCTCCTGGTCCGCGGCGTATGTCAGTACATTTTTTGCGTTCATTATATCTCCTGAGTAAGCGTGTTAAATAAGTACTTTTTGCTATCAATTTTCGAATCATTCGGCGATTCAAAAATGAGATTCTATAACACCAGATCGAGACCGCAAAGCCGATTTAAGGCTGTTTTGAAATGTGCGATTTTTCCTACAGTTTTGTAGGATTTGCTGTTTTGACCGTTTCAGTTTATGTTTCCTGATATGAAGATCGCTGCCAACCTGATCGTCGCTCTTGTCGCAATTGAGCACCTTGGAATTCTCGTGCTCGAAATGTTCTTTTGGGATCATCCCCTCGGTTATCGGATATTTGGAACAACGGCCGACGTCGCGGCTTCGTCGGCAGTTCTCGCCATGAATCAGGGATTGTATAACGGCTTTCTTGCGGCCGGTTTGATCTGGGGTCTTGTTGCCGGCCGCCGCGACGTAAAGACATTCTTCTTGCTCTGCATTGTGGCGGCCGGCATCTTCGGAGGCATAACGGCGAAAACGACTATCCTCTTTACGCAAGCGATGCCGGCCCTGATCGGATTTCTTCTGCTGCTAGTTGGTTCCGAAAGAAAGTAGCGGCAAACTAATGCAGGTGCGTCGTCTTCTCATGATCGGTATTTCTCAATGCTATTATTATGGCCAATATGAATTCATTTTTTAGATCGTGTCTTTCACTTGCTCTCCTATTTACGGTCGCTTCCGCGGTCGGCGCTCAGACGCTTAATGCCGAAGAGAAAAAGATCATCGCTTTTATCGACAAGAACAATGGAGCGGCTATAGCGCTGCTCGAGAAGACCGTCAATATGGGCAGCCCGACCGAGGATCTCGTCGGCGTTAGGAATGTCGGGATGGTTTTCGGCAAGGAATTTGAGTCGCTCGGGATGTCGATAAAATGGATCGATATGCCGGCCGAGATGAAACGTGCGGGACACCTGGTTGCGGAAACAAAAGGTACCAAAGGTAAACGGGTCTTCCTGCTCGGCCATATCGATACCGTGTTGAAAGGCGAACGATTTCGGGTTGAAGGCAATAAGGCGTACGGCACCGGTGTCGGCGATATGATGGGCGGCAACGTTATAATATTGCAGGCTTTAAAGGCTCTTAGTGCGGTGGGAGCAATGAAAGACCGTCAGATAATGGTCATGCTCACAGGCGACGAAGAATCTACGGGCGAACCGGAAAGCATTAGCCGCGGGCCGATGCGTGACCTTGCAAAACGAAGTGACGCGGCATTGAGCTTCGAAGCGGCCGTGTTGAACACAGCGACCGTAGGCCGTCGCGGATGGAGCAGCTGGACGCTCGAAGTCGAAGCGAAAACAGGCCACTCGGGCCAGATATTCAAGCCCGG